>JANNFE010000261.1:0-24584 GCA_031379415.1 Betaproteobacteria bacterium | reverse complement strand
CCAGCGGAAGTAGCGCTGCCACACCGGGTCGTCCAGGCCGAACTTGGCGCGCAGCATCTGCTTCACCTCGGCCGGCACGTTGGGGTTGGTGGCCAGTTCCTCGAAAGGGTCGCCCGGCGCCAGCGCCAATACCGTGAAAAGTACGGCGCTGATGCCCAGCAGGCTGGGCAGGGCGATGAGGATGCGGCGGAGGAGGTACGGACCCATGTCGGCAGTGTGTTGATCAAGCAGACGCCGCAGAACCGGCTCTGCCGGGCTGCTGGCGTCGCCCCCTTGAGGGGGAAGCGCCGCAGGCGCTACGGGGGTGGGTCATGTTTCTCGGTACCAGTCGGCGATCTCGGCCAGGCGCGCGTCCCAGCCGGACACCGGCGCCACCAGCTTGCTGGCCAGCCCCGAGACGATGGGACGGTAGGCAATCGGGATCAGTGCATTGTGCGTGTTCAGCAGGTCGTTCATGCGCACGATGAGGGCCACGCGCTTGAGGGGGTCGAGCTCGGTCTCTGCGTCGTTGAAGAGCTTGTCGAACTCTGCATTCGACCAGCGCGAGACATTGCGGCCCTGCCATTTGTTGGCCTTGCTGGAGATTTCCCAGCTCACGAAGCGCAGCATCAGCAGCGCCGGGTCGGGCGGCCGGCCGGTGATGCCCAGCATCTGCAGGTCGGCCCAGAACTTGTTGGCGGTGTCGGGGTTGCCCACGTCCGACGAAAAGAACACGGCCGCCGTCACGCTCTTCAGTTCGATCTCGATGCCGGCCTTGGCGCAGGCTTGCTTGAAGATGGCCTGCACCTTCTGGCGCACGGGGTTGGTGGAGGTCTGGAACAGCAGCTTCAGCTTGCGCCCGCCCTTCTCGCGCAGGCCGTCGGAACCGCGCTTCCAGCCGGCGGCGTCGAGCACGGCATTGGCCTTGTCGATGTTGAACTCGGCCTTGCTGGCCGTGCTGTTGTAGCGCGCCGGGTTGTTGATGAAGTTGGGCGTGGCGATGCCGGTGCGGCCGAAGACGTAGTCCTGCATGCCCTTGCGGTCGGCCAGCAGGTTCAACGCCTGGCGCACGGCAGGGTCGCTCAGCAGCGGGTGGCGCGATTTCGGTGACGCGCGCTCGCCATCCACTTCAGCCAGCGGGTCGGCGAACTGGAAGAGGATGAACTCCACCGCGCCGCTGTCGCTAAAGGCCACGCGGCCCTTGCCGCTGGCTTCCAGGCGCTTGAGCACCTCGTCTTCCACCTGCAGGTTCCAGGCGAAGTCGTACTCGCCCGTCTGCAGCACGGCGCGCGCCGCCGACGTGGGGTCGCCGCCGCCCTTGATCTCGACGCTGTCGAAGTGCGGCTTGTTGGGCTGGTGATAGCTCGGGTTGAGTTCGCCGCGCAAGAGGTCGCCGGGCTTGAACTCGACGAAGCGATAAGGCCCGGTGCCGACGGGCTTCAGGTTGGCCGGTGCGTCGCGCGACTTCTCGCCGGTGTAAGGCCCGAAGATGTGCTTGGGCACCAGCGACACCTGGCCGCCGCGCTCCCAGGCCGGGCTGGGCTTCTCGAAGACCACGCGCACGGTGTGTGCGTCCACCTTCTCCACCGCCTTCACGCCTTCGTAGCCGCTGCTGCTGACGGCAGCGGTGGCCGGGTCCACGGCGTACTGCCAGTTGAAGACCACGTCGTCGGCGGTGAAGGGTTTGCCGTCGTGCCAGAGCACGCCGCGCTTGAGCTTCCAGGTGACGGTCTTGCCGTCGGCCGCGATGCCGCCATTGGCGCGCGTGGGGACCTCGGCCGCCAGCAGGCCCACCGGGTCGCCCTGGGTGTTGAAGCGGAACAGGGTCTCGTAGAAGAGGCAGCAGCCGTCGGCGTCTTTGGCGCCAGTGGCGAAGTGCGGGTTGAGCAGCGTCGGGCCCTGCCACATCAGCAGCTTGAGCATGCCGCCACCGCCGCGTTTGGTGGGTTTGTAGGTGGCCGCGGCGGGCTGCGCCAGGCCTTCGTGGGCCAGCAGCATCTGCGCCAGTGGCGCGGCCACGCCCCAGGCGGCCAGTTGCGCGACGAAGGCGCGGCGTGGCAAGCGGCCTGCACGCACGCGGGCCAGCAGTCTGCAAATGCGGGCTTCGTGGATGTCAGTCATGATTTACGGTACCAGTCGGCCAGCGCGCTGAGTTCGGTGTCCCAGCCGCTGGTGGGCGCCACCAGCTTGGCCGCAAGGCCGTTCACCGTGGGGCGGTAGACCACCGGAATGGCCGCCACGTCCAGGCAGGCGATGTCGTTCATGCGGATGATGAGCGCGGCGCGCTTCACGGCGTCGAGCTCCACCTCGCACTGCCGCAGCAGGCGGTCGTATTCGTCATTGGCCCAGCGCGAGCGGTTCACGCTCTGCCACTTGTTGGCCTTGCTCGAAGCCTGCCACGAGGCGTACCACAGCATGAACTGGTCGGGCTCGGGCGCGCGGCCGGCATTGGCGAACATCTCCAGGTCAGCCCAGAACTTGCCCGCGGTGTCGGGGTTGCCGACGTCGGACGAAAAGAACACCGCCGCCGTCACCGCCTTCAGTTCGAGCTCGATGCCGGCCTTGCCGCAGCTCTGCTTGAAGATGGCCTGCACCTTCTGCCGCACCGGGTTGGTGGAGGTCTGGAAGACCAGCTTGAGCGGCTTGCCGTCCTTGGCGCGCAGGCCGTCGGCGCCACGCTTCCAGCCGGCGGCTTCCAGCAGCGCGTTGGCCTTGTCGACGCTGAACTCGACCTTGGTGTTGGGGCTGTTGTAGCGCTCGGGGTTGTTGACGATGTTGGTGGTGGCCACGCCGGCGCGGCCATACAGCGCTTCCTGGATGGACTTGCGGTCGACCAGCATGTTCAGCGCCTGCCGGACCCGGATGTCAGACAGGATGGGGTGGCGCGACTTGGGGTGCGCGCGCTCGCCCTGGAACTCGGTGTTGGGGTCGGCGCGGTTGACGAGGATGATCTCGGTGCTGCCGCTGGGCGCGAACTCGGCGCGGCCCTTGCCGCTTTGCTCCATGCGCTTGAGCACCTCGTCCTCGACCTGGATGTTCCAGGCGAAGTCGTATTCACCCGTCTGTAGCACGGCGCGCGCAGCCGACGCGGCGTCGCCGCCGCCCTTCAGTTCGATGCTGTCGAAGTGCGGGCGGTTGGGCTGGTGGTAGGTCGGGTTGAGGATGCCGCGCAGCAGGTCGCCAGGCTTGAACTCGGCAAAGCGATAGGGCCCCGTGCCCACCGGCTTCAGGTTGGCTGGCGCCTCGCGCGACTTCGCGCCCTTGTAGGGCTCGAACAGGTGTCTGGGCACGATGTGGCCGGTGGCGGTGCGCATCCACAGCGCGGTGGGCTTGCCGAACTGGATGCGCACGGTGTGGCTGTCGATCTTTTCCACCGCACGCACATTTTCGTAGTTGGCGATGGTCACTGCCGCGCTGGCCGTGTCGGTGGCGTAGCGCCAGTTGAAGACCACGTCGTCGGCGGTGAAGGGCTGACCGTCGTGCCAGAGCACGCCCCGCTTGAGCTTCCAGACTACGCTCTTGCCATCGGCCGCAATGCCGCCGTTGGCGCGCGTGGGCAGCTCGGCGGCCAGCACGGGCACCGGGAAGCCGGCGGCGTCCCAGCGCATCAGCGCTTCATAGAACAGGGCGCAGCCTTCGGCGTCCTTGCTGCCGGTGGCGAAGTGCGGGTTGAGCAGCGTGGGGCCTTGCCAGAACAGGAGCTTGACAGCGCCGCCGCCGCCGCGTTGGGTGGGCGGGTAGTCCACCGGCCTGGGCTGCGCCAGGCCGGCATCGGCCAGCAGCAGCGCGGCCATGGGGGCCATGACACCGGCACGCGCCATCAAGGCCATGAAGTCGCGCCGCGGCAGGGCGCCCTGGCGCACGTCGTCGATGCAGCGCCGGATCTGGGCTTCGTTCATGCGGGCTCCCGGTACCAGTCCTGGATGAAGCCCACACCGAGATCCCAGCCCGACATCGGCGCGCGCAGTGTGCGCCCGAGCCCGCTCACGTCGGGACGGTGCACCACGGGGATGACGTGGTGGCTGCTGCACAGCAGGTCATTCATGCGGATGTAGAGCGCCGCGCGCTTGACGGGGTCGAGCTCGGTCTCGGACTCGCGGTAGGCCTTGTCGTAGGCATCGTCGCGCCAGCGGCCGATGTTCGTGCCCTGCCACTTGTTGGCCTTGGACGAGAGCTCCCAGGAGACGAACTGGTCCATGAAGCGCGCCGGGTCGGGCCGGCCCATCGAGTTGGTGTACATCTGCATGTCGGCCCAGAACTTGGACATCGTGTCGGGGTTGCCCAAGTCCGATGAAAAGAACACCGAGGCCGCCACCGACTTCAGCTCGATGGCGATGCCGGCCTTCTGCGCCGCCTGCTTGACGATGGCCTGGGTCTTCTGGCGCGCCGAATTGGTGGCGGTCTGGAACACCAGCTGCAGGCGCTTGCCGTCCTTGGCGCGCACGCCGCCTTCGCCGCGTTGCCAGCCGGCAGCGTCGAGCAGCGCGTTGGCCTTGTCGACGCTGAACTCCAGCTTCATGTTCGGGCTGCGGAAGGGCGCCGGGTTGTTGACGATGTTGGCGGTGGCAATGCCGGCGCGGCCATAGACCACGCTCTGCACACCCTGGCGGTCGACCAGCAGGGCGATGGCGTGGCGCACGGCGGCATCGGCGAAGAGGGGGTGGCGTGACTTCGGGTTGGCGCGCTCGCCGCCGACTTCGGTGTTCGGGTCGCTCCAGTTGAGCAGGATGAATTCAACGCCGCCGGCCAGCGAATAGACGAGGCGGCCCTTGCCAGCGGCTTCCATGCGGCGCAGCACTTCGTCTTCGACCTGCAGGTTCCAGGCGAAGTCGAATTCGCCGGTCTGCAGCACGGCGCGTGCGGCCGACACGGTGTCGCCGCCGCCCTTGACTTCAACGCTGTCGAAGTGCGGACGGTTGGGCAGGTGGTAGTTCGGGTTCAGCACGCCGCGCACCAGGTCGCCCGGCTTGAATTCGACGAAGCGATAGGGCCCAGTGCCCACCGGCTTGAGGTTGGCCGGCGCATCGCGCGACTTGGCGCCGATGTAGGGCTCGAAGACGTGGCGTGGCAGCAGCATCGTGCGCGAGTAGGTGCCGGGCCAGAAGGGCGTGGGCTGGTCGAAGAGCACGCGCACCGTCAATGCATCGACCTTCTCCATCTTCAGGCCGGCGTATTCACCCAGCGTCACGGCGGCGGTGGCAGGGTCGATCGCGTAGCGCCAGTTGAAGACCACGTCATCGGCGGTGAAGGGCTTGCCGTCGTGCCAGGTGACGCCGGCCTTGAGCTTCCACAGCACGCTGCGGCCGTCGGCAGAGACGGCGCCATTGGCGCGGCTGGGGATCTCTGCGGCCAGCACGGGAAGCAGCTTGCCTTCGGCGTCCCAGGCGGCCAGCGGTTCGTAGAACAGGCGCGCGCCTTCCTGGTCTTTCTGCCCGGTGGCGAAGTGCGGGTTCAGCAGCGTGGGGCCCTGCCAGTACAGCAGCTTGAGCTGGCCGCCACCGCCGCGCCGCGTGGGCTTGTAGGCGAAGGGCGTGGGCGCCTGCGCCAGGCCGGCGTCGGCCAGCAGCAGCTGTGCCATCGGCGCCATCACACCCCATGCTGCGAGCCGCGCGACGAAGCCGCGGCGCGACAGGCCACCGGCGCACACCTGCGCCAGCAGCGCTTGCAGACGGGCTTCGTTCAAGTCGGCGCTCATCAGGCCACGCGGTACCAGTCGGCCAGCGAGGCCATGTCCAGGGCCCAGGGCGACAGCGGCGCGCGCAGGCGGTTGCCGAAGGCGCGCGTGGTGTTGCGCGCGATCACCGGGATGACGTAACCGTCGTTGCACACCAGGTCGTTCATGCGCACGAAGAGCGCGGCCCGCTTGACCGCATCGAGCTCGGTCTCGGTGGCGCGGTACAGCGCGTCGTACTCGGCGTTCTGCCAGCGTGTCAGGTTCTGGCCCTGCCACTTGTTGGCCTTGGTCGCCACTTCCCAGGACGCGAAGCATTGCGTCATGCCCTCGGGGTCGGGGCTGAAGTTGGTCCAGTTCAGCGTCATCAGGTCGGCCAGGAACTTGCCGGCAATGTCGGGGTTGCCGACATCCGACGAGAAGAACACGCTGTTGGGCACGGTCTTCAGCTCGACGCGGAAACCGGCCTTCTCGGCCGCGGCCTTGATGGCTGCCATCAGCTTCTCGGTGACCGGTCCGATGGAGGCCTGGAACAGCAGGGTGAGCGTGCGACCGTCCTTGGCACGCACGCCGCCCGGACCGGGCTTCCAGCCGGCGGCGTCGAGCACCTGGCGCGCCTTCTCGATGCCGTATGCCGGCAGCGGCCGCGCGCTGCGGTAGCGCGCCGGGTTGTTGACGAAGTTGCCGCTGGCCACGCCCGAGCGGCCGTAGATGAAGGACTGGATGCTGGCGCGGTCGACCAGCAGCGACATCGCGCGGCGCACCGCCGGGTCGCTGAACAGCGGGTGGCGGGTCTTGGCGTGCGAGCGCTCGCCTTCCACCTCGACGGCTGGGTCGGTGAAGTTCAGGTAGACGGCGGTGGTGCTGCTGCCGCTGGTGAAGGCCACGCGCCCCTTGCCACCGGCTTCCAGGCGCTTGAGCACCTCGTCTTCGACCACCAACGTGCCGGCGTAGTCGTACTCGCCGGTCTGCAGCACGGCGCGCGCAGCCGAGGTGGCGTCGCCGCCGGCCTTCACCTCCAGGCGATCGAAGTGCGGGCGGTTCGGCACGTGATAGTTCGGGTTGAGTTCGGCGCTCAGGCTGTCGGCGGGCTTGAAGCTCAGGAAGCGGTAGGGCCCGGTGCCCACGGGCTTGTGGTTGGTGGGCGCGTCGCGCGAGCGGTTGCCGCTGTAGGCCACGAAGAGGTGGCGCGGCACCAGCATGGTCTGCGAGTAGAGGCCGGGCCAGAAGGGCGCCGGCTTGTCGAAGACCACGCGCACGGTGTGCGTGTCGATCTTCTCGATCTTCAGGTGCTGGTAGTTGCCGGCGGTGACGGCGGCGCTGGCGGGGTCGGTGGCGAACTGCCAGTTGAAGACCACGTCGTCGGCGGTGAAGGGCTGGCCGTCGTGCCAGGTGACGCCGCGCTTCAGTTTCCAGACCACGCTCCTGCCGTCGGCGGCCAGACCGCCGTTGTCGCGGCTGGGGATTTCGGCGGCCAGCACGGGCCGCAGGTTGCCCTCGGCGTCAAACTCGGCCAGCGCCTCGTAGAAGATGCGCGAGCCGGTGCCGTCCTTCACGCCGGTGGCGAAGTGCGGGTTGAGCAGCGTCGGGCCCTGCCATTCCAGCAGCTTGAGCGTGCCGCCGCCGCCGCGCTTCGTGGGCGCATAGACGAAGTCTGCCTGCGCCTGCGCCACGCCGGCATTCATCAGCATCAGACCTGCCATCGGCGCGGCCACGCCCAGGGCGCCCAGGCGCGCGATGAAGTCGCGCCGGGGCAGCCGGCCTTCGCGCACCTGTTCCACCCAACTGCGCAGCCGGGCTTCTGTGTTCCGTCGCCCGCGCGGCGGCGTCACCTCAGGCCTCTCGGTACCAGTCTGCCAGGCCGGCCATGTCCACCGACCAGCCCGAGATGGCTCCGACCAGCTTGTTGGCCATGCCGGCCACCGCAGGGCGCGCCAGCAGCGGGATGACATGGCCTTCGCCGCAGACGATGTCGTTCATGCGGATGAACAGCGCGGCGCGCTTGACCGGGTCGAGCTCCAGCTCGGCGGCGCGGTAGGCCTTGTCGAACTCGTCGTTCTTCCAGCGCACCAGGTTCACGCCCAGCCACTTGTTGGCCTTGCTGGCCATCTCCCACGACGCGAAGCGCTGCATGTGACGGTCGGGGTCGGGCCGGCCCTGCGCCACGTTGTACATCTGCATGTCGGCGTAGAACTTGCCGTAGGTGTCGGGGTTGGCGATGTCGGACGAGAAGTAGACGCTGGCCACCACGGTTTTGAGTTCGAGTTCGATGCCGGCCTTGGCGCAGTTCTGCTTGATGATGGCCTGCACCTTCTGCCGCGGCCCGTTGATGCTGGTCTGGAACAGCAGCTTGAGCTTGCGGCCGCCCTTTTCGCGCACGCCGTCGGCGCCGCGTTTCCAGCCTGCACCGTCGAGCAGCGCATTGGCCTTGTCGACGTTGAACTCCATCTTCCGGTTCGGGCTGCGGAAGCGCATCGGGTTGTTGACGAAGTTGGCCGTGGCCATGCCGGCGCGGCCGAAGATGAACTCCTGGATGCCCTGGCGGTCGATGAGCAGCGCCATGGCCTGGCGCACGGCAGAATCGTTGAAGGCGAAGTGGCGCGTCGACACGTGCGAGCGTTCACCGTCCACTTCGGTGTTCGGGTCGGTGCAGTTCAGGTAAACGGCTTCGGTAGAGCCGCCCGGCGCAAACACCACGCGACCCTTGCCGCCGGTTTCCAGGCGCTTGAGCACCTCGTCTTCCACCAGCAGGTTCCAGGCGTGGTCGTACTCGCCAGTCTGCAGCACGGCGCGCGCGGCGCTGGTGGCGTCGCCGCCACCCTTCAATTCGATGCGGTCGAAGTAGGGCCGGTTGGGCAGGTGGTAGTTGGGGTTGAGTTCGCCGCGCAGCATGTCGCCCGGCTTGAAGTCGACGAACTTGTAGGGCCCGGTGCCCACCGGCTTCAGGTTGGCCGGCGCCTCGCGCGACTTGGCGCCCAGGTAGGGTGCAAACAGGTGGCGCGGAATGAGCTGCTGGGTGCTGTAGCCGCCGGGCCAGAAAGGCGCCGGCTTGGCGAAGACGAAACGCACGGTGTGGGCGTCGATCTTCTCGACCTTCACGCCTTCGTAGTTGCCGCCGGTGACGGCGGCGGTGGCGTCGTCGGTGGCGAACTGCCAGTTGAACAGCACGTCATCGGCGGTGAAGGGTGCGCCGTCGTGCCAGCTCACGCCCTTCTTCAGCTTCCACACCACGCTCTTGCCGTCGGCGCTGAGCCCGCCGTTGTCGCGGCTGGGCAGCTCAGCTGCCAGCACAGGGATGAGGTTGGCGTCGGCATCCCAGTAGGCCAGGGGTTCGTGGAAGACGCGTGAACCTTCCTCGTCTTTCGTGCCGGTGGCGAAGTGCGGGTTCAGCAGTGTCGGCCCTTGCCAGAACAGGCAGCGCAGCACGCCGCCGCCGCCGCGCTTGGTGGGTTTGTAGCTGGAAGCGGGCGTCTGCGCGATGCCGGCGTCCAGCAGCATCAGGCTGGCCATGGGCGCGGCCACGCCGAGCAGGCCCATGCGCGCGATGAAGGCGCGCCGCGGCAGGCGGCCTTCACGCACCTGCTCGATGGCGGCGCGCAACTGAGCTTGGGTCGTGCGGCTCATGACTCGCGGTACCAGTTCTGCAGGCCCGAGAAGTCGAGGTCCCAGCCCGAGAGCGTGGTCACGAGTTTCAGGTTGGCGCCACGCACGCGCGGCCGGCTGATGAGCGGGACGATGACGTTGTCCTTCACCGGCAGGTCGTTGAGCTTGATGAAGTGCGCGGCGCGCTTGACCGGGTCGAACTCGGTCTCGGCCAGGGCATAGGTCTTGTCGTACTCCTCGCTGCGCCAGCGCGAGATGTTCCGGCCCTGCCACTTGTTGGCCTTGTTCGAGACCTCCTTGCTGAGGAACTGGTCCATGAAGCGCTCGGGGTCGGGCTGCGTCATGGTCGTGGTGTACATCTGCATGTCGCAGTAGAACTTGCCGTAGGTGTCGGGGTTGGCGACATCGGACGAGAAGAACACGCTGCCGGTCACCGACTTCAGTTCCAGTTCGATGCCGGCCTTGCCGCAGGCCTGCTTGACGATGGCCTGCGTCTTCTGGCGCGACGCGTTGATGCTCGTCTGGTAGACGAACTTCAGCTTCTTGCCGCCCTTCTCGCGCACGCCGTCGCTGCCGCGCTTCCAGCCCGCGGCGTCCAGGATCTGGTTGGCCTTGTCGAGATTGAACTCGAACTTGTTGTTGGGCGAGCGGAACTTGGCCGGGTTGTTGATGAAGTTGGCCGTGGCCACGCCGGTGCGGCCGTAGATGAATTCCTGCACGCTCTGGCGGTCGCACAGCAGCGACATCGCCAGTCTTACCGCCGGGTCGGTGAAGGCGAAGTGCTTGGTGCTGATGTGGCAGCGCTCGCCCTCGACCTCGGTCACCGGGTCGGTGATGTTGAGCAGCATGAACTCGATGTCGCCGCTGGGCACGATGTGCGCACGGCCCTTGCCGCCGGCTTCCAGGCGTTTGAGCACTTCGTCTTCGACCTGCAGGTTCCAGGCGTAGTCGTACTCGCCGGTCTGCAGCACCGCGCGCGCGGCGCTGGTGGCGTCGCCGCCGCCCTTCATCTCGATGGTGTCGAAGTGCGGCCGGTTGGGCATGTGGTAGTTCGGGTTCAGCGCGCCGCTGACCAGGTCACCCGGCTTGAAGTCGACGAACTTGTAGGGCCCGGTGCCCACCGGCTTCAGGTTGTTCGGCGCCTCGCGCGACTTGGCGCCGGCATAGGGCCCGAACAGGTGCTTGGGAATGATCATGCCCTCGGCCGCCACGAAGGTGGTGGCCCAGAAGGGCGAGGGCCGGGCGAAGCTGACGCGCACGGTGTGGCTGTCGATCTTGGTAACGACCACGTCCTTGTAGACGCCGGCAGTCACCGCCGCGGTGGCCGGGTCCTTGGCGAACTCCCAGGTGAAGACGCAGTCGTCGGCGGTGAAGGGCTGGCCGTCGTGCCAGGTGACGTTGCGCTTGAGCTTCCAGGTCACGCTCTTGCCGTCGGCCGCCACGCCGCCGTTGTCACGCGTGGGGATCTCGGCGGCCAGGATCGGCACCAGGTTGCCGTCGTTGTCCCAGCTGGCCAGCGGCTCGTAGAAGATGCGCGAGCCTTCCTGGTCTTTCGTGCCGCTGGCGAAGTGCGGTTGCAGCAGCGTGGTGCCCTGCCACCACAGCACCTTCAGCGGCCCACCGCCGCCACGCCTGGTGGGCTTGTAGACCGGGTTGGCCTGTGCCTGGGCCACGCCGGCGTGCATGAGCAGCATGCTGGCCATGGGTGCCGTGAGACCCACGCCCACCAGACGCTGGATGAAGTCGCGCCGGGGCAGCTGGCCTTCGCGCACCTCTTCGATCAGCTGGCGCAGTTCATGTTCTTGCATCGATCTTCTCCTGAGAGGCCTGGCCATGACCGGTTGACGGGAAGCGTGGCACCGCAGCGGTGCAAAGCCGACGCGATGCTATCGGCAAGGCCTGCGAGGGGCATCCGGGTCGGCCCGGGGCGATACTTCCGGGTCTGCTGACGGCCGCGCGTCTTGTAGGCATCCCGCGGCCGCAGCAAGCGGCGTGCCACTGGCGGCAGCCCCATCACTTGTCGAGGAGTTGTCTGGTGCCCGATCTGCCTGCCGTCGAACTCACTGCCCCCGACATCACGCGCTGGAAGGCCGGCAACTCCGGTGTCGATTGGGTGCACGTCTGGGACGGCCCCGAGGCGGGCCCGCAGGTGCTGGTGCAGGCGCTGACGCATGGCAACGAGATCTGCGGTGCCATCGCGCTGGACTGGCTGCTCAAGACGGGTTTCCGCCCACGCCGCGGCCGCCTGACGCTGACCTTTGCCAACGTCGAGGCCTATGCGCGTTTCGACCCGGCCAACCCCTTTCCTTCACGCTACATCGACGAGGACTACAACCGCGTCTGGGGCGATCACACGTTGCTCGGCGCGCGCGATTCGGTGGAACTGCGCCGGGCGCGGGTGCTGCGGCCCTTCGTCGACGCCGCCGACTTCCTGCTCGACATCCACAGCATGAGCGAGCCCTGCCGCCCGCTGATGGTGTGCGGCACGGCCGACAAGAATGCCGCCTATGCCCGCGAACTGGGCGTGCCGGCCGACCTGCTGCTGGACACCGGCCACCCGGGCGGCCTGCGCATGGTGGAGCGCGGTGGCTTCAGCGACCCGGCGAGCCCGAAGCGCGCGCTGCTCATCGAATGCGGCCAGCACTGGGAAGCGGCGGCGGCCGAGGTGGCCATCGACGCCCTGGTGCGCTTTCTGGGCCTGACGGGCTTGGCCGACGCCGCCTGGGTGCAGGCCCATGCGCGCCTGCCGCTGCCGCCGGTGCAGCGCCTGGTGCGCGTGACCCAGGCCGTCGTGGCACGCACGGCCGAGCTGCGCTTCCTGGTGCCGACGGATGGGCTTTCCGTGATCGCGAAGGCCGGCACGCCCATCATCGTGGACGGCGCACACACCGTGACCACGCCCTACGACCACACGGTGCTGGTGATGCCTGGCACGCGCAACCTAAAGCCGGGCGGGACGGCGGTGCGGCTCGGGCGTTTCGTGGACTGAGAGGGTTGGTCAAGCGCTGCAGTCGCCGCGCACCATCAGGCGCAGCAACTGCACCTTGCTGCGGCGCGCGCAACCATGCTCAGACGATGCGTTCGGAGGGCTTGCTGATCTTGCGCATCTGCTCGTAGCGCTCGCTCTTCACCAGCAGCGGGTGGGTGGCATCGCCGCCGTCCCAGCGCGGGTCTTCGATGCTCTCGAAGACCTCGCGCAGGCGCTGGCCCCAGGTGCCATGGATCATCTGGAAGTAGGGGTTGCGGTCGTCGATGCAGGCGTGCTGGTCGCTCTTGAACTCGCCTTCGTTGTAGACCAGCAGGTCCAGCGGCAGGCCCACGCTGAGGTTGCTCTTCAGCGTGCTGTCCATCGACACCAGCGCGCACTTGGCGGCTTCGTCCAGTGGTGTGGTGGGCGTCAGCACGCGGTCGAGGATGGGCTTGCCGTACTTGCTTTCGCCGACCTGGAAGAAGCAGGTCTCGCGCGTGGCTTCGATGAAGTTGCCGGCGGAATAGACGAGGAACAGGCGCATGGCCTCGCCCTTGATCTGGCCGCCGAAGACCATGCTGGCGTTGAAGTCCACACCGGCGTGCTTCAGCGAGGGGCCGTCCTGGTGGTAAACGCGGCGCACGGCGGCGCCGAGCACGCGCGTGGCGTCGAACATGCTCTTGGCGTTCCAGATGGTCAGCGGTTCTTCGTCGCCGTTGTCCAGCCTTTCCACCTGCAGCAACTCGCGCACGCTCTGGCTGATGGAGAGGTTGCCGGCCGAGAGCATGACCATGAAGCGCTCGCCCGGCTGCTCGTAGATCATCATCTTGCGGAAGGTGCTGATGGCGTCCAGCCCGGCATTGGTGCGGCTGTCGGACAGGAACACGAGGCCGGCGTTGAGGCGGATGCCGACGCAGTAGGTCATGGCGGGTGGGTGCAGTGGAAGGCCGCCAAGCGTAGCAGGCAGCGCCAGCACCGGCCGCACACCCTTGCCACGGCTTGCTGCCAGCCCGGTGCAGCCCGCAGAATCCTTGCCTGTTCACCCCCGCCCCGGGACCATGTCAGAAAGCGTCGCCGCCGCCCCCACCTCGCCCGCCCTCACCAGGGTGCGCCGCGCCATCCTGGTGGTGGACATCGTGGAGTCGGTGCAGATCATGCAGCGGCATGAGAGCGAGGTCATCGAGCGCTGGCTGCGCTTCGTCGACGAGGTCTCGCACCAGGTGTTGCCGGCACTGGGCGGGCGCCTGGTGAAGAGCCTGGGCGACGGCCTGCTGCTCGAATTCGGCAGCGCGTCGCAGGCCGGCGCCGCTGCGGCGGAACTGCACGCGCGCATCGCCAGCGGCGCCGTGGGTTCAGGGGCCGGGCTGCAGCTGCGCTGCGGCATCCACGTCGCAGACATCGTGGTCGACCAGCTCGACATCTTCGGCAGCGGTGTCAACCTGGCGGCGCGCGTGGGCTGCCTGGCCGGGCCTGGTCAAACCGTCATCAGTGCGGCGGCACGCGACGAGATCGTGCTGGGGCTCGACGCCGAACTCGAAGACCTGGGCGAATGCTTCGTCAAGGGCCTGGACGAACCGGTGCGCGCCTTCCGCGTGCAGCCGGCAGCGCCCTGGCAGGTGCCGGCGCCGCGCGCCGCCGCGCCCGAAGGCGAACTGCGCGCCATGGTGGCTGTGCTGCCCTTCGAAGCCCGGCTGGGCGGCGGCACCGGTGCCGAGGCCGCTCTGGGCGACTGGGTTGCCGAAGGCACCATCCTGCTGTTGAGCCGTGCGCCCACCATGCGCGTGGTGTCCCGCCTGTCCAGTGCCGCTTTCCAGGGCCGCCGCATGCCGCTGCGCGACATGGCCGCCTGCCTGGGCGCCGACTACGTGCTCAGTGGCACCTACCGTTCGGCGGGCGCCGATGTGGAGCTGATGGCCGAGCTGGCCGAAGGCCGCCGCGGCGAAGTGGTGTGGGCCGAACGCATCACGACATCGGTGCCCGACCTGCTGGCCGCCGACAGCCAGGCACTGGCGGCGCTGGTCCACGGTGTGCAGACCGCCGTGCTGGCCACCGAGTTCGGCCGTTCGCTGCTGCAGGCACCGCCCAACCTGAAGAGCTATTCGCTGCAGCTCGGTGCCATCTCGATGATGCACCGCTCGGGCCGCGATGACTTCGACCGCGCAGCGCAGCAGCTGCAGCACCTGATCGAGCGCCACCCGCGCCTGGCCGCGCCGCGCGCCTGGCTGGCGCAGTGGTATGTGCTGCGCGTGACCCGCGGCCTGGTGGCCGACACTGCGGCCGAGGTGGCGCAGGCCCTGGACCAGGTGCGCCGCGCGCTCGATGTGGACCCCAATTGCTCACTCGCATTGTCGATGCGGGGCTTCGTCGAGTGCCACATGCTGCGTGACCTTGACCGGGCCTGGAGCACCTTGAACGCCGCCACCGACCTCAACCCCAGCGACAGCCTGGCCTGGCTCTTCAAGGGCGTGGTGCAGAGCCTGTGGGGGCAGGGCCAGGGCGCACTGGACATGGTGTTGGAGGCGCAGCGCCTGTCGCCGCTGGACCCGCTGCGCTACTACTACGACGCCTTATCGGCCCCGGCCGCCCTGGCCGCAGGGCGGCTGGAGCTGGCGGCCGAGTTCGCGCAACGCTCGCTGCGCGCCAACCGGGCCCATTCGCCCACCTGGCGTGCGCTGGTCATCGCCCAGTCGGAACTGGGCCGCCTGGAGCAGGCCAGCGACAGCCTGGCCCAGCTGCGGCTGCTGGAACCGGGGCTGACGGTGCAGTCCTACCTGGCGCGCTCGCCAGCGGGCGCCAACGATACGCGGCGGCGTTATGCGGAAGCACTGCGCCGAGCTGGCTTACCTGACAACTGAGGGGTGGAGGGCACGATGGCTGGGGCAGCAATGGCAGGTGGTGGCGCAGGCGGTGGCGCAGGTGGCGGCGCGGGTGGTGGTGCTGGTGGTGGCGCTGGCGGTGGAGCCGGGGGCGGTGCAGGCGGTGGCGCGGGTTTCCCGGTCACGCTGTCAGACCAGTACAGCTCCTGGCTGGTGGTGGACGCACTCATCCGCAGCCGCGACGGTACGGCCGACCCGCTGGACACGACGCCCCTGAACAAGGGCCGGCCGCTGGCGGCTGCGCCCCACGTGAACCGCTGGGATCCGTGGGTGCGCACCTTCCTGGGCGTGCAGTCGCTGCTGGAAGGGCTGCGCTTCAGCGTCGACCCGGGCGTTGAGTCAGCGGCGAGCAGCGGCAACGAGGCCAAACAGCAAGAAGGCCGTGTCGTCGAACTGCACGCATCGCACGACACCAGCATGCCACTGGTGCGCATCCGGCGCCCGCCGGCCAGTGTGTTCGAGGCCCAGTTGTGCAAGGTGCTGGACTGGGCCGAATTGCGCAGCGAGCGCGCCAGCGAAATCCTGGCGCAGATCGACAACCAGTACGCCTTCTGGGGCGCCATCGTGCCCTTCCACACCGGCCGCATGCGCAAGACGGCCGAACTGGTGGAGCTGGTGATCCAGTTCGCGGTGTTCGTGGAAGCGCGCTTCAAGCACGAATTTGCCTGCTGGCGGCCGGCCGAGTTGTCGCCGCAGGTCCAGCCCATGATCACCACGCCCGGGCACGGCGCCTTTCCCAGCGGGCACTGCACGCAGGCCTATGCGGTGGCGCATGTGCTGAGCCGGCTGCTCGGCCTGAAGCCCGGTGGGTCCGACAAGCGCCACGAACAGCTGCAGCGCCTGGCCGCGCGCATCGCCGTCAACCGCATGGTGGCCGGGGTGCACTACCCAGTGGACAACCTGGTCGGCCGCATGCTGGGGGTCACGCTGGGCGAGTACGCCATCAGGCGCATGGTCCCCGCAAGCTCTCCGAACTGGACGCCGCGCGCCTTCGACGGCGCGGCGCCAGCGGCCGGTGACGACTTCAACCCGCTGCTGCAGGGGCTGGGCCCGGCAGGCGGCATGCATGCGGCCTACAGCCCCTTCGGCAAGATCGATGGTGAGCTGGCGCCTTCGCCCATCCTGCAGCAGTTGTGGCAGGCGGCCGCCGACGAGTGTGCCTACCTGCGATGAGCGCGCCGCCATGGACCGCGCTTCCCGGCGCGGGCGCGTTTGTTGAGGCCGCCGACCTTGAGCACGCCGACCCCTATCTGGTGTGGGCCCAGGCCACGGCCTGCACCGACTTCAAGCGTGAGACGCAAGACCCGCCGGCCCGGGTGCGTGTGCTCGTCGAGCTGATCAAAGGCTGCAGCGCCGCTCAACTGCACAAGGATCTGGGCCGCGAAGGCCGGGTGACGCCGGTCTACCGCCGCCTGCCGGGGCTGCGCCATTGCACCGCCGAGTTCAGCGCTGCGGCTTGCCGCCGCTACGCCAAGCCTGGCAACGGTCTTGTCGCGCGCTTCGAATTGGCGCAGCCGGTGGTGCCGCGGCGCAGTGCCTTGCGCCCGCCCGCGCGTGCGACGGCCCGCCGCACCGTGGCGTCGGCCAGGTCCGAGGGGGAAACGCTGCTGGCCGTCATCGACCACGGTTGCCCGTTTGCGCATGCTGCGTTTCGGCGCGGCGGCAAGACGCGGGTGCTGAGTCTGTGGGACCAGGACCGCGAACCGGCGTTCGGCACGCCCCAGCTGCCGGGCGCCACGCCAGCAGGCTTTGGCTACGGCCGCGAGGTCTGCCGCGCCGAGATGCAGACGCTGCTGAACACTTGCAGCGCAGGCGGCGCGGTGGATGAAGACCTGACCTACGAGCTGGCGCGCTACCCCGAGCTGCGCCGCGTGGCGACCCACGGCGCCCATGTGATGGACCAGTTCATCGGCCCGCGCCGCATCGGCGACCGCACGCCCTTGTTGGAAGAAGGCAGCCCCACCTGGCAGGCCGCCGGACAACTCGCCTCGGACACCGCCGACCTGGTGTTCGTGCAACTGCCGCGCGACGCCTGGGCCGACCCCAATGCGCTGGCCCTGCCGGCCTGTGTGCTGGACGCGCTGCACCACATCCTGGACTGCCGTGGACCCGCGGTACGCCGCGTCGTCGTCAACCTCAGCTGCGCCATTCATACCGGCCCGCACGACGGCAGCACGCTGATCGACGCCGCATTGCAGGCGCTGGTGAAGCGGGTCGGCGAAAGCGGGTGCGAGTTGCACATCGTGGTCCCCGCCGGCAACACGCGCCAGGACCGCTGGCACGCTGCCGGCACCATCGGCAGCGCCACGCCAGGGCAGCTGCGGCTGCGCGTGCCGCCGGGCCATGAAGCGCCCACCTTCCTGCAAGTGTGGGTGGACGCCAAGCCTGACCGGGTGCACTGGCGCGTGCAGGCGCCGGGCCAGGCCAAGAAGCGGCTCGAGCATCCGGCCATGGTCCTGCGCAACGCCGGCCAGCTGCAGGCGCTGGCGCTGCGCAACCAGGGCCCGGTGTGTGGCCCCGAGCGCACGCTGCTGTTCCTGGCGCTGCCCGCCGCGCCCAGCGCCGACCATGCCGGCGCGGCCGGTGACTGGGGCCTGGAAGTGAGTGTGGACGCGGCGGCTGGGCCGGTGCGGGTGGACGTGCGCGTGGGCCGCAACCAGTCCGAGCTGGGCGCCCTGCTGCGGCACCGCGCGGCGCGGCTGCTCGACGCCGCCTACGACCCCGAGCGCTACCTTCGCCGCCGGCTTGAAGACCCCGAGCCTCTCGCCCCCGACCTGCAGGGCCTGTTCGTCCGCCGCCACGGCACCGTGTCGGCCTTGGCGGCGGGCGCGGCGGTGCAGTGTGTGGGCGGGCTCATGCTGCGGCCCGAGCCGGCCGCGGCCGACTATTCGGCCATCGGCCTGCCCGCGGGTCGTGCCATGGCCGGCCTCAGCGACGAGAGCCGCGCCTTGCCCGGCATCCGCGGTGCCGGCGCGCGCAGCGCCTGCGTGATGAGGTTGCAGGGTACGAGCTTTGCCGCGCCGCAATGGGCGCGCGCGCTGGCCGACCAGCCCTTGCCGCCCGCTGCCAGGCAGCGCCAGGCGCCGCAGCCGCGGCTGGACGACCTGTGGGAGGTGACACCCGCGCAGCCCATCAGGCTGGGCCGGGTGCTGGCCATCCCGCGGCTGGGTCCCCGGCCCGAGCCGGCGGCAGCGCCGGTCAACGACCCTCCAGCAGAGCCCGCAGTCGGTACAAAGCCTCCAGCGCTTCGCGCGGCGAAAGCCGGTCGGGTTCGATGAGGCGCAGTTCAGCTTCCACCACCGAGGGCTCGGCTGCCAGTGCGGCCGGCGGCGGCGCGAACAGGTCGACCTGCGCCGCGCCGGCCAGCGCCTTGGCTTCCAGTGCTTCCAGCGGGGCGCGCGCCTGGCGCAGCAGCGGCGCCGGCATGCCGGCCAGCCGCGCCACCTGCACACCGTAGCTGCGGCTGGCCGGGCCGGGCTCCAGCTGGTGCAGGAAAACGATGTCGTGGCCGTTCTCCACCGCACCCACGTGCAGGTTGATGGCGCGCTCGTGTTTGGCCGGGAACTCGGTGAGTTCGAAGTAATGGGTGGCGAACAAGGTGAAGGAGCGATTCCGGTCATGCAGCTGGCTGGCGATGGCACTGGCCAGCGCCAGGCCGTCGAAGGTGCTGGTGCCGCGGCCGATCTCGTCCATCAGCACCAGGCTCAGCTCGGTGGCGCCGTGCACGATGGCCGCTGCCTCGGTCATCTCCAGCATGAAGGTGCTCTGCGCGTTAGCCAGGTCATCGGCGGCGCCGATGCGCGTGTGGATGGCGTCCACCGGCCCCAGCCGGCAGGCCGCCGCCGGCACGTAGGAGCCCATCGCCGCCAGCAGCACGGCAATCGCCACCTGGCGCATGAAGGTGCTCTTGCCGCCCATGTTCGGGCCGGTGACGATGAGCATGCGCGTCTTCGCGTCCAGCCGGCAGTGGTTGGCGATGAAGGGGCCACCGCCGGTTTCTGCCAGCCGCGCTTCCACCACCGGGTGGCGGCCGGCTTCGATCTCGATGCAGGGGTAGGGCACGAACTCGGGCCGGCACCAGTTCAGCGTGGCCGCGCGTTCGGCCAGCGCCGCCAGCGCGTCCAGCGCGGCCAGTGAACGGGCCAGCGCCTGCAGCACCGGCAGGTGCGGCTGCAACGCGTCGAGCAGCTGTTCGTAGAGCCACTTCTCGCGCGCCAGTGCGCGCTCCTGCGCCGACAGCGCCTTGTCCTCGAAGGTCTTCAGCTCGGGCGTGATGTAGCGCTCGGCGTTCTTCAGCGTCTGGCGGCGCCGGTAGTCGGCGGGTACCTTGTCGATGCCGGAGCTCGTCACCTCGATGTAGAAGCCGTGCACCTTGTTGAACTGCACGCGCAAGTTGGCGATGCCGGTGCGCGTGCGCTCGCGCTGTTCCAGGTCGAGCAGGAAGGCGTCGCAGTTCTGGCCGATGGCGCGCAGCTCGTCCAGATCGGCATCGACGCCGGGCGCGATGACGCCGCCGTCGCGCAGCAGCACGGCAGGCTCATCGGCGACGGCGCGCAGCGTCTCGGCCAGCGCCGGGCCGGGCGACAGCGCGGCGTGCAGGCGGTCGAGCAGCGCCGTGCCCTGCGGCGCGCGGCCGCGCAGCGCAGGCAGTGCGGCCAGTGTGTGGCGCAGGCCGGCCAGTTCACGCGGGCGCACCTGGCGCAGCGCCGTGCGCGCGGTGATGCGTTCGACATCGCTGACGCCGCGCAGCGCGTCGCGCAGCGGCTCGCAGCCCTGGTCGATGAGCCGCGCAATGGCCTCGTGGCGCTCGCCCGCCGGCCCGCGGTCACGCGCCGGGTGGGTGAGCCAGTGGCGCAGCAAGCGGCTGCCCATGCCGGTACGGCAACTGTCGAGCTGGCTCAGCAAGGTCGGCGCACCCGGCCCGTCTTCGCCGCGCAGCGTCTGCACCAGCTCCAGGTTGCGGTGCGTGGCCGGCGGCAATTCCAGCAGCTCGCCGCTGCGTTCGACCTGCAGCTCGCGGACATGCGACAGGGCTCGGCCTTGGGTGTGTTCGGCGAAGCTGAGCAACGCGGCCGCGGCGGCATGCGCCACCTTGAGGTCCTGCGCATTGAAGCCGGCCAGCGAGGCCACCTGCAACTGTTCACGCAGCTTGCGTTCGCCCAGCTCGCTGGCGAACTGCCAGGCCGGCCGCGCCGTGCGTGCGCACCTGGCCTGCGCCAGCGCGGGTGGCAGTTCGCTGCCGTCGTGCAGCACTTCTGCGGGCGCCAGGCGCGCCAGCCAGCTGGCGAGTTCGCGTTCGCCGCATTCGGTCAGGCCCAGCTGACCGCTGGCCAGGCCCAGCCAGGCCAGGCCCCACACGAAGCCGCCAGGCTTCGTTCCCTCGGCCTTGACACGGTGCTTGCACACGGCCAGCAGCAGCGTGTCGGCGCGGTCGGCCATCAGCTCGCTGTCGGTCACCGTGCCTGGCGTGACCACGCGCACCACCTTGCGCTCCACCGGGCCACGATTGGCCGATCCGGCCGTGGCCACCTCGCCCACCTGTTCGGCCACGGCCACCGCTTCGCCGAGCTTGATCAGGCGCGAGAGATAGGCCTCGACCGCGTGCACCGGCACGCCAGCCATCACCACCGGTTCACCCGCCGAAGCGCCGCGTTGCGTGAGCGTGATGTCGAGCAGGCGGTTGGCCTTGCGCGCGTCGTCGTAGAACAGCTCGTAGAAATCGCCCATGCGATAGAAGACGAGCGTGTCGGGGAACTCGGCCTTGATGCGCAGGTACTGCTGCATCATGGGCGTGTGGGCAGCCAGGTCGCGCTGCCAGCTCGGCGCGGGCGGGGTGGCGTCGGTCATGGAGCCGGCGATGTTAGGCGAGGCCGACGGGCTCGGCGCGGCGCCTGCAGAATCGGCGGTCCACCCCAGTGCCGAGGGCCGTGTCGTGTTGTCGAACTTCAAGCTCTCGGCCTGGCTGGCCGGCCTGCTGGCCATGCTCTGTAGCACAACGTCGTGCGCTGCCGACACGGCCCTGCCCGCCGACGCCGCGCAGCGCCTGGATGCCGCCATCCAGCGCGAGCACGCGGCCGGCCGCTTCGACGGCGTGGTGCTGGTCGGCCGTGGCGACAGCGTCGTCTACCAGCGGGCCATCGGCCTGGCCGACCGCGCTGGCCAGCGGCCGCATCGCGTCGACGCGGTCTGGCGCTGGGCCTCGGTCAGCAAGCAGGTCGCGGCGCTGGTGGTGATGCAGCAGGTCGAACAGGGCCGGCTGTCGCTGGACGCGCGCCTGGACACGCTGCTGCCTGACTTCAAGGCACCCCGGGCCGCCGACATCAGTGTGCGCATGCTGCTGCAGCACACCTCGGGGCTGCCCAACCCCGACGCCGGGCCGGGCTTCTACGAAACGCGCTTCAAGGACGAAGCCGGCCCGGTGCAGGCGGCGCTGGCCTATTGCGCGGGCGCACCCGGCGCAGCACCCGCCGGCCCGCCTGGTGAACGATTCAGCTACAACAATTGCGACACCCTGGTGCTGCAGGCCGTGCTCGAAAAGCTGGCCGGCCGGCCTTATGCCCGCGTGCTGGCCGACCTGGTGTCAAGGCCGCTGCAGAGTCCGACGCTGAGCCTGGTGCCGGCCACGTCGGCCGTGCCGCCTGGCCCCGTGGGCTACCTGGACACCGGCAAGCCCGAGCCGAGCTTCTCGCTCGCCAGCTTCGGCGCAGGCGGCGCGCTGGTCGGCACACCCCAGGATCTGTGGCAGCTGGACCGCGCGTTGATGCAGCGCCAGCTGCTGGGCGAAGCAGCCACGCGCACGATGTGGCAGGGCGACCCCCGGCTGGGCTACGTGGCCCTGGGTGCGTGGTCATTTCGGGCAGCCCTGGCGGGCTGCGGCCAGCCCCTGGCCCTGGTGGAACGGCGCGGCCAGATCGGCGGTGTGCAGGTGCGCAACCTGATGGCGCCTGAACTCGGCGCCGCACTCATCGTCTTCAGCAACACCGCGGCCACCGAGTTCGGCGAAATCTGGCAGGGCCGCGGCCTCACGCACGAACTGGCCAGCGCGGGCTTCTCGGCCTTCTGCCAGGCGGCGCCCGCCGACGGCGAGGCCAGCGGTGGCCACGCGCCGAAGCTGGCGCCTGCGGTGGCCCCTGGATGAGCTTCAACCGGCCTCCCTGGCCGGGCTCGGGTCTGACCCCGCTGCTGGGCGATGCCGCTCTGGAAGCGGTCAGGGCGCCGTCTTGTACTGCGCAGCGCGCGCTTCCATTTCGCGCCGCATTTCCCTGCGCACTTCGGCCGCGGCATGGCGGCGGCGTTCGTCGGGCGTGAAGGGCCGCAGCGGCGGCACCGGCGCGGGCTTGCGCTCGTCGTCCACCGCCACCATGGTGAAGAAGCAGCTGTTGACGTGGCGCATGGCCTGGCTGCGGATGTCCTCGGCCAGCACCTTGATGCCGACCTCCATCGACGAGGTGCCGGTGTGGTTCACCGCGGCCTGGAAGGTGACCAGCTCGCCAACGTGGATGGGCTGGCGGAACATCACCTGGTCGACGCTCAACGTCACCACGTAGCGGCCGGCGTAGCGGCTGGCGCAGGCATAGGCCACCTGGTCGAGCAGCTTGAGGATGGTGCCGCCGTGCACGTTGCCGGAGAAGTTGGCCGTGTCCGGTGTCATCAGCACCGTCATCGTCAGCTGGTGGGCAGGCAGGGTCATGATGTCCTCACATCGGCGCGTCGTCGGCCTTGGGGGTGGGGGTCTTGCGGATGCGCAATGGCGTCTTCTTCGGCGCCGGCAGCGCGGCGCCGACGGCTTCCACGAAGGCCTGCGTGGCATCGGGTGCCAGGGTGGCCAGGGCTTCGGGCTCTTCCTTGATGACGCGCGTGTAGGGCGCCAGGATCTGCACCAGCTGACCGTAGACCTTGGGGTTGCCGGCCACCACCTCGCGCTGGTAGAGGTAGTCGCTTTCCCCCGTGAAATTGCCGATCAGTCCACCGGCCTCGGTGATGATGAGCGAGCCGGCGGCGGCGTCCCAGGGCTGCAGGCCGGTCTCGAAGAAGCCGTCGTAGTAGCCGGCGGCCACGTAGCACAGGTCCAGCGCTGCGGCGCCGGGGCGGCGCAAGCCGGCGCAGCTCTGCATCACCTCCTCGAACATCTTCACGTAGCGCTTGAAGTTGTCGCCCTTGCGGAAGGGGAAGCCGGTGCCGATGAGCGCGTCGGCCAGGCGCGTGCGCTTGCTCACGCGCAGGCGGCGGTCGTTGAGGAAAGCGCCGCGGCCCTTGCTGGCGAAGAAGAGGTCGTTGCGCGTCGGGTCGTAGACCACCGCCTGCTGGATCTGCCCGCGGTGCGCCAGCGCGATGCTCACGGCATACACCGGGAAGCCATGCAGGAAGTTGGTGGTGCCGTCCAGCGGGTCGATGATCCAGACGTATTCGCTGTTCTTCGCACCATGTTCGCGGCCCGACTCCTCGGCCAGGATGCCGTGGCCGGGGTAGGCCTCCAGCAGCGTGTTGATGATGGCCTGCTCGGCGGCGCGGTCGACTTCGCTCACGTAGTCGTTCGGGCCCTTGCTGCCGACCTTCAGCACTTCAAGGTCGAGCGCCGCGCGGTTGATGATGCTCCCCGCAGTGCGGGCCGCCTTGACGGCGATATTGAGCATGGGATGGAGCGCTTGCGACATGGGGCGGCCTGGGGCTGGAACGTGAGGTGGAAGGAGTAAAGAGCAGCGCGGTGACAATGCCCGCGAGGAAGCCCTGAGTTTAATGGCGATGACCCTTCCCACCGTGGCCGATGCGACACGCTTCGTGCTCGTCGGCACCAGCCATGGCGGCAACGTAGGCGCCGCCGCGCGGGCCATGAAGGTGATGGGTTTCACCGACCTGGTGCTGGTGCAGCCGCGCTTTGCCGACATGCTGACGCGGGAGGACACCCTGGCCATGGCCAGCGGCGCCACCGACGTGCTGGTTGCCGCACGCACCGTGTCCACGCTGGCTGAGGCGCTGGAGGGCATCACCTGGGCCTGCGCCACGGCCATGACGCCGCGTGACTTCGGCCCCGCCACCTTCGCGCCGCGCGAGCACTTCGCGAGCCTGGCCCAGGGCCCGCATCGCGTGGCCTTCGTCTTCGGGCCCGAGCGCACGGGGCTTTCCAACGACGACGTCTACCGCTGCCACGCCTGCCTGTCGATACCCACCCATCCCGACTACGGCTCGCTGAACCTGGCGCAGGCCGTACAGATCATCGCCTACGACTGGCGGCTGGCCCTGGGCGGTTACGCGGTGCAGCCGCGCACCACCGACCCCGAACTGGCCGATGGCGCAGCCATCGCCGGCCTGTTGACGCACTGGGAGCACACGTTGGTGGAGATCGGCTTCCTGGACCCCGCAGCACCGAAGAAGCTGATGCCGCGCCTGCACCAATTGCTCAACCGCGCCCAGCTGACCAGCGAAGAGCTGCACATCCTGCGCGGCATTGCACGCGCGGCGGCGGCACGCCGAGAACGTGGCTGAGCAC
>JANNFE010000258.1:0-10983 GCA_031379415.1 Betaproteobacteria bacterium | reverse complement strand
CCACACCGGCCCCGGCGCCGCGGCCCGCGCCCCCGGCGCCCCAGGCCGCGCCGCAGCCGCGCGACGCCGACATCGCCACTGAACGCCGCCAGCTCGAAGCCGAACGCCAGCGCGCCGCTGCCGATGCCGAACGCGATGCGCTGAAGAAGCGCCAGCAGGCCGAGGCCGACGCGAAGAAGCGCGAACAGGCGCAGGCCGCGCGTGAAGGGCAGCAGGCGCGCGACGAGGAAGAACGCGTGAACCGCCAGCGCGAAGAGAACCTGCGCCGCATGATGAGCCAGGCCGGCGGCCCCACCAGCACCAGCGGTGGCACCGGCACGGCCGCACAGGACGCGGCACCGTCGGCGGCCTACGCCGGCCGCATCGTGGCGGCGGTGCGCAAGCACATCGTCTTCACCGGCGCCATCAACGACGACGCCAGCGCCGAGGTGGAAGTGCGTGCCGCGCCGGGCGGTTCCATCATTTCGTCGCGCCTGCTGAAGAGCAGCGGCCACAAGGACTGGGACGATGCCGTGCTGCGCGCACTCGACAAGGCGGGCCGCCTGCCCACCGACACCGACGGCCGCGTGCCGGCGCGCCTGATCCTCGTCTTCAAGCCGCGCGAATAGGCTCGGGCACCGGCGCGGCGAAGCGCGCCACGAAAGCGCGATCGATGCGGTCCTTCCACCACCAGGCCCAGCGGCCCTGCAGCACGGCGGGGCCCCACACCGCGATCGCGCGCCGCCCACCGCAGGACAGCAGGTTGAGCGTGCGCGCGGGCGGCCGCCACGCGACAAGCGGCCCGCCACCCAGTTGACGCTGCAGGTTCAGCGCCAGCGGCGGCCCGGCGCGCACGGCGTAGACGCCGCTCTTCGGCAGCGCGCCGTCTGCGCGCGTGGCCACGTCGCCGGCGGCGAAGATCTCGGGGTGCGACACGCTCTGCAGCGTGGCCGTGGTCTGCACGAAGCCGCGTTCGCACAGCGCCAGGCCGCTGCCTTGCAGCCAGCGCGGCGCCTCGGCGCCGGTGGCGATGACGGGCGCGTCGCAGGCCAGGCGTGCGCCGCTGGCCAGCACGACGGCCCTGGCCTGCACGGCCACGGCGCGCTCGCGGAAGACGGTGATGCGCCGCCGCGCCAGTTCGCGTGCACCGGCCAGCACGGCGGCGGCCGGATAACCCGCCAGGGGCTCCGGCCCGCCGGTGACCAGCGCGATGCGCGCGCGTTGTTTGCCGTCCAGGCACAAGCGATGCTGCAGCGCCAGCGCCAGCTCGAAGCCGGCCGCGCCACCGCCGATCACCACCACGTCGAGCACGCGCTGTCCGGCCAGGTCCACCAGAGCCTGCTGCAGCTTCACGAAGGCCTCCACGGGCCGCACGAAGAGGCCGTGCTCGCGCGCGCCGGGCAGGACGTCGCGGCGCTGCACGCCGCCCGTGTCGATGGACAGCACGTCGTATTCCGCCCCGCGGCCGTCAGACAACTGCAGCTTGCGCGCCGCTGCGTCCAGGCCCACCGCGGCGGCCTCGACGAAGTAGGCGCCCGCCGCCGCAGCCCAGGGTGCCAGCGTGATGCTGCACTTCGCCGGTGTGTAATGCCCCGCCACCAGGCCCGGCACCATGCCGGAATAGACCAGCGCCGGGTGCGGCGTCACGAGCATCACCTCGGCCACCGACAGCCGCTGCCGGGCCAGCGCCTGCAGCACCTGCAGATGGGCGTGGCCGCCGCCCAGCAACACAAGGCGTTTCAAGCGCCTCTCCCATGCGCCAGGCGCTTCAAGCCCCGCCGCCGCGCCGCCAGCGGTGGAAGCGCTGAACCCAGCGCAGCAGCGCCTCGGGCTGGTGCGCGCGCTTCCAGGCACCGGCGGCGTACTTGTTGGCCTCGGCCAGCGTCGGGTAGCTGTGGATGGTGCCGAGAATCTTGTTCAGCCCCAGGCCGTGTTTCATGGCCAGCACGTACTCGGCCAGCAGTTCACCGGCATGCGCGCCGACGATGCTCACGCCCAGTATGCGATCACGCCCCGGCACGGTCAGCACCTTCACCCAGCCGGCGCGCTGGCCGTCGGCGATGGCGCGGTCGAGTTCGGCCAGCTCGAAGCGCGTGAGCTCGTAGGCCACGCCCTGCTCCTGCGCCTCGCGCTCGTTCAGGCCCACGCGCGCGAGCTCGGGGTCGATGAAGGTGCAGGCCGGCATCACGCGCGCATCGACCTTGAAGCGCTTGAAGGGCGCGAAGAGGCCGTTCACCGCCGCATACCAGGCCTGGTGCGCCGCGGCGTGGGTGAGCTGCCAGGGCCCGGCCACGTCACCGGCTGCCAGGATGTTGGGGAACAGGGTCTGCAGGTAGGCATCGGTGCCGACGGTGCGCTGCACCGGGATGCCGAGTTCTTCCAGCCCGAAGCCCGACAGCCGCGCGGCACGGCCCACGGCGCACAGCAGGGTGTCGAAGGCGATGCGTCTTTCCTGGCCTTCACCGTTTGCATTCGCCAGCGCCGCCAGCCACTTGCCGCCGTCGGCGTCGGTCTCGAAACGCAGCGCCTGGTGGCCGGTGAGCACGGCCACACCATCCGCCACCAAGGTCTGCTGCGCGAAGGCCGACACCTCGTCGTCCTCGCGCAGCAGCAGGCGCGGCGCCATCTCCACCAGCGTCACGGCCGAGCCCAGGCGGGCGAAAGCCTGCGCCAGTTCGCAGCCGATAGGGCCGCCACCCAGCACCAGCAGTTTCTTCGGCAGCTCGCGCAGGTTCCACAGCGTGTCGCTGGTGAGCACGCCCACGTCCTGGATGCCCGGCAGCGGCGGTATGAAGGGCGCGGCGCCGCTGGCGATGACGATGCAGCGCGTGGACAGCGTCTGGACGCCGCCATCGGCCGCGGTGATCTGCACGTGCCAGGGGTCGACGATCTTGGCGTGGCCCAGGCGCACGTCGACACCCAGCGCCGTGTAGCGCTCGACCGAGTCATGCGGCTCGATCTCGCGCACCACCTCGGCCACGCGCCGCATGACCTGTGCGAAGTCGAGCGTGGCGCCATGGCCGGTGATGCCGAACTCGACGCGGCCGCGCATCTGCTTGAACAAGGTGGCCGTGCGGATGAGCGCCTTGCTCGGCACGCAGCCGGTGTTCAGGCAGTCACCGCCCATGCGGTGGCCTTCGACCAGCGTGACCTTGGCCTTCACCGCCGCGGCGATGTAGGCCGTGACCAGGCCTGCCGAGCCGGCGCCGATGACCACCATGTTGCGGTCGAAGACACGCGGCTTGCGGCCGGCCCAGGGGGCGTAGACGCGCCGCGCCTTCACCCCGTCGACGATGCGCCGCGCCAGCAGCGGAAACAGCCCCAGCAACACCAGCGACAGCCCGAGCCCCGGCGACAGGATGCCCTGCACCGAGTCGATGCGCGCCAGCTGCGTGCCGGCGTTCACATACACCGCCGTGCCGGCCAGCATGCCGAGCTGGCTCACCCAGTAGAAGGTCCACGTGCGCAGCTGCGTCAGCCCGAAGAGCACGTTGATGAGCGCCGGTGGCACCACGGGAATGAGGCGCAGCGTGAAGAGGTAGAAGGCGCCTTCGCGCTGCACGCCCTTGTCGACCTCGGCGAAGCGCGCCCCGAAGCGCCGCCGCGCGGCGTCGGCAAAGAGGTAGCGCACGGCCAGGAAGGCCAGCGTGGCGCCGATGCTCGAGGCGAAGGACACCACCAGCGCGCCGATCCAGAAGCCGAACAGCGCGCCGCCCACCAGCGTCATCACCGCGCCCACCGGCAGCGCCAGCGCAAAGACCACGGTGTAGATGGCCGCGTAGGTGGCGATCACGATGAGTGGCCGCTCGGCGTACAGCGCCTGGAACCGGCCCTGCGCACCCTTCAGATAGGCCAGGCTGAAGTACTGCCCCAGGTCGAAGGCAAAGTAGGCGGCCACGGCGGTGACCAGCAGGGCCAGCAAGGCCCACTTCGCACGGCTCATGGCAGCCCCCCGAACGGCGGCGGCGTCAGAAGCGTTCCTGCGCCACCACGTTGACGGTGATCTCTTCGGGCGGCACCAGGTCGCGGCGGCCGGCGTCGTCGACGAAGCGCAGCCGCAGCTTGTAGGCCGCAGGGGCCAGGAACAGGCTGGCCTGCGTGGCGCCGTTGTTCAGGTCGACGGTCTGCACCGCCGTGCCGTCGGGGCGCAGCACGTCGAAGACGAAACGGCCCAGACCGTCGCCACCCTGCCCGCGCGGCGCCACGCCGAAGCCGTCGACCGCGAAACGCACGTTGAAAGGGCTGACCACCGGTTCACCGTCGCGCAGGTTCACGATGACGGCGCGCTGGCCTTCAGGCCGCGGCTTCGAGACCTGGTCGTCGTACCAGGCGCGGCAGCTGGTGGCCAGGTTGGCGGGGTCGATGCGCGGCGGCGGGTCGGTGCGCGGGCCGCTGACGGTGATGCGCAACTCGGGGCTGTAGACGAAGTAGGGCCGGTGGTCATGGTCGGCAAACAGCAGCCGCAGCGTGTGCTTGCCCGGCGGCAGCGCGATGACGGTGCCGGTCTGGCCCTTGCCGTAATGGCGGTGGAAGTCGTTGAAGGGGATCTTGTCGCCAGGGTTCATGGGCAACGGCGTGTCCACCAGCAAGTGGTGGTGGCCGGCCTTGGGGTGCGGCTTGCCGGCCGGGATGACACCCATGCCGCGGATGGCGAAGTCGACGCGAAAGGGCGAACGCACCACGTCGCCATCGCGCAGGTTGGACACGTCCACCGCCGTCGGTTCGTTGAGCCTGACCTGCGTGCGCTCGCGCGTGTGCTGCAGCCAGCAGGCTCGTTCGCGCTCGTCACGCGGCAGGGTCTCGGCCTGCGCCGCACCCGCCAGCAACACCACCGCGCCTGCCGCGATGCGCAGCGCCTTCCCCCAGCTGTTCGCTCCCATGCAACGCGCTTTCCCTTGCGTGTGATCCGGCGCCGATTCTGCCACCCGCCTGCGGATCCTTCTGTTCAGGATAGGAAGCGCGACAGCCTGGCGTCAACCGACCAGCGGCCCGGGCCCCACAACAGCAGCGCCAACAGCAGGCTGCCCCAGAACTGGTGCTGCTGCAGCGCCACCGGGGCGATCTCGGCCAGGCTGATGACGGCCACGATGTTCACCACCGACAGCCCCGCCGCCGCGAAGCGCCCCGCCAGGCCCAGCACCAGCAGCACCGGCAACACCAGTTCACCCGCGGTGCCCAGCACGGCGGCCAGCTCGGGCGGCAGCAGGGGCACGTGGTAGTCGTCGGTGAACAGCGCCACCGTGATCTCCCAGTCGCGCAGCTTGGTCAGCCCCGAGGAAAAGAAGGCGTGGCCGACGTAGAGCCGCGCGGCCAGCTGGGCCAGCGGCTGCAGCGCTTCGAGTGCGGTGATGGCGCGGCGGGCCCAGGCCAGCACGGCGCTCAGGGATGGGCTCTTGGTGACGTTCAGGGTGGCGTTCATGCAAGGTCCATGGAAGGGGTGACGGACACCGCGGCCAGACGCTGCTGCTGCAGCGCCGCGATGAACCAGGCCTGGAAGTCGAAACCAGCGCCTGCTTCTTTCAGCGCACGCGCCAGGGCGTGGCCGGACAACAAGGCGGCGGTATAGGTGGCCTCGGGCGCAGGCAGCACACGCACCTCGGCACGCCAGCCCTGGCGGGTGACCAGCGCCACCTCGCCCGTGCCGGCAGCAAAAGCGGCACGCACGGTGGCATAGCGGTCCTCGGCGGTGCTGCGGTGCGCGTGCCAGATGCTGGCCACCGGATGCGGCGAGTCCACGAGCGCGCTACCCGGCGCCAGGCGCAGCCAGAGTTCGGCAGGGTCGTGGGTGGACAGCAGCTCCAGGCCCACGGGTGGTGCGCCATCGGCAGCCTGCTCCGCCTGGTGCACGGCCCATTCCAGGCGTGCCACGTCGCCAAGGTAGGGCTCGCTGGCCAGGGTGTGGTCGGCGGCGATGAAGGCGGCCAGTTCGGCGCCCCAGCAGGCCATGTCTCCCGAGCTGGGTGGCTGGCGCTGCCAGAAGACGCGCGCCAGGCTCGCAAACGACTCTTCCCCCAGCAACTGCTGCAGCGTCGGAAAGGCCGCGGCCAGCGCACGCTCGGCCAGCGCGCCGGCGTTGGCCCGGTAGGCCGCCAGGCCGCGCTCGAAGCGCGTGCCGTCGCGCAGCCAGCCGGCCACCACGGCCGGGCGCGCGTCGCCCAGCAGGGCGCGCAGCAGCATCTGCTGGCGCAGGGCTTCCTTGGCGGCAGGTGTCATGCCAGCAGCGCCTCGGCGTGCGCCGCCTCTTCCAGCAGCACGGCAAGCTCGGGCAGCGCGGTGTCCCATTCGATCAAGGTCGGCACCGCGCCCAGCCGCTGCAGGGCATGGCGGTACACCCGCCACACCGGCGCGTGCACGCGGCTGCCATGGTCGTCGATGACGATGGCGCCGCTGTCGTCGTAGCCGGCCAGATGCACTTCGCCGACGATGGCCGGTTCGATGGCATCGACCCAGCGGCAGGCGGTCTGCGCCGCGTCTTCGTCGCTGCGCCCTTCGTTCAAGGCGTTGACGACGAGGTTGTTCACGTCCAGCAGCAGGCCGCAGCCGCTGCGCCGCGCCAGTTCATTGAAGAAGGCGGGTTCGGGCAGCACGTCGTCGGCCCAGTGCAGATAGGCCGACAGGTTCTCGACCAGGATGGGGCGCCGCAGCCTGTCCTGCACGCGCTGCACGTTGGCCACCAGAATGTCCAGCGCCGCGGGCGTGAAGGCGATGGGCAGCAGGTCGTTGCCGTGCACCACGGGCCCGCCGCTGCGGCGCGGCGCGCGCGCGAAGCAGGCGTGGTCACTCACGCGCACGGGCTCGATGCGGCTGACCAGCGCGGCCAGTTGATCGAGATGGGCCTCGTCGAGCCCGGCCGCCGAACCCAGCGCCAGCCCCACACCATGCAGGCTGACCGGCCAGTGCTGGCGCGCCGCCTGCAGCACGCCCAGGGCGGCACCGCCGGCGGCGAAGAAGTTCTCGGAGTGCACCTCGACGAAGGCCAGCGGCGGCGGCGCCGCCAGCAGCGCTTCGTAGTGCGGCTGACGCAGCCCGATGCCGGTGTGGCTGAACATCGTCACGGGCTGCGGCAGCGGGCCGGTGAGCCGGCGCTCAGCTCTTCTTGGACTTGGCCTTAGCCTCTTCGGCCGTCATGCCCTTCATGTCCTTGCAGGTGCCCTTGGCGACGTACTTCCACTCGTCGACGCCGTTGTCCACCTTGGACTGGCCGGCGCAGGAATGCGTGCCCGACAGGTTGGCGCAGTCGTTCTGCCCGGCCTTGACGATGCCAAAGCACTTTTCCTTGCCCTTGTCCTGCGCGGCCACCTGGCCGACGAGGCCAAGTGCCAGCGCGGAGGCGAGGGCGGATGAGACGATGAGACGTTGATTCATGAAGTGTTGCTCCTGCAGATGGGGTGAGACCAGGGCCAGGCCGGCAGTCATGCCGATACCGCCCGGCAGCATAGTCGGCCTGGCCGGCCCTTCATTACAGGTGGCTTCCGCCGCGGCCACAGCCGCCGCCGCCTGGCGTCTCGATGACGAACACGTCGCCCGGCGCCATCTCCGCCTGCCCGATGTGGCCGAGACGGTCCACACGCCCGTCGGCGCGTTCCACGCGGTTGATGCCCAGAGCACCGGGCGCACCGCCGGCCATGCCGAAAGCCGGCACCTGGCGGCCGTTGGAGAGGATGGACGCCGTCATGGCCTGCAGGAAGCGCACACGGCGCACGCCGCCGTCGCCACCGGGCCACTGCCCGGCACCACCGCTGCCGTGGCGGATGGCGTAGCTGTCCAGCTGCACCGGGAAGCGGAACTCCAGCACCTCGGGGTCGGTCAGGCGCGAGTTGGTCATGTGCGTCTGCACGACGCTGGTGCCTGCAAAACCCGGCCCTGCCCCGCTGCCGCCGCTGATGGTTTCGTAGTACTGGTACTCGGCATTGCCGAAGGTGAAGTTGTTCATCGTGCATTGGCTGGCTGCCATCACACCCAGGGCGCCGTAGAGCGCGTTGGTCACGCACATCGAGGTTTCCACGTTGCCCGCCACCACGGCGGCCGGCGGGTTCGGGTTCAGCATGCAGCCCTCGGGCACGATGACCTGCAGCGGCTTCAGGCAGCCGGCGTTGAGCGGGATGTCGTCGTCGACCAGCGTGCGAAAGACGTAGAGCACCGCGGCCATCGTCACCGCCTTGGGGGCGTTGAAGTTGTTGGGCAGCTGGGCGCTGGTGCCGGTGAAGTCGATGGTGGCTTCGCGTTCCGCAGCGCGCACGCTCACTTTCACGACGATGCGCGCGCCGTTGTCCAGCGGCAGCGTGAACTCGCCATCCTTCAGCGCGGTGATGACGCGGCGCACCGACTCCTCGGCGTTGTCCTGCACGTGCTTCATGTAGGCCGCGACGGTGTGGCGGCCGAACTGCGCAACTATGGCCTGCAGTTCCTGCACGCCCTTTTCGTTGGCGGCGATCTGCGCGCGCAGGTCGGCAATCGTCTGGTCGGGGTTGCGGGCGGGCCACGCACCGCTGCCGAGCTGCTCGCGCAGCGCCGCCTCGCGCAGCTGACCGCCGCGCACGAGCAGGAAGTTGTCGAAGAGCACACCTTCTTCAGCGATCGACTGGCTGAAGGGCGGCATCGAACCCGGCGTGCTGCCGCCGATGTCGGCATGGTGGCCGCGGCTGGCGACATAGAAGCTCGGCTTCGCAGCGCCTTCTTCCAGATAGACCGGCGTCACCACCGTCACATCGGGCAGGTGCGTGCCGCCGTGGTACGGGTCGTTGAGCACGTACACGTCACCCGGCAGCATGGCCGGGTTGCGGGCGATCACGGTGCGGATGCTCTCGCTCATGCTGCCCAGGTGCACCGGCATGTGCGGCGCATTGGCGATGAGCTGGCCCTGCTCGTCGAAGAGTGCGCAGCTGAAGTCCAGCCGCTCCTTGATGTTCACGCTGTAGGCCGTGTTCTGCAGCCGCAGCCCCATCTGCTCGGCGATGTTCATGAAGAGGTTGTTGAAGACCTCCAGCATCACCGGGTCGGCGTCGGTGCCGATGGCGTGCTGCGTGGCCCGCGGCAGCACACGCCGCAGTTCGATGGGGCCGGCCGCGGTGAGCGTGGCCTGCCAGCCGGGTTCGACCACGGTGGTGGCGTTCTTCTCGGCGATGACCGCCGGGCCGGCGACCGTGGCGCCAGCGCGCAGCGACTCGCGCACGAAGAGGCCGGCGTCCAGCCAGCCACCGCTGTGCATGCGCACGCGGGCGTCGGGCTGTGGCGTGGTCTCCAGCGGCTCGTCGCCAGAGGCGGCGCTGTCGAAGCGCTCGCCGGCCCCCACGGCTTCCACCGACACGGCTTCGATGACCAGCCCGCGCGCCGGCATCAGGAAGGCGAAGCGCTGGCGGTAGCCGGCTTCAAAGGCGCGCGTGATCTCTTCGATGCGGCCCAGCGGCACCACCAGCGCCGTGTCGGTGCCGGCGTAGCGCACGTGCACTTTCGGGTGCAGCGTCACGGCTTCGCGTGCCACGCCCTGGCTGGCCACTTCGTCCTGCGCGGCGCTCGACAGCCCGTTCAACTGCGCCCGTGCAGCGGCCAGGCCGGCATCGTCCAGCGCCAGTTCCACGCTGGCCTCGCGCATCGCAATCTGGTCGGCCAGACCCATGCCGTAGGCCGAGAGCACGCCGGCCAGCGGATGCACGAACACGCGTTCCATGCCCAGTGCATCGGCCACGCCGCAAGCATGCTGGCCGCCGGCGCCGCCGAAACATTGCAGCGTGTACTGGGTGACGTCGTAGCCCCGCGCCACTGAAATGCGCTTGATGGCGTTGGCCATGTTCTGGATAGCGATCTGCAGGAAGCCTTCGGCCAGTGATTCAGGCGTGGCGGCGCGGCCGGTGGCCTCACGCACGCGCGACGCCAGGGCTTCGAACTTCTGCACCACGCCGGCACGGTCCAACGGCTCGTTCGCACCCGGGCCGAAGACATGCGGAAACCACGCCGGCTGGATCTTGCCCAGCAGCACGTTGGCGTCTGTCGTGGCCAGCGGCCCGCCGCGGCGATAACTCGCCGGGCCCGGGTTGGCGCCTGCGCTTTCCGGCCCCACGCGCAAGCGCGCGCCGTCGAAGGCCAGGATGGACCCGCCGCCCGCCGCCACGGTGTGGATGCTCATCATCGGCGCGCGCATGCGCACGCCGGCCACCTGCGTTTCGAAGGCCCGTTCGAATTCACCGGCATAGTGGCTCACGTCGGTGCTGGTGCCGCCCATGTCGAAGCCGATGAGCTTGTGGTGCCCGGCCGCAGTGGCCGTGCGCACCATGCCGACGATGCCGCCGGCCGGGCCGCTGAGAATGGCGTCCTTGCCCTGGAAGCGGTGCGCCTCGGTCAGGCCGCCGCTGCTCTGCATGAAGTAGAGCGGCACGCCCGGCATCTGCGCGGCGACATGGTCAACATAACGGCGCAGGATCGGTGACAGATAAGCGTCGACGACGGTCGTGTCACCGCGCGACACCAGCTTCATCAGCGGGCTGACCTCGTGGCTGGCGCTCACCTGCTCGAAGCCGACTTCGCGCGCCAGCGCCGCCGCGGCCTGCTCGTGCGCCGTGTAGCGGTAGCCGTGCATGAAGACGATGGCGCAGCCGCGGATGCCGGCGTCGAAGGCGGCCTGCAGGTCGCCACGCAGTTGCGCCACGTCCAGCGGCTGCAGCCGTTCGCCACGCGCGCTCATGCGCTCCTGTGCTTCGACCACGCGTTCGTAGAGCAGCTCGGGCAGCACGATGCGGCGGTCGAAGAGCCGTGGCCGCGCCTGGTAGGCGATGCGCAGCGCATCGCGGAAGCCGGCCGTGGTGACCAGCAGCGTGCGTTCGCCCTTGCGCTCCAGCAGCGCGTTGGTGGCCACCGTGGTGCCCATCTTCACGCCCGCCACGCGTTCGGGCGTGATGGCCTCGCCGGCGCGCAGGCCCAGCAGGCGGCGGATGCCTTCCACGGCTGCGTCGGCGTACTGCTCGGGGTTCTCGCTCAGCAGCTTCAGCGTGTGCAGCTCGCCGCCGGGGG
>JANNFE010000092.1:0-6195 GCA_031379415.1 Betaproteobacteria bacterium | reverse complement strand
GTTCGTCGAAGGAGCGGAAGTGGTAGTTCGGATTCACCGACGCGGCGCAATACGGGCAGCGCACGAAGTGCCGCCATTCGGCATAGGGCACCGAGACCACGACCCAGCGCCGCGCCACACGCTGCAGTTCGGCCAGCGCCGCTTCGTAGGTGCGGAAGGGCAGATGCTCCAGCACTTCGCAGCAGACCACGGCGTCGAAGGAGGCGTCGGCGAAGTCCAGGCGGGATGCATCGCCCAGGCGCAGGTCAATGCCGCGGCTGCGTGCGTAGTTCACCTTCGCATCGGTGATCTCGATGCCCACGCCCTGCAGACCGCGGCTGTCGCGCAGCGCTTCCAGCAGCAGGCCGTGGCCGGCACCGACGTCGAGCAGCGTGCTCACGTCGGTGGGCAGGGCTGCGCACAGGTGGGCCAGCCGTTCACGTTCGGTGGGCGAGCCACGCAGGTGGCGATCGACATAGTCGGCCACCGGCTCGCCGCCGTAGTTGGCGTAGTAGTCGTCGGCGTGGTTCATGGGCTCAGCGCAAGGCCAACAGGTTCAGCAGGAGCAGCACGCCATACATCAGCGCCATCACGAGCGACAGCGCCAGCACCGTCACCACGAAGGGGGCACTCGCTGCACCAGCCACTTCGATCACCACCACCAGTCCGAGCAGACGCAAGACATCCCACACGGCCTGCCAGTGCTGCCTGCGGTGCACCACCAGGTGCGACAGCGGCGACACCACGAGCTGCCCCACCAGCATGGGCGTGCTGGCCGCCAGCACCGCACCGGCGCCCGACCATTGTTCGATTCCGAACAAGGGGCCGACGTACCACGGCGCAGCCGCGCACAGCGCCACCAGCGGCAGCGAGAGCCAGGCCATGCGCCGCGTGCTGCCGCGGTACAGGCGCTGCAGCGCAGGGCGGTCGACACGCACCAGGCGCGCGGCCTCGGCCCAGAAGCTCTGGCTCACCGCCGCCGAGACCAAGCCTATGGGCGCCAGCGCCAGCCGCTGCATCAACGCATACCAGCCGACCTCGGCCACCGAGTAGTGACGCGCCAGCAGCACGGGCACGACGGCAAAGCTGGCGGCATTGGCTACCGAGACCAGCGTGGACCACGCCGATTCGCCACCATAGCGCTGCACCATCGCACGCAGCCTTGCCGCGTCGAGCCGGCGCAGCGCGGCCGACAGGCCTTCCGCGCGCCGCCACAGCGTGCCCACCGAAGCCCAGGACCCGGCCACCACGCCGGCCACCAGCCCCCAGGCACCGATGCCGCTGCCCAGACCCAGCGCCGCCGCCAGCGCCACACCCAGATTGACGGCGCTGCTGGCCACCTTCGAACGACCCACCGTCGCCAGTTCGGCCCCACGCACATGCCAAGCCTGCAGCAGTTGCTGCGCGCCCCCGCCCAACAGCGCCAGCGGCAGCAGCAGCCATAGCGTGCCCAGCTCGACCGCGGCCTGCGGCCACCACGGCCGTGTGATCGCCGCGCTCAGCGCACCCAGTGCCGCGATGGCCAGCAGCGCCAGCGCACCCAGCACCAGCAGCGCCGCCGCAGGCTGCGCGCTGCGCGCGTTGGGCACCGACCAGTCGAAGCGCAGCGTGGCGAAGGCCAGGCCAAGGCTCAGGGCCGACGCGAAGAGCGCCAGCACGCCGAAGTCGGCCGGTGCATACAGCCGCGTCAGCAGCGGCGCGGCCAGCACGGGCAAGGCCTGCGCTAGCACGTTGGCACGCGCCATCTGCAGCACGTTGCGCGCGTAGCGCGAGCGCTCGTCGGGCTTGAACAAGCTTCGCCAGCGCGCCCGCACGCGAAGAGCCCGGCCGCATCACGCCGCCGCAGCGGCGCGATGGACCTGGACCTGGGCCTGCACCAGCGCAGCCACCACGCGGTCCTGGTCGGCCTCGGTGAGGTCGGCGCTCATCGGCAGGCTGAGCACGCGGCCGGCCAGGCGCTTGCTCACCGGCATGCAGTCGGCGCAGCAGAAGTGCGCATAGGCCGGCTGCAGGTTGAGCGGCCGCGGGTAGTGCACGGCGGTGGGCACGCCAGCGGCCTTCATCGCGGCCTGCACCTCGGCACGCTGGTCCACCATCACGGTGAACTGCGCGTAGACGGAATTGCGGTCGGGCCGCACCGTCGCCTGCTCGATGCCCTGCTCCGTGAGCAAGCGCGTGTAGCGCGCGCCAAGCTCGGCGCGGCGCTGCAGCTCCCAGTCGAAGCGTTCCAGCTTGGCCAGCAGCACGGCGGCCTGCAGCGTGTCGAGCCGGCCGCCGACGCCCACGCGCGTGTGCTGGTAGCGCGCGCTCTGGCCGTGCACGCGGATCTCGCGCGCGGCCAGGGCCAGCGCGTCGTCGTCGGTGAAGAGCGCGCCGCCGTCGCCGTAACAGCCCAGCGGCTTGCTGGGGAAGAAGCTGGTGGCGCCGAAGGTGCTGAGCGCGCCCGAGCGGCGGCCGCGGTAGACGGCGCCGAAGCTCTGCGCCGCGTCTTCGATCACCGCCAGCCCATGGCGCGCCGCAATCGCGTTGATCTGATCCATGTCGGCCACCTGGCCGTACAGGCTGACCGGCATGATGGCCCGCGTGCGCGCTGTCACCTTGGCCTCGATCAGCGACACGTCAATGTTGCAGGTGTCGGGCTCGATGTCCACGAACACCGGCTTGCCGCCGGCCAGCACGATCATCTCGGCCGTGGCCGCGAAAGTGAAGGGCGTGGTGATGACCTCGTCGCCGGGCTGCAGGTCGATGGCCATCAGCGCGATGAGCAGCGCCTCGGTGCCGCTGGCCACGGTGATGCAGTGCTTCGCACCGGTGAACTGCGCCAGCGCGGTTTCGAGCTCGGCGATCTCGGGGCCCATGATGTACTGGCCATGGTCCAGCACGCGCTGCATGCGCTCGGCGATGCGCGGCTGCAGCGCCGCGTACTGGGTCTTCAGATCGGTGAATTGCATGGCGTGAGGGTGTCGCTTTCGAGGCGGTAGCGTTCGCCGGTGGCCGGGCAGTCAGCGTACAGCAGCTGGCCTTCGGGCGCCGCCGCCGGCAGGGCCAGGCGCTCGCCGTGGCGGCTCATCCAGCCGATGCGCCGCGCCGGCACGCCCACCACCAGCGCAAAAGGCTTCACGTCGCGGCTGACCACCGCACCGGCGCCGACGAAAGCATGTTCGCCGATGGTGATGCCGCACACCACCGTGCAGTTGGCGCCCAGCGTGGCGCCGCGGCGCACGAGCGTGGGCCGGTACTCGCTCTTGCGCGGCACCGCCGAACGCGGGTTGTTCACGTTGGTGAAGACCATGCTCGGGCCGCAGAAGACATCGTCTTCCAGCGTCACGGCGTCGTAGACCGAGACGTTGTTCTGGATGCGCACGTTGTCGCCGATCTGCACGTCATTGCCGACAAAGACGCCCTGCCCCAGCGCACAGCGCTGGCCGATGCGCGCACCCGCCGACACATGCACGAAGTGCCAGACGCGCGTGCCTTCGCCGAGTTGTGCGCCGGCGTCGACGATGGCGCTGGGGTGGATGACCGCCGGCACGTCAGCACACCATCAGAACACCAGCGGCAGGCCGACGCGCACGCCGTCGCGCGCGCTGCGGTAGCCGGCGATCACCACTTCCAGCGAACGGAGGCCTTCGTAACCGTCCACCTGGGCCTGCGCCTCGCCGCGCAGCGTGTCGATGACGTTGGCGTAGTAGAGCGGGTGGCCGAAACCGTAGACCGACGTCGTCTGGTAGCTGGCGTTGCGCACTGCCTCGTCGCCCGGCAATGCATGTTCGAACTCCCAGTGTTCGATGCGGTTCACAGCCACGCCGCCCACGCGCACGGTGCCGTGTTCGCCCAGAATGGTGATGCTGCCTTCGAAGTTCTTGCCATGCGTGAGCATGGTGACGTTGATCGAGGCCAGCCCGCCCTTGCGCAGGCGCAGGCTCATCACGCCGGTGTCCTCGGCCTCGATGTCGCGCGCCAGCGTGGCGGTGTAGGCATGCACGCTGTCGACCGGGCCGACCAGCCAGTCGACCATGTCGACGTAATGGCTGGCCTGGTTGAGGAAGGCGCCGCCGTCCATGTCCCAGCGGCCGCGCCAGGGCGCGTCGTCGTAGTAGCTCTGCGGGCGCGTCCAGAAGACGTTGACGTTGACCATGTGCACGCGGCCGAAGCGGCCGCCGTCCACGGCCTGCTTGAGCAGCTGCAGCGTGGTGTTCAGGCGGTTCTGCTTGACGACGAAGAGCAGCACGCCGGCCTCGCGGCACACGCGCACCATCTCCATGCCTTCGTCCCACTTGGTGGCCATCGGTTTTTCACTCAGCACGTGGCGGCCGGCGCGCGCGCACTGGATGGCCTGGCGTGGGTGCAGTCCGCTCGGCGTGGCCAGCACCACGATGTCGGCCGGGCAGTGCTGCAGCAGTTCTTCGAGCGTGGCGTAGCCGGGTGCGCCGGTCTTGGCCACCGCGTCGGCCAGGGCCTGCGGGCGCACGTCACACACGCCCGCGATCTGCGCCCGCCCGGCATGCTGGCGCAAGGCTTCCAGGTGGTTGGCGGCAATGCGGCCACAGCCCACGAGAGCGAAGCGGATCGGGCGGTCTGTGATCGGGGGAAAGGCCGGCATCGCTGGGCGCAATCAAAGCCCGCGATTCTAGATCGGCACCCAGGACCTGCGCCTAAAATTCGGGCATGCCCCGAGGGCCCAACCAAAGCAGCGCATGACCGAAGACAACCAGCTGATCGCCGAGCGGCGCGAAAAACTCGCCGCCCTGCGCGCCCAGGGCATTCCCTTCCCCAACGACTTCAAGCCCCGGCACCACGCTGCCGACCTGCACCGCCAACACGGCCAGGTGCCCAACGAGGAACTCGAGCCGCAGGCCGTGGCGGTGGTGGTGGCCGGCCGCATGATGCTCAAGCGTGTGATGGGCAAGGCCTGCTTCGCGACGCTGCAGGACGGGTCGTTCGGCGAAAAACACGGCCGCATCCAGCTCTACGTGACGCAGGACTCGGTAGGCGCTGAAGTGCTGGCCGCCTTCAAGCACTGGGACCTGGGCGACATCATCGGCTGCGAAGGCATCCTGTTCCGCACCAAGACCGGTGAGCTGTCGGTCAAGGCGACGAAAGTGCGCCTGCTGACGAAGAGCCTGCGCCCGCTGCCCGACAAGTTCCATGGCATGGCCGACCAGGAACAGAAGTACCGCCAGCGCTATGTCGACCTGATCACCGACGACGCGGCGCGGGCGCGCTTCGTGGCGCGCAGCAAGGCCGTCAGCTCGATCCGCAGCTTCATGGTCGAGCACGGCTTCCTGGAGGTGGAAACGCCCATGCTCCACCCCATCCCCGGCGGCGCCAACGCCAAGCCCTTCACCACCCACCACAACGCGCTGGACCAGCAGATGTTCCTGCGCATCGCGCCCGAGCTCTATCTCAAGCGGCTGCTGGTGGGCGGCTTCGAGCGCGTGTTCGAGATCAACCGCAACTTCCGCAACGAAGGCATCAGCGTCCGCCACAACCCCGAGTTCACGATGATGGAGTTCTATGCGGCGTACTGGACGCACCACGACCTGATGGACTTCACCGAAGCCGTGCTGCGCCACGCCGCGCGCGCGGCCACGGGCTCGGCGGCGCTCACGTACGCCGGCAAGCCGGTGGCGCTGGACGAGCCGTTTGCGCGGCTGTCGGTGCGGCAGTCGCTGATCGAGCACGCGGGGCTGACGCCCGAGCAGGCCGACGACCCCGCGGTGCTGCGTGAACGCATCACCGCTGCCGGCGAAGAAGCCGCCGCCCACTGGAAGCTGCCCGAGTTGCAGTTCGGCCTGTTCGAAGCGGTGGTCGAGGCCAAGCTCTGGCAGCCCACTTTCATCATCGACTATCCCGTCGAAGTCAGCCCGCTGGCGCGCGCCTCGGACGCCAACCCGGCCATCACCGAACGCTTCGAGCTCTTCATCACCGGCCGCGAATACGCCAACGGCTTCTCGGAGCTGAACGACCCCGAGGACCAGGCCGCGCGCTTCAACGCCCAGGCCGCGAACAAAGACGCCGGCGACGAAGAAGCGATGTACTACGACGCCGACTACATCCGCGCACTCGAATACGGCATGCCGCCGGCGGGTGGCTGCGGCATCGGCATCGACCGGCTGATCATGCTGCTCACCGACAGCCCGACGATCCGCGACGTGATCTTGTTTCCGGCGTTGCGGCGGGAAGGTTGATCGACCCGGCGATCGACGAGCACGC
>JANNFE010000252.1:0-7156 GCA_031379415.1 Betaproteobacteria bacterium | reverse complement strand
CTGTCGGTGGGCATCGAACATGTGGGCGACCTCATCGCCGACCTGGAACAGGCGCTGGCGCGCGCCCACGCCTGAAGAGGCGGCGTTGACCGGGGTCTGAAACTGGGGCATCATGGAACCCGTAACTTAATTACACACCGGGTCGGCACCCGGACGTGCAGCATGTCCTTCGACCTCGTGCTATTCGGCGGTACCGGCGACCTCACCTGGCGCAAGCTGATGCCGGCGCTGTTCCAGGCCTATCGCCATGGCAAGCTGCCGGCCGGGGGCCGCATCCTGGCGGTGGCGCGCGACGAGCGCAGCGACGCCGAATACCGTGCCTTCATCCAGGAACGCTTCACCGAAGTCGAGCCCAGCAAGCGGCCCAGCGATACCGAGTTCACGGCCTTCGCCGAGATGCTGCACTACAGGCGCATGGACCTGTCGCAGCCCGAGCACTACCTGGGCCTGAAGCAGTGGCTGGCCGACCGTAACGCCGACACCACGGTGCTCTTCCTGGCCACCAGCCCGCACCTCTTCCCGGTGATCTGCGAACAGCTCGGCAGCGCCGGCCTGAATGGCCCGAACGTGCGCGTCGTCCTGGAAAAGCCGCTGGGTCATGACGTGGCCAGCGCGCAGCAGATCAACCGGGTGGTGCGCACCGCCTTCCGCGAAGAGCAGGCGCTGCGCATCGACCACTACCTCGGCAAGCCCGCGGTGCAGAACCTGATGGCGCTGCGCTTCGGCAACGCGCTGTTCGAACCGCTGTGGCGGCGCGAGAGCATCGCCAACATCCAGATCACGCTGGCCGAGAGCATCGGCGTGGGCACGCGCGGCGACTTCTACGATCGCACGGGTGCCCTGCGCGACATGATCCAGAACCACGCGCTGCAGCTGCTGACGATGATCGCGATGGAGCCGCCGCCCGCCAGCGACGCCGACGCCATCCGCGACGAAAAGCTCAAGGTGCTGCGTTCGCTCAAGCCCTTCACGGCCGAGAGCGTGGCGCGCGACGTGGTGCGCGGCCAGTACCGCGCCGGCACCGTGGACGGCAAGCCGGTGCCCGGCTATCTGGAAGAGGTGAAGGTGCCCGCCGGCAGCGGCTGCGAGACCTTCGTGGCGCTGCGCACCGAGGTGCAGAACTGGCGCTGGGCCGGCGTGCCCTTCTACCTGCGCACCGGCAAGCGGCTGGCGGCGCGCGACGCGCAGATCGTCGTCACCTTCCGAGAGGTGCCGCACCCGATCTTTCCGGGCACGCGCAGCCCCAACAAGCTGGTCATCAAGCTGCAGCCCGAAGACGGGCTGGAACTGCACCTGCTGGCCGCCAAGGGCAGTGGCGGCAACGAACTGCTGTCGCCGGTGTCGCTGGACCTCGACTTCGACAAGGCCTTCGCCAGCGAACGCGTGGGCGGCTACGAGCGGCTGCTGATGGACGCCATCGCCGGCCGTCTGAACCTTTTCGTGCGCAGCGACGAACAGGAACAGGCCTGGCGCTGGGTCGAGCCCATCCTCGACGCCTGGGCGAACGACCCCACCGGCCCGCGGCCCTATGCAGCGGGCAGCTGGGGCCCGGCGGCGGCCAGCGCCTTGGTCGCCCGCGACGGCTGCGCCTGGGCCGAAGAACAGTGATGTCAGCCTGAAGCATGCTCGACCGCATCCGCGCCTCCATCCCCGCGTTGCCGCCGGCCGAACAGCGCGTGGCCAAGCTGCTGATGGCCGACCCGCGCAGCTTCGCCACCTTGCCCGTCAGCGAGCTGGCCGAACGTGCGCATGTGAGCAAGCCCACCGTGGTGCGCTTCTGCCGCAGCATCGGCTACGACGGCCTCGCCGACTTCAAGCTCAAGCTGGCCGGCAACGTCAACGAAGGCGTGCCCTTCGTGCACCGTGCGGTGGACGACGACGACAAGGCCGGCGACATCGTCGTCAAGGTCATCGACAACGCCGTGGCCGCCATGCTGCGCTATCGCAATGCCGCCGCCGTGCAGAGCGTGGAGCGCGCCATCGAAGCCCTGGCCGAGGTGGGGCGCCACAGCGGCGAAGGGCGGCGTGTCGAGTTCTACGGCGTCGGCAACTCGGGCATCGTGGCGCTGGACGCGCAGCACAAGTTCTTCCGCCTGGGCGTGACGGCCGCGGCGGTGAGCGACGGTCATGTGCAGGTGATGAGCGCCACCATGCTCAAGCCCGGTGACTGCGCGGTGATCATCAGCAATTCGGGCCGCAGCCGCGACCTGCTGGACGTGGCCGAGATCGCGCGCCGCAAGGGTGCCACGGTCATCGTCATCACGGCCAGCGGCTCACCGCTGGCGCTGAGTTTCAGGAACGGCGCGCAGACCGGCGCCAATCACATCCTGCTGGCTGCCGACCACCCGGAAGACTCAGAGCGCTACAGCCCCATGGTGTCGCGGCTGCTGCACCTGCTGATCATCGACATCCTGACCACCGGCGTGGCGCTGCGCCTGGGCTCGGCGCGGTTGCGGCCGATGCTGCAGGAAATCAAGCGCAACCTGCGCTTGAAGCGCTACGCGCCGGACCGCGGGCCCGACGATCAGGGGTATCAGGGCGCTGCGGGCACCAGCGAGAGCAGTTCCTCGACGCCGTAGAGCGCGGCCAGCTGCGTGAGCTGCTGTGGCGCGCCCGTCACCTCGAAGCCGCGCCCGGCCTCATGGGCCAGGCGCCGCGCCTGCAGCAGCAGCGCAATGGTCGAGGTGTCGTAGTCCTTCAGCGCCGAGGCGTCGATGCTGAACACGCCGCTGCCCTCGGCCAGCGCCGCGGGCAGCGTGGCCGCCAGCGCGGCGGCCTGTTCGAGGTGGGCCTGCCCGGGCAACTGCATCGAAGCGGACATGATTTACTTCGCCGCCGACTTGTTGCGCTCGACCAGCGTGTTGATGAGGCCGTCGATGCCGCCCTTGGTGAGTTCGGCCGCGAACTGCGCGCGGTAGTTCTGCACCAGCCAGATGCCGCCGACGTTGACGTCGATGATCTTGTAGGCCGTGGCGTCGGCGGGCTTGTCCAGGCGGTAGTCGAGCTTGATGGGCTCGCCCTTGCCGCGCACCTCGGACTGCACCACCACCTGCGTGCTGCCGGCCACCGGCAGTGTCTTGGTGATCTCCACGGACTGGTCCTTCACCTGCGTTAGCGCGCCGGCGTACAGGCGCAGCAGCAGGGTCTTGAACTCGGCCATCAGCTTGCTGCGCTGCTCTGGCGTGGCACTGCGCCACTGCGGGCCGACGGCCGAGCGCGTGGCGATCTCGAAGTTCACGCTGGGCATGACCTTGGTATCGACCAGCGCCGAGATGCGGGTCATGTCGCCGGCCTGGATGGCCTTGTCGGCCTTCACGGCTTCGAGCACGTCGACGGAGATCTGCTTGACCAGCGCGTCGGGCGCGGTCTGGGCATGGGCGGCCATGGTGGCCACCAGGGCGACGGAGACGAAGAGCTTGTTGAGCACGGGAATCCTTTCTTCAGGCGAGCCGGGAAACCGGCCGCAGATCCTTAACGCCGCAAGCACCCGTTGGGTTCACCTGGCCGCAGACGCCGCCGAAGCGGGGGCCACCGGTGCCGCCGCGGGCTTGACGTCGGCACCATCGTCCTCGAAGGTGTCCATCGGCGGCGCACCATCGTAGAGCGCGTCGCGCCGACGGGACAGGTAGGCGTCACGGATGAAGGCGTACTTGTCCAGCGCCACCTGGTCGACCAGCGCCCCGGCGGACAACAGATTCGTGCGCGTATTGACAAGTTCCAGCCCCAACACGGCATAGGCGTCGGAGCTGGCCTTGGGCAGGGTGGACGGTGCGGCCTGGCGGTCCAAGAGCAGGCCGGCGCTGTCACGCAGCGTGGACGGCCCCAGCAAGGGCAGTACGAGGTAGGGGCCCTGGCCGGCGCCCCAGCGGCCCAGGGTCTGGCCAAAGTCTTCGCTGCGGCGCGTGAGGCCCATTTCGGTGGCCGGGTCCATCAGGCCGCCGGCGCCCAGGATGGTGTTGGTCAGCACGCGCATGCCCATCTCCAGGCCGCTCTGGAACTTGCCTTGCAGGAAGTGATTGGCGGTGGACCAGACGTCGTAGAGGTTGTTCAGGACGTTGTTGACGCCGTTGCGCACGGGCGTGGGCACCACGTCGCGGTAGGTCTGCGCCACTGGCTTGAGCACGGCTTCGTCGATCGTCTCGTTGAAGCTGAAGACCTTGCGGTTCCAGTTCTCCCAGGGGTCGTTCGGCGCGCTGCTGCCTGCGGGTGCCGTGGTGGCGCAGCCGGTCAGCAGGGCCAGCATGACGGTGGCAGCCAGGCGCTGCCACGACCGCCCCTTCACTTGGTCGGCCCCGAGGCCGCGCCCGACGGGCTCTCGGCCTTGCTGCTGAGGAACTGGCCGATCAGGTCTTCCAGCACCACCGCCGACTGCGTCTGCGGGATGTTGTCGCCGGCCGCCAGGTTCTTGTCGTCGCCACCGGGTGACAGACCGATGTACTGGTCGCCCAGCAGGCCGGCGGTGAGGATCTTGGCGCTGCTGTCCTTGGCGAACTGGTAGCTGCGGTCGACCTCCATCGTCACCACACCCTGGTAGGTCTTGCCGTCGAGGTTGATGCTGGTGACACGGCCCACCGTGACGCCCGCCGTGCGCACCGGCGCCCGCACCTTCAGGCCACCGATGTTGTCGAAGTTGGCCACCAGCGTGTAGGTGTCGCCACCACCCACGTTGCCCAGGTTGGCCGCCTTCATGGCCAGGAACACCAGCCCGCCCATGCCCAGCAGCACGAAGAAGCCGACCAGTATTTCGATGCTTTTCTTGCCCATCACTTTGAATACTCCCAGTCCCCGCGCCCGTTCAGGGGGTGGAGAACATCAGGGCCGTGAGGATGAAGTCCATCCCCAGCACCCACAACGAAGAGATCACCACGGTGCGCGTGGTGGCGTAGGCCACGCCTTCGGGCGTGGCTTCGGTCTCGTAGCCCTGGTAGAGCGCGACCACGGTGCAGATGACACCGAAGACGCTGGCCTTCACCAGGCCGTTGCCGACATCGCGCAGCACGTCCACCCGCGTCTGCATGATCGACCAGAAGTTGCCGGCATCCACGCCGATGAGCAACACGGCCACGACATAGGCGCCGAGGATGCCGACGGCCGAGAAGATGATGGCCAGGATGGGCATCGAGACGATGCCGCCGATCAAGCGCGGCGCCAGCACGCGCGCCTTGGGGTCGATGGCCATCAGCTCCATGGCCGCGATCTGCTCGCCGGCCTTCATGAGGCCGATCTCGGCGGTGAGCGAGGTGCCGGCGCGGCCGGCAAACAGCAGCCCGGTGACCACCGGCCCCAGTTCGCGCACCAGCGACAGGTTGACGATGAGGCCCAGGCTCTCGGCAGCGCCGTAGGGAACGAGCGCGTAGTACATCTGCAGTGCCAGCACGAAGCCCACCGCCAGCCCGGACGCAGCAATGATGATGAGCGAGCGGTTGCCGATGGCATAGACCTGCGTCACCACCAGGCCAAAGCGCCGCAGCGACGCCGGCACGGCACGCAGCACGTCCAGGAAGAACCAGGCCGCGTGGCCCCAGCCGCGCAATTGCACCAGCGCGGTGACGCCCAGGCCGCGGATGAATTCCGTCATGGCGCGGCGACCCCGAAGTCATTGGCGATGGGTGGCGCCGGGTAGTGGAACTTGACCGGGCCGTCGGGCTCGCCGCGCACGAACTGGCGTGTCTCGGGGTCCATGCTGGCCATCAATTCGGCCGGCGTGCCCTGGGCCACGATGCGGCCCTGGTTGGCCAGCAGCACCACGTGGTCGCTGATGGCCATGCACTCGGGCACGTCGTGGCTGATCACCAGCGAGGTGGCGCCGGTCACGTCGTTGAGCGTGCGGATGAGCTTGGCCGCCACACCCATGCTGATGAGGTCCAGGCCGGCGAAGGGCTCGTCGTAGATGATGAGCTCGGGGTCCAGCGCAATGGCGCGCGCCAGCGCGATGCGCCGCGCCATGCCACCCGATACTTCAGAAATGCGCAACGCAGCCGCGCCGCGCAGGCCCACGGCGTTGAGCTTCATCAGCACGATGTCGCGGATCATGTCCTCGGGCAGCGCGGTGTGCTCGCGCAGCGGGAAGGCGACGTTGTCGAAGACCGAGAGGTCGGTGAAGAGGGCGCCGAACTGGAACAGCATGCCCAGGCGGCGGCGCAGCCGGTAGAGCTGCGCCTTGTCGCGTGTGTTGACCACCTCGCCATCGAAGACGATGCGGCCCTTGTCGGTGCGGTGCACACCGGCCACCAAGCGCATCAGCGTGGTCTTGCCGCAGCCCGAGCCGCCCAGGATGGCCGTGACCTTGCCGCGCTGGAACTTGAGTGAGAGGTCGTCGAGGATCGTGCGGCTGCTGTCGTAGCCGAACGTGACGTGGTCAACTTCGATGAAGGTGTCGGATGCCAAAAGGATGCCGGCCCGCGCGGCGTCGCCGCGCGCAAAGCATTGCTGGAATGGCAACTATTGTGGCATGCAGGCGCGGCAAACCAGGGTAACCCCGGGTATCGGCGGATGACACCGATGTGGGTTGCGCTCAGCGCGGCAACGTGCTTGCGCCCATCAGGAACTCGTCCACCGCACGCGCCGCCTGGCGGCCTTCGCGGATGGCCCACACCACCAGGCTCTGGCCGCGGCGCATGTCGCCGGCGGCGAAGACCTTGGGGGCGTTGGTCTTGTAGGCGGTGGCGTTTTCGGTGCTGGCCTTGGCGTTGCCGCGGTGGTCGCGCTCGACGCCGAAGGCTTCGAGCACCGACACCACCGGCGCCACGAAGCCCATGGCCAGCAGCACCAGGTCGGCCTTGTACTCCTGCTCGCTGCCCGGCACTTCGACCATCTTGCCGCCCTGCCACTGCACGCGCACGGTCTTCAGCGCCGTGACCTTGCCCTTGTTGCCGACCAGCTCCTTGGTCGAGATGGCGAACTCGCGTTCGCAGCCTTCTTCGTGGCTGGAACTGGTGCGCAGCTTGATGGGCCAGTAGGGCCAGGTCAGCGGCTTGTTCTCTTCTTCGGGCGGCTGCGGCATCAGTTCGAACTGCGTCACGCTGGCCGCGCCATGGCGGTTACTGGTGCCGACGCAGTCGCTGCCGGTGTCGCCGCCGCCGATGACGATGACGTGTTTGCCGGTGGCCTTGATCTGGCCCTTCACCTTGTCGCCGGCCACCACCTTGTTCTGCTG
>JANNFE010000249.1:0-20777 GCA_031379415.1 Betaproteobacteria bacterium | reverse complement strand
TGCCCGCCGTTGATGGTGACGCGCCGCACCGGCGCGCGCGGCATCAGGTAGCGCACGGGGCCTGCGGCGGCCAGGTCCAGCTCGTCGGCCCTGGGCAGGAAGTCGGTGCCGTCGGCGCCCAGGCCGTGCAGGATGACGATGGTGGCGCGCGCTTCAACGCCGGGGTTCAGTTCGATGGATTGCAGTGTCATGGCGTCGGCTGCGTCAGTAGTTCAGACCCATGGCCGCACGCACGTCCTTCATCGTCTGCCGTGCCACCGTGCGCGCGCGCTCGGTGCCCATCTCGACGATCCAGTGCACCTGCTTGGGGTTGGCCAGGTAGCTCTCGGCGCGTTCGCGCCAGGGCTGCTGTTCCTGGATGATGGCGTCGATGACCGGTTGCTTGCAGTCCAGGCAGCCGATGCCAGCCGTCGTGCAACCTTGCACCACCCAGTCCTTCGTGGCCTCGTCGCTGTAGACCTTGTGGAACTGCCACACCGGGCACTTCTCGGGGTCGCCGGGGTCGGTGCGGCGTGCGCGCGCGGGATCGGTGGTCATGCCGCGCACTTTCTTGGTTACTTCAGCCGGTTCGTCGCGCATGAGGATGGCGTTGCCATAGCTCTTGCTCATCTTCGTGCCGTCGGTGCCGGGCAGGCGCAGCACTTCGGTGTGCAGCGCGCCAGGCTCGGTGAGGATGGTCTTGCCGGCGCCTTTCAGGTGGCCGAGCAGTAGCTCGGTGTCGTCATCGCTCCAGCCGGCGGCGCTGCCGGTGGCCTTGCGCACCATGCCTTCGCCCTTGGCCAGCGCCTCGGCACTGCCGGTTTCGCCGAAGGCCTTGCGCTGTTTCTCGTAGTAGCGCGCGTCTTCTTTGGACAGCTTGGCCATGGCGGCGGCGATGCGCGCTTCGGCGTCGCCGTGGCGGCCGTAGAGGTTGTTGAAGCGGCGCGCCACCTCGCGCGTGAGTTCGACGTGAGAAGACTGGTCCTCGCCCACCGGCACATGGTTGGCCTTGTAGATCAGGATGTCAGCGGCCTGCAGCAACGGGTAGCCCAGGAAGCCGTAGGTCGCCAGGTCACGATCCTTGAGCTTCTCGATCTGGTCCTTGTAGGTCGGCACGCGCTCCAGCCAGCCCAAGGGCGTGCCCATGGCCAGCAACGTGAACAGCTCGGCGTGTTCGGGGATGTGGCTCTGGATGAAAAGCGTGCACTTCTCGGGGTCCAGGCCGGCGGCGATCCAGTCGACCACCATCTCGTAGACGTAGCGCTCCAGCACGTCGCGCTCTTCGTAGTGGGTGGTCAGGGCGTGCCAGTCGGCGACGAAGAAGAAGCACTCGTGCTCGTGCTGCAGCCGCACCCAGTTCTTGAGCGCGCCGTGGTAGTGGCCGAGGTGCATGGCGCCGGTGGGGCGCATGCCGGAGAGGACGCGTGATCGCATGGTGGTGCTGCGGGGCAGGGTGGTGACCGACGAAGCTGCGGATTCTCTCAGGTCATACACTGCCGCCCGCCATGCAGCGCATCGTCATCCTCATCTCGGGCCGTGGCTCCAATATGGAAGCCATCGTGCAGCGCTGCGCCGAACAAGGCTGGCCGGCCCGGGTGGTGGCCGTCATCGCCAACCGGGCAGGCGCTGCGGGGCTGGTTTGGGCGGCAGCGCGTGGCATCGCCACTGGCGTGGTCGACCACAAGGCCTACGGCGAGCGCGAGGCCTTCGATGCCGAGCTGGCGCGTGTCATCGACAGCCACGATCCGCAGCTCGTCGTGCTCGCCGGCTTCATGCGCGTGCTGGGCGCAGCCTTCGTGATGCGCTATGCCGGACGGCTGCTGAACATCCACCCGTCGCTGCTGCCGGCCTTCCCGGGCCTGCACACGCACCGGCGCGCGTTGGAAGCCGGCTGCAAGGCGGTGGGCGCCAGCGTGCACTTCGTGACCCCCGAGCTCGACCACGGCCCCATCGTCATGCAGAGCGTGGTGCCGGTGCGCGCCGACGACGACGAACACAGCCTGGCCGCGCGCGTGCTGGCCACCGAACACGTGATCTACCCGCAGGCCGTGCGCTGGTTCGTCGAGGGCAAGCTGCGCGTCAAAGGCGGGCTCGTGCACCAGACAGACGGCGCCAGCCAGATCCTGATCTGATCCGCGCCATGCACGCCAACGCCCTTCTCGACTTGAGCACCGAACTGTTGCGCGCGGTGCTCAAGCTTGACCAGGCGACCGACGCCATCGTCTCGGCCTTCTTCCGCCAGCACCGGGCGCTGGGCACGCGCGAGCGGCAGGCGCTGGCCGAGATGGTTTACGCCACGCTGCGTCAACGCCTGCTGTTCCAGCACCTGGCCCAGAGCGGCAGCGGGGCGCTGGAGCGCCGGCTGGCGATCCTGACCTGGCCCGGCAGCGATGACTTCCTGCGCACCGCCTTGTCCAAGCCCGAAGCCGACTGGCTGATGCAGGTGCAGCAGGTCGACCGCAGTGCGCTGCCCGACAAGTTGCGCCACAACCTGCCCGACTGGCTGGCCGCGCCCTTGCTGGAGGCATTGGGCGATGAGTTCTGGCCGCTGGTGCAGGCCATGTCGGAAGCCGCGCCGCTGGACCTTCGGGTCAACGTGCTCAAGGCCAAGCGCGAAGAGGTGCAACGCCAGCTGACCGAGGCCGGGTTCACCGTCGCGCCGACGCCGCATTCACCGTTGGGCCTGCGCGTGCAAGGCAAGCCGGCGCTGCACAAGCTGGACGTCTTCACCCAGGGCCTGGTGGAGGTGCAGGACGAAGGCAGCCAGCTGCTGGCCCTGCTCACCGACCCCAAGCGCGGTGAGATGGTGGTGGACTTCTGCGCCGGCGCCGGCGGCAAGACCCTGGCCCTGGGCGCGGCCATGCGGAACACCGGGCGCCTGTACGCCTTCGACATCTCGGGCCACCGCCTCGACGCGCTGAAGCCGCGGCTGGCGCGCAGCGGGCTGTCCAACGTGCACCCGGCGCAGATCGCCCATGAACGCGACGAGCGCATCAAGCGCCTGGCCGGCAAGATCGACCGCGTGCTGGTGGATGCCCCTTGTTCCGGCCTGGGCACCCTGCGCCGCAACCCCGATCTGAAATGGCGGCAGTCGCCCAAGGTGGTGGCCGAGCTGCAGGCCCGGCAGACGGCCATCCTGGCCGGCGCGGCGCGTCTGCTCAAGCCGGGCGGGCGCCTGGTCTATGCCACCTGCAGCCTGCTGGCAGCCGAAAACGAGGCGGTGGCCGACGCCTTCACTGCCGCCCACGCCGCCGACTTCGAGCCTCTGCAGGCGCTGGCGGCGTTGGAAGCCGCACGGGCGGAAGGGCCGAATGCGCTCGTTACCGGGCCTTATCTGCGCCTCTGGCCGCATCGCCATCAGACCGACGGCTTCTTTGCCGCTCTCTGGCAAAGGCGGTGAACACGCCGCCATCAGGGCGCAACTTCTTTGATCCTTGTCAGCAGGCGAGAGCAAATGCGGTGATTGAGGTGGCCGCACTAGGCAATGACCGCAACTTAAAGGGGCCGTGCCCCTCTACAATGGGTGTGTAACTTTTCCGCTACCAGGAAACACTGATGGATCAACTGTGGCTCGCGCACGATGCGCTCGTGGAGTGGCTTTCGAACGGGCTGCTCGCTGCGGCGTGGTGGCAGGTGCTGCTCTTCGCCTTGGTGACGACGCACATCACGATCTCGGCCGTGACCATCTTCCTGCACCGCGCCCAGGCGCACCGCGCGCTGGAACTGCACGCCATCCCATCGCACTTCTTCCGCCTATGGCTGTGGCTGGGCACCGGTATGGTGACCAAGGAATTCGTCGCCGTGCACCGCAAGCACCACGCCAAGTGCGAGACCGAGGAAGACCCTCACAGCCCGCAGGTCAAGGGCCTGAAGGCGCTGCTTCTGACTGGCGTGGAGCTCTACCGCGTCGAGGCGACGAACAAGGAAACGCTGGTCAAGTACGGTCACAACACGCCGGACGACTGGATCGAGCGCAATCTCTACAGCCGCTACACGTGGCAGGGCGTGGGCCTGATGCTCATCATCGACCTGCTGCTCTTCGGCGCCATCGGCGCCGCGGTGTGGGCCGTGCAGATGGCCTGGATCCCGGTCATGGCCACCGGCATCATCAACGGCATCGGTCACTACTGGGGTTATCGCAATTTCGAGAGCCCGGACGCGTCGACCAACGTCTCGCCCTGGGGCATCGTCATCGGTGGCGAGGAACTGCACAACAACCACCACACCTACCCCACGTCGGCCAAGTTCTCGGTCAAGCCCTATGAATTCGACGTGGGCTGGATGTACATCCGCGGCATGGAGATGATCGGCCTGGCGCGCGTGAAGAAGACGCCGCCCAAGCTGGAACTCGGCACTGCCCGCCCAGTGGCCGACGGCAGGACGCTCGACGCCATCATCACCAACCGCTACGAGGTGATGGCGCACTACGCGGCCGAGATGAAGCTGGCCGCTGCCGGCGAACTGGCGCGCCTGAAGGCGCAAGGTGCGCAGAACAGCGCGCGCTGGCGCAACATGCGCCTGGCCAAGGCCTGGTTGCACCGCGACGACGACAAGATCCCCACGGGGGTGAAGTCGAACCTGCAGCAGGCGCTGAGCGACAGCCCGACGCTGGCCAAGCTGGTGGCCATGCGCGAAGAGTTGCGCGCGCTGTGGACGCGCACTGGCGTCTCTGCCGAACAACTGGTCGCCGACCTGCAGGCCTGGTGCCGCAAGGCCGAGGAGAGCGGCATTGCCGCGCTGCAGGAGTTCTCGGTCAAGCTGCGCGCTGCATCGGCGTGACCTTGACCACGCCGTAGCGGCCTGCGGCCGCTGCCGCTCTAGACGCAAGGCCAGCGGTGCGGCGAAGCCGCTTCCGTGGCCTTCACTTGTTGGCTCCAAAGCTCAGCGCGGTTTGTGAACCAGCGTTCAAGGCAGCAGACCGTCGCCTGACTTACCATGCCAAAGTAGTGGCATTGCAAGGGCGTGGGCAGTCTATGGCCAGGGGAGTCACCTCCAGGTTGCGCAGGTGTTGCGGATGAGCGGTCCACGCCGGCTTGGCTGGCCGTGGATCGTGGCGGCTGTGGTGTTGCTGTTCCTGCTGGTGCTGGCCCATGTGCAGGCCACGCGCGCCGCCTTGCAGGCGCAGCTGAATGCCAGCAACCGCGACGCAGCGGCCGTGCTGGCCGTGGCGTTCGGCCAGCCCGGCGGCGACGCCACGCAGTGGGCGGCGGTGGCCGCGGCGCAGTTCGCCGCCGGCCGCACGCGACTGCTGCGCTGGGTGGCGGCCGACGGCCAGGTGCCTTTCGAGATGCAGGAGCCGCCGCGCGCTACCGTCGCGCCCGACTGGTTCGTCGCCCTCTGGTCGCTGGACGCCGCACCGGGCCGCGCCCGCGTTGGCGCAGCCGGCGAGGTGCAGGTCGTCACCGACACCGCTGCCGCGCAAGACGCGCTATGGCAAGCTGCCCTGCAGGCCGCGGCCGGCGCCTTGCTCGTGGGCCTGGCCGGCTTCGGCGCCAGCGCGTGGTGGCGCCGCCCGCGCCACGCGGTGCCGGCCCTGGCCGCGGCGCTGCCCTTGCCCGACGCCGTGCACGCCTTGCGCGAGCAGGCAGCGGCGCAGGCCGAGCAGGTGTCGCAACTGCAGCGCCAGGCTCAGCTCGACGCCGTGACGGGCGTGCCGCAGCGCCGCCACTTCATCGGCCTGCTGCAGCAGCGTCTGGCCGAGCCTGGCGGGCCGGGCCTGGCGCTGATGCTGGTGCGTGTGCTGCACCTGGACGCGCTGAACCTGCGCCTGGGCCATGAGGCCACCGACGAGCTGCTCGGCGCCGTGGCCGACGTGCTGCAAACCTATGTCGACCGTGTCCCTGGCACTTTTGCCGGCCGCCTGAATGGCAGCGACTTCGCGCTCTGCCTGCCAGTGCCTGGCGTGGCACTGGAAACCGCCGAGTCGCTGCGCGCCGCGCTGGCCGCGGCGCCGGCGCTGCGCACCGGTGCGGCCGAGGTGGTGGTGGGCGGCATCGACGGCGTGCACGACAGCAGCGGCAGCGCCGCGCTGGCCGCCGCCGATGCCGCGCTGGCGCGCGCGGAAGCCGGCGCGGAGCCCGCATCCGGCCTCGTCGTCGAGATGCACGCACCGCTGTCCGACCTACCGGCGGGCGCACGCGCCTGGCGCGAACAGATCGGCACCGCGCTGACCGAGGGCCGCACCCAGCTCGCCGAACGCCCGGTGCTGGACCGCGGCGGCCGCGAACTGCACCTGGAATGCGCGCTGCGCGTGCAACTGGGCGCCGACCGCGGCTATCAGGCGCCCGAGCACTGGCTGGCCCTGGCGCGGCGCAGCCGCCTGCTGCCGGAAGTGGACCTGGCCGCCATCGGCCTGGCACTGCGCGCCACGGCGCAGGACGGCCGCGCGCGCGCCGTGCACGCATCGACGGTGTCGCTGGCCACGCCGGGCTTCACGGCCGAGGTGGCGCTGCGCCTGGCGGCAGCGCCCGCCGCCGCGCGCCAGCTGGCCATTGAATGCACCGAGGGCCTGCGTCCGGCGCTGGGCCTGGTGGCGTTGTCAGCGGCCGCCGCAGCCTGGCGGCCGCTCGGTGTGCGCGTGGGCGTGGAATACGCCACCGCCACCGCGCAACTGCTGCCCGAACTGCAGGCTGCCGGCGTCGACTACGTCAAGCTCGACGCCCGCCACCTGCACGGCGTGGCCAGCGACGCCGCGGTGCAGGGCTACGCCCAAAGCCTGGTGGCGCTGATCCACAGCCTGGGCATGAAAGCGCTGGCTGCCGGCATCGGCGATCCGCGTGATGTCGAGACGCTGTGGGCGCTTGGCTTTGACGGCGTGGCGGCGCCGGGCTGATGCGCTAGGCGATGTCGCCGGCGTGCATGCTGAAGCCGCCCTGGCGGCGGTCGGCAAAGAAGTGCTCCAGCGTCAGGCGCACGGTGCGAAAGGCCAATTCATCCCAGGGCAGTTCGTCTTCGCGGAACAGGCGTGCCTCGATGGTCTCGGGCCCCGGGTCGAGGTGCGTGTCGGTCATGCGTGCCAGGTAGAACAGGTGCAACTGGCCGGCGCGCACGACGTTCAACACCGTGAACAGCGTACCCAGTTCGATGTGCGCGCCGGCTTCTTCCACCGTCTCGCGCAGCGCACCTTCGGCCGTGCTTTCGCCCAGTTCCAGGAAACCTGCGGGCAGCGTCCACAGACCGTAGCGCGGCTCGATGTTGCGGCGGCACAGCAGCACCTGCTCGCCCCACACAGGTACCGTGCCGACGACGTTGATCGGGTTCTCGTAGTGGATCTCGCCGCAGCCTGGGCAGACGGCGCGTTCGCGGTTGTCGTCGGCGGGCACGCGGTACGCCACCTCGGTGCCGCACACCCGGCAATGCTTGATGCGGCGGGGCTGATACATGCGTTGCAGTGTAGCGGCGAGGCCTGGCGCACCATGGCCGCGTGGCATGATCCCCAACCCGCTCCCAACATCCTGCGCGCCACCATGAGCTACGTCTTCACGCCACCCGCCGTTGTCAGCGTTCCCGTCGCCGGGGGTGGTGATTTCCCCGTGCACCGCATCTACTGCGTGGGCCGCAACTACGCTGAACACGCGCAGGAAATGGGCCACACCGGCCGCGAGCCGCCCTTCTTCTTCATGAAACCGGCTGATGCCGTGGTGCCGGCGGCCGAAGGCAGTACCGGGCACATCGCCTATCCCACGCTCACCGCCAATTTTCACCACGAGATCGAACTCGTGGTGGCCATCGGCACCGGCGGCGCGCACATCAAGGCCGCCAACGCGGCAGCGCATATCTGGGGTTATGCCGTGGGTCTGGACATGACGCGCCGCGACTTGCAGAACGAGATGAAGAAGCAGGGCCGGCCCTGGGACATCGGCAAGAGCTTCGAGCAGTCGGCGCCCATCGGGCCGCTGGTGCCGAAGGCGAAGACGGGCGAACTGCTGAACGGCGCCATCACCTTGCACGTGAACGGCACGCTGAAGCAGAAGGGCGACTTGGCCGACCTCATCTGGAGCGTCAACGAGACCATCGAGCAGCTCAGCGCCGCCTGGGTGCTGCAGCCCGGCGACCTCATCTTCACCGGCACGCCGGCCGGCGTCGGCGCGGTGGTGCGGGGCGACCTGATGGAGGGTTTTGTCGCAGGCCTGGGCACGCTGAAGGTGGCGGTCGAATAAGCGGGGGCCTGCGATGGAGCTCTACAACTACTTCCGTTCATCGGCCTCGTACCGCGTACGCATCGCGCTCGCGCTCAAGGGTCTGGACTACGACTACAAGCCCGTGCACCTGCCGAAGAGCGAGCAGTTGAAGGAGTCGTATGCCGCCGTGTCGGCGTCGCGCCTGGTGCCGCTGCTGCGCGACGGCGAGCACACGCTGACGCAGTCGCTGGCCATCATCGAGTACCTCGAAGAGACCCACCCGCAGCCGCCGCTGCTGCCCGGCACCCCGGCCGAGCGCGCCCGCGTGCGCGCGCTGGCGCTGGACATCGCCTGCGAGATCCATCCGCTGAACAACCTGCGCGTGCTGCGTTACCTGGTGCGCGACATGAAGCTCAGCGACGACGACAAGAACCGCTGGTACCGCCATTGGGTGGAGACCGGTCTGGAGGTGGTGGAGCGGCAACTCGCCGCGCAGCCGTCCACCTTCTGCCACGGCGACATGCCGACGCTGGCCGACTGTGTGCTGGTGCCGCAGATCTTCAACGCCCGGCGTCTGGACTGCAGGACCGACCATGTGCCGAACGTGATGCGCGTGTTCGACGCCTGCATGAAGCAGGGCGCCTTCGAGCGCACGCGGCCCGAAAACTGCCCCGACGCTGAATAGGCGCGGCGCACCCCGTGAGCCTGCCGCTGCTGCGGCCCGACTGGCCCGCCGTGCCCGGCGTGGCGGCCGCCATGAGCACGCGTGCCGGCGGGGTGAGCGTGGGGCCTTTCGCCAGCCTGAACATCAGCCGCGCCGTGGGCGATGAGCCCGCCGCGGTGGAAGAAAACCGCTGGCGCTTCGCCGCGGCCATCGGCGCGCGGCCGGTGTGGCCCTGGCTGGTGCACGGTGCCAGCGTGACACGGCTCGAACCTGGCGCGCCCGACATCGCGCCAGCGCCGGCCGACGGCGTGTTCACCACCGCGAGCGGCCTGGCTTGCACGGTGACCGCGGCCGACTGCATGCCAGTGCTTTTCGCGCTGCGCGATGGCAGCGCAGTGGGCGCTGCGCACGCCGGCTGGCGCGGCTTGGCGGCGGGCGTGCTGGAGGCCACGATGCAGGCCATGTGCCTGGCCACGGGTGGCGCGCCATCCGACGTGCAGGCCTGGCTGGGCCCGTGCATCGGGCCGCGGCAGTTCGAAGTGGGGGCCGACGTGCTGGCGGCATTCGGGCAGCGGCCCGACGACGCCGACCCCGAGCGCTTCGTCGCCCGCCTTGATCCACAGGGCCAGCCGCGCTGGCTGGCACATCTGCCGCGCCTGGCCCAAGACCGCCTTCAGGCTGCGGGTGTGACGCAGATCAGCATCGACGGCACCTGCACCGTCGAGGATGCGTCAAGGTACTTCTCGTTCCGGCGCGACGGCATCACCGGCCGCATGGCCGCCGCCATCTGGCTGGCGTGAGGGCGGCTGCAAGGCCGCGGCTTCCGCGGTTTCCGCGGCACGCCGCGCCTTGCGCCGCATGGGCGTTCCCAGGATGTACAGCACGAGGCCAAGTGGCAGGACACCGTAGAAACCGAAGGTCAGAAGCGCGCCGAGCAGCGTACCCTGCGACGATAAAGCTTCGGCCACCGCCATCATCAGCACGACATACATCCAGGCGATGGCTACGAGGTACATACCGTAATATGGTTTATCATTCCGTAGTATGAAAAGCAGAGTCATGACGCCGTCAGCGCCTTGACGTAAAACGTGAACGTTCGCACAAGGCGCACGGGTATGGATGCCCGGCCCCGACAGGAGACAAGACCATGAGCACGAAGACTAGCCCCAATCACTTGTCCACCGCCGGCCCTACCCAAGCCATCGGGGCTGCCATCGGGGACATCGTGAAGTCCATGTCGGGCATGAACCTCCCCATGCAGCAGCTGGCGCAGATCCAGGCCGACTACGTCAAGCAGGCCAGCGAGGTGTGGAACCAGTCGCTGCACCGCGCGCAGGGCGATGAGTCCGGCAAGGCCGCGCCGATTTCCCCGATTGCCGATCGCCGCTTCGGCAGCAGCGAATGGCTGACGAATCCGGCTGCGGCGTTCACGGCCCAGATGTACCTGCTGAACGCGCGTGCGCTGATGCAGATGGCCGACAGCGTGGAGGCCGACGCCAAGACCAAGGGCCGCATCCGCTTTGCCGTGCAGCAGTGGATCGACGCTGCCAGCCCCAGCAACTACCTGGCGCTCAACCCCGACGCGCTGAAGAAGGCCATCGACACCCAGGGCGAGAGCATTGCCAGCGGCATGCACCACCTGCTGGAAGATCTGCAGAAGGGCCATGTCTCGCAGACCGACGAGAGCCTGTTCGAGGTCGGCCGCAACGTCGCCACCACGGCCGGCACGGTGGTGTTCGAGAACGATCTCTTCCAGCTCATCGAATACAAGCCGCTCACCGCCAAGGTGCACGAAAAGCCTTTCCTCTTCGTGCCGCCGTGCATCAACAAGTACTACATCCTCGACCTGCAGCCCGAGAACTCGGTCATCCGCTACACCGTGGAGCAGGGCCACCGCACCTTCGTCATCAGCTGGCGCAACCCCGACCAGAGCCTGGTCAACAAGACGTGGGACGACTACATCGAGGAAGGCCCGCTCACCGCCATCCGCGTGGTGCAGGACCTCACCGGCGCCGACAGCTTCAACATGCTCGGCTTCTGCGTCGGCGGCACCATCCTGGCCACCGCCTTGTCGGTGCTGGCGGCACGTGGTGAGCAGCCCGCCGAGAGCGTGACGCTGCTGACCACGCTGCTCGATTTCGAAAGCACCGGCATCCTGGACATCTTCATCGACGAGACGATGGTGCAGATGCGCGAGATGACACTGGGCGAAGGCGCTCCCGGCGGCCCCGGCCTGCTGAAGGGCAAGGAACTGGCCACCACCTTCAGCTTCCTGCGTCCCAACGACCTGGTGTGGAATTACGTCGTCGGCAACTACCTGAAGGGCGAGACGCCGCCGCCCTTCGACCTGCTGTACTGGAACGGCGACTCCACGAATCTGCCCGGTCCCATGTACTGCTGGTACCTGCGCCACATGTACCTGCAGAACGAGCTCAAGCAGCCAGGCAAGCTCACGGTGTGCGGCGAGCGCATCGACCTGGGCAGCATCGAGGCGCCCTTCTTCGTCTACGGCTCGCGCGAAGATCACATCGTGCCGTGGACCGCGGCCTATGCCTCGGTGCCGCTGCTCAAGGGCAAGCGCACCTTCGTGCTGGGCGCCAGCGGCCACATCGCTGGCGTCATCAACCCGCCGGCCAAGGGCAAGCGCAACTACTGGACCAATACCAAGCTCCCGGCGACCCCGGAGGCCTGGTTCACCGGGGCGACCGAGCACCCCGGAAGCTGGTGGCCGGCCTGGAGCGACTGGCTCAAGCCGCACGGCGGCAAACTGATCAACGCGCCCAAGACCCCCGGCAGCGCGAAGTTCAAGCCCATCGAGCCGGCGCCCGGCCGCTACGTCAAGGCGAAAGCCTGATCCTCATTCAGACAGGAGACCCCAAACATGACCCAGGACATCGTCATCGTCGCCGCCGCCCGCACGGCCGTCGGCAAGTTCGGCGGCACGCTGGCCAAGACCCCGGCCTCGGAGCTTGGCGCAGCCGTCATCAAGGCCTTGCTCGAGCGCGCCAAGCTCGAAGGCGGGCAGATCAACGAGGTCATCCTCGGCCAGGTGCTCACCGCCGGCGTAGGCCAGAACCCGGCGCGCCAGGCCATCATCAAGTCCGGCCTGCCGCAGGGCGTGCCTGGCTTCACCATCAACAAGGTCTGCGGTTCGGGCCTGAAGGCGGTGATGCTGGCGGCCCAGGCCATCCGTGATGGCGACAGCGAGATCGTCATCGCCGGCGGCCAGGAAAGCATGAGCATGAGCCCGCACGTGCTGAACGGCAGCCGAGACGGCCAGCGCATGGGCGACTGGAAGATGGCAGACACCATGATCGTCGACGGCCTGTGGGACGTCTACAACCAGTACCACATGGGCATCACGGCCGAGAACGTGGCCAAGAAGTACGGCATCACGCGTGAGGCGCAGGACGCGCTGGCGCTGGCTAGCCAGCAGAAGGCCGCCGCGGCGCAGGAAGGTGGCCGCTTCAAGGACGAGATCGTGCCCTTCAGCATCGCGCAGAAGAAGGGTGATCCGGTCGTCTTCGCCGCCGACGAGTTCATCAACAAGAAGACCAGCGCCGAAGCGCTGGCCGGCCTGCGCCCGGCCTTCGACAAGGCCGGCAGCGTGACGGCCGGCAATGCCAGCGGGCTGAACGACGGCGCCGCGGGCTTCGTGGTGATGAGCGCGAAGAAGGCGCAGGCCCTGGGGTTGACCCCGCTGGCGCGCATTGCCAGCTACGCCAGCGCCGGCCTGGACCCTTCCATCATGGGCATGGGCCCGGTGCCGGCCGCGCGCAAAGCACTGGAACGCGCCGGCTGGAAGCCGCAGGACCTGGACCTGCTGGAGATCAACGAGGCCTTCGCCGCCCAGGCCTGCGCCGTGCACCAGGAAATGGGCTGGGACACGAGCAAGGTCAACGTCAACGGCGGAGCCATCGCCATCGGCCACCCCATCGGCGCCAGCGGCGCGCGCATCCTGGTGACGCTGCTGCACGAGATGATCAAGCGCGATGCGAAGAAGGGCATCGCCAGCCTTTGCATAGGTGGTGGCATGGGTGTCGCGCTGACGGTCGAACGCTGAGAATCAACCCCCGGTCAACAAGGAGACGACCATGGCTAACAAAGTGGCTTATGTGACAGGCGGCATGGGCGGCATCGGCACCGCCATCTGCCAGCGCCTGGCGAAGGAAAACTTCACCGTCATCGCCGGCTGCGGCCCCAGCCGTGACCACGTCAAGTGGCTGGCCGAGCAGAAGGCGCTGGGCTACGAGTTCTTCGCCTCGGTGGGCAATGTTGCCGACTGGGAAAGCACCGTGGTCGCCTTCGGCAAGGCGGTGGCCGAACACGGCAGCATCGACGTGCTGGTGAACAACGCCGGCATCACGCGCGACCGCATGTTCCTGAAGATGACGCCGGAAGACTGGCACGCCGTCATCGACACCAACCTCAACAGCATGTTCAACGTCACCAAGCAGGTGGTGCCGGGCATGGTGGAAAAGGGCTACGGCCGCATCATCCAGATCAGCTCGGTGAATGGCGAGAAGGGCCAGGCCGGCCAGACCAACTACTCGGCGGCCAAGGCCGGCATGCACGGCTTCACGATGGCGCTGGCGCAGGAACTGGCGGCCAAGGGCGTGACGGTGAACACCGTGAGCCCGGGCTACATCGGCACCGACATGGTCCGCGCCATCAAGCCGGAAGTGCTGGAGAAGATCGTCGCCACTATCCCCGTCAAGCGGCTGGGCACGCCCGAGGAAATCGGCGCCATCGTCGCCTGGCTGGCGGGGCCCGACTCAGGCTTCACCACCGGCGCCGACTTCAGCTGCAACGGCGGTTTGCACATGGGTTGAGGCCTTCGGCCTCAACCCTTCGGGTGTCCGTTCGGCTCCCCCGAGCCCCCTCCGCGAGGGGGCTCCAGTCAGGATCACGAGGGTCGGCTTGCGCCGATCTTCTGCATTTCGGTTTGCGCGCTTACTCGCCGCCGATGAAGAACTTGATCACCGACTTGGCGGCGAAGCCCACCAGCCCGAAGCCGAGCGCCAGGAAGAGCACGAAGGTGCCGAACTTCCCTGCCTTGGACTCACGTGCCAGCTGGAAGATGATGAACACCATGTAGAGCATGAACGCGCCAATGCCGAAGCTCAGCCCGAACTGCGCGATCTGCTCCTCGGTGTAGCCGAACATCAGCGCTCGCCGGGCAGCACTTCGACGAGGTCGCGATAGGCGTGCCAGCTGGCATGCGCGAGCCAGGGCACGACGACGATCAGCCCGACCATGAAGGTGGCCATGCCCACCAGCGTGAGCACCAGGATCAGTGTGGCCCACAGCGCCATCGCCAGCGGGCTGGCCAGGGCCGCGCTGACACTGGCAACCACCGCGGCGCGCACGCCGCAGGGGTGGTCCAGCAGCAGGGGGATGGCAACCACCGAGCTCGCGAACATCGGTGCTGCCAGCACACTGCCCAGCAGCAGCCAGGCTTCGAACAGCAGGTCGCTCTCGTTCAGCACCACGATGCGCAGGAAGTCGGCCGGCGTTTGCACCGGCGCTGCGGCAAACCGCGTGATCAGCGAGGCCGAGGTCAGCACCCAGCCCGTGCCGGCCAGCGCCAGCAGCAGGCCGAAGACCACCAGCCGGTGGTCACGCGGTTTCCACGCCGCCAGGGCCGTGGCCAGCGTGGCGCGGCGTCGGCCCTCCAGTGCACGGCTCACCGCATAGAGGCCGGTGGCGACGATGGGCGCGACCAGCAGGAAGCCGCTGAAGCTGCCGGCCATCAGCCAGAAGCGGTCGCGCGCGATGAAGAGCAGCAGCGCGCCGAAGGCCGCCGCCGCCGCGCCGTGGGCCAAGCCCGGCAGCGGGCAGCGCAGGAGGTCGGCCCAGCCGCGCGCCAGCCAGCGCCAGGGCTGGCCAGGCGGCACCGGGCGGATGCGGAAGCCGCGCGCGGCGTCGGTCTCTGTCGGGGGCAACATGCGCACAGTGTAGGCAGTCGCCCAGGCGCAGCCTTGACGGTGCTCAGCCCTCGAGCAAGCGCGCCGCGGCGGCCACCAGGGTGGCGGGCGCGGCGTCAGCCAGGTCCAGCGGCGTGGCGCTGGCGTAGCTGCTGAAGTTGCGCGCCATCGAACGTTCATAGACCGGGTCGTAGTGCTGCGTCAGCAGTTCCTCCACCACGGTGGCCAGGTGGCCAGCGCGCGCCTCGGCCTGCCAGCGCGCCACCACCGCGGCGCCGCGATGTTCGCGCAGGGCCTGCAGGCGCTCGCAGAACAGTTCGACATCGGCCACGAAGTGCGCGTAGTCGTGCAGCAGGTAGTCCACGCGCGCCTGCAGCGGCATCTGCACGTCGACGCAGGCGGCGCCGCGCACCTGTTCCAGCAGGCGCTCGGGCACGCGCAGGCGGCCGATGGTGCGGCTCTCGCCTTCGACGAACACCGGGCGGCTGGCGCCAAAGCCGCGCAGCGCCTGCCACAGCTGTGTTTCAAAGGCCTTCTGCGATGGCTGCGGCTGGCCCGGCAGCGGCCCCAGCACGCTGCCACGGTGGCAGGCCAGGGCTTCCAGGTCCAGCACCTGCGCGCCTTGTGCCGTCAGCGCCTGCAGCAGCCGGCTCTTGGCAGAGCCGGTGCGGCCACAGATCACGCGCCAGACCAGCGTTGCCGGCAGCCGTTCAAGCTCGGCGATGACGGCACGCCGGAAGGCCTGGTAGCCGCCTTCGACGACGTGCACCGTGAAGCCGATCTGGTCGAGCACCAGCGACAGCGCACCCGAACGCTGGCCACCGCGCCAGCAGTACACCAGCGGCTTCCAGTCGCGTTCTAGCGTCGCCACTTTCGCCTCGACATGCAGCGCGATGTTGCGTGCCGCCAGCGCCGCGCCGCGCTTGCGCGCCGCGAAAGGCGAGACCTGCTTGTATTCAAGGCCCACGGCATGCCGTTCGGCGTCGTTCAGCACCGGCCAGTTCACGGCGCCGGGCAGGTGGTCGAGCGCGAACTCGCTCTCGCTGCGCACGTCGATGATGGCGCCGAACTCGCCCAGGCGGGCGATGGCCTCCACCGCAGTCACGCGCCGCAGGCCCATCAGCCGTTGGGCGCCGACACGGCGTCGAGCAGCTCGCTTTCGATGCGCAGCTGCGCCTTGCTCTTCTGCAGTTCTGGCCCGTCGACGAGGAAGGTGTCTTCCACACGCTCGCCCAGCGTCGTGACCTTGGCCAGTTGCAGGTTGATGTGGTTCTTGGCCAGCACACGCGCGATGGCATAGAGCAGGCCCGAACGGTCGCTGGCCGACACCGCCAGCAACCAGCGCTGCGCGCGTTCGTCGGGCGCCAGTGAGACGCGCGGCGTCACCGGAAAGCTGCGCACGCGGCGCGAGACACGTCCGCTGCGCGGCTCGGGCAGCGGCCCGGTGCTGGCCAGCGCCAGCGCGCCCTGTGTCTCCACCAGCGAGATCAGGTCGCGGTACTTGAACTCCGATTCGGCGCCGCTGTCCACACCCATCTGCGTGGCCACCACCTGGAAGGTGTCGAGCGCGTAGCCGGTGCGCGTGGTGTGGATCTTGGCGTCCTGGATGCTGAAGCCGGCATTGTCGAAGTAGCCGCAGATGCGCGCGAAGAGGTCGGGCCGGTCGGGCGAGTACATCAGCACCTGCAGGCCGTCACCCACCGACGACGGCCGCGCACGCACCACCGGCACCTCGGTGATGACGTGACGCCACAGTGAACGGGCGTGCCAGGCGATCTCTGACGCGTCGTGGCGCGCGAAGTAGCTCACCTCCAGCGTCTGCCACAGTGGTTCTTCGGTGCCGGGCAGCGCCGAGTGCAGCGCCAGGTTCTGTCGTGCTTCCTGCTTGCGGGCCTCGATCTCGGCGTCCAGATTCGGTTGCGCGCCGCCCAGGGCACGCAGCGTCCAGCGGTACAGGTCTTCCAGCAGCTTGCCCTTCCAGGCGTTCCACACCTTGGGGCTGGTGCCGCGGATGTCGGCCACCGTCAGCAGGTACAGCGCCGTCAGCCGGCGCGGCGTGCCTACCAGGCGGGCGAAGTTGCCGATGACCCCGGCGTCGGACAGATCTTCCTTCTGCGCGATGCGGCTCATCGTGAGGTGGTGCTCGACGAGGAACTCGATGAGCTGGGTGTCGTCGCGCTCGATGCCGGTTTCGCGGCAGAAGCGGCGCGCCTCGCGCGCACCCAGCTCCGAGTGATCACCGCCGCGGCCCTTGGCGATGTCATGAAAGAGCGCGGCCACGTAGAGCAGCCAGGGCTTGTCCCACTGCGCCGCGAGCTGGCTGCAGAAGGGGTACTCGTGCGCGTGTTCGGGGATGAAGAAGCGGCGCACGTTGCGCACCACCATCACGATGTGCTGGTCGACCGTGTAGACGTGGAACAGGTCGTGCTGCATGCGCCCGACGATGCGGCGGAAGACCCACAGGTAGCGGCCCATCACGCTGGTCTGGTTCATCAGCCGCAGCGCGTGCGTCAGGCCCTGCGGCTGGCGCAGGATGGCCATGAACAGTTCGCGGTTGATGGGGTCCTGGCGGAACTCCTTGCCCATCACGTTGCGCGCGTTGTACAGCGCGCGCAGCGTGCGCGCCGACAAGCCCTGCAGCCCGGGCGTCTGCTGGAAGACGAGGAAGGTCTCCAGGATGGCGTGCGGGTTGTTCAGGTACAGCGTGTCGTGCGCAACCTCCAGCATGCCGGCGCGGTCGAAGAAGCGTGCGGTGATCGGGCGCATGGGCGCATTGGCCGAACCGTTGATGCGCTCCTCGATGTTCAGCATCAGGATCTGGTTGAGCTGCGTCACCGCCTTGGCCGCCCAGTAGTAGCGGTGCATCAGCACTTCGGAACTGCGCTGACCGCCATGTTCGGTGATGGTGGCTTTGTAGCCGAAGCTCTCAGCCACGGCGGTCTGCAGGTCGAAGACCAGGCGGTCCTCGCGCCGGCCCGCCACCATGTGCAGGCGCGCGCGCGTCAGCTTCAGCGTGCCTTCGTGCTTGATGAGCTGTGTCACTTCGAAGGGCGTGATCAGGCCCTTGCTCGCCAGTTCGCTCCAGGTGCGGCCCAGGCCCGCGGCGCGTGCCACCCAGATGACGACCTGCAGATCGCGCAGGCCGCCCGGGCTCTCCTTGCAGTTGGGTTCCAGCGCATAGGGCGTGCCTTCGTACTTGACGTGGCGCTGCTGCATTTCCAGCGTCTTGGCGCGCAGGAAGGCCTTGGGGTCCATGGCGGCGCTGTGGGCCTTGTGGAACTGCATGAACAGGCGCTTGGCGCCGCAGACATGGCGCGCTTCCAGCAGCGCCGTCTGCACCGTCACGTCGCGCGCCGATTCGGCCAGGCATTGCTCGATGCTGCGCACCGAGGAGCCGATCTCCAGCCCGATGTCCCAGCAGGCGGTGATCAACTGCACCACGGCGGCCGCGTCCTCGGGCGCGGGCTCTGCGGGCAGCAGCACCAGCACGTCGACATCGGAATGCGGGAACAGCTCGCCGCGGCCGAAGCCGCCCACGGCCACCAGTGCTGCGGCGGCGGGCATGCCGCATTGCACCCACAGCGCAGCCAGCGTGGCGTCGACATGGCGGGCCAGCGAGCGCACCAGGGTGTTGGCGGCCGTGGTCGTGGGCCGCGCGGCGGCGAACTCAGCCAGCAGTGCAGCCTTGCCGTCGCGGAACAGCGCGCGCAGCGATGCCACGCTGCCCGGCGCGTGGCGGGTGATCTCTGCCGCGGCCGCCATGAGGTCAGGAGGTTTCGAGCGGCGCGGGCGCGTGACATTCAGCCGGCTTGCCATAGCCGGCGGGGGCAAACGCCGGCGGCGGCGGGCTGCCGGCACTGACCGTCAACACCTCGTAGCCGGTCTCGGTGACGAGCACGGTGTGCTCCCACTGCGCCGACAGTGACCGGTCGCGCGTGACGATGGTCCAGCCATCGTAGGGCCGGTTGCCGCGGCGGTCTTCCTTGATCTCGCGCCGGCCGGCGTTGATCATGGGTTCGATGGTGAAGATCATGCCCGGCACCAGCTCTTCCAGCGTACCCGGGCGGCCGTAGTGCAACACCTGCGGCTCCTCGTGGAAGCGCGCGCCCACGCCAGGGCCGCAGAACTCGCGCACGACGGAGAAGCCGGCGCTTTCGGCGAAGAACTGAATGGCATGGCCGATGTCGCCCAGCCGCGCGCCGGGCTTGACCTTGACGATGCCCTTCCACATGGCGTCGAAGGTGATCTGGCACAGCCGGCGCGCCGCGATGCTGCCTTCGCCCACCACGTACATGCGGCTGTTGTCGCCATGCCAGCCGTTCTTGATGACGGTGACGTCGATGTTGACGACATCGCCGTTCTTCAGCGGCCGGTCGTCGGGGATGCCGTGGCAGACCACGTCGTTGAGCGACGAACACAGCGAAGCCGGGTAGGGCGGATAGCCCGGTGGCGCATAGCCCAGCGTAGCCGGGATGCCGCCCTGCACGTGCACCATGTGCTCGTGCGCCAGGCGGTCGAGTTCCTTGGTGGTGACGCCGGCACGCACGTGGGGCGTGAGCATGTCGAGCACTTCTGAAGCCAGCCGGCCGGCCAGGCGCATGCCTTCGATGTCGGCGGCGGTCTTGATCTGTATAGCCATCCCAGGATTATCCCATCGGGCCCCTAAAATCGCCGTTTTGCCTGCTCCCCTGGGACCGAATGAGCGCCACGCCCCTCCATCTGTTGCACTTCGAGGGCGGCGACGCACTCCCTGCGTTCCGCGCCGCGGCCCTGCTGACGCGGCTGCAGGTGCCTGCCCGCGCATCACCGGCGTAGCAGCACGCTACATGCACTGGGTGGCCTTCGACGCCGCGCCGGCACGCGCTGAACTCGACAAGCTGCAAGGGTTGCTGAGCTATGGCGATGCCTACACCGGGCCGGCCGCAGGCGAACGGGTGTTGGTCATGCCACGCCTGGGTACCGTGTCGCCCTGGGCCAGCAAGGCGGGCGACATCGCGCGCAACTGCGGGCTGGTGGTGCACCGCATCGAGCGGGCGACGGCCTATCGCCTGGCCATCAAGGGCAGCCTGTTCGGCGCCGGCAAGCCTTTGGCCGCCGATGAGCGCGCCGCCGTCGCTGCCCTGCTGCACGACCGCATGACCGAGAGCGTGGCCTTCGATGCCGAGGCCGCCGCGCACCTCTTCGACGTGCGGCCCACCGCGCCGCTGGAGCATGTCGACGTGCTGGGCGCTGGCCGCGCTGCCCTGGCGGGCGCCAACGCAGAGTTCGGCCTGGCACTGTCAGACGACGAGATCGACTACCTGCTCGATGCCTTCGCCAAGCTCGGCCGCAACCCCAGCGACGTCGAACTGATGATGTTCGCGCAGGCCAACAGCGAACATTGCCGGCACAAGATCTTCAACGCCCGCTTCACCATCGACGGCAGCCCACAGCCGAAGTCGATGTTCGGCATGATCCGGCACACCTTGAAGACCTCGCCCCTGCACACCGTCGTCGCCTACGACGACAACGCCGCGGTGATGGAAGGCGGCCCGGTGCAGCGCTGGCTGCCGGCCGGCTTCACGAACGCGCCGCTGTACGGCCCGCGTGAAGAGACCGTGCATGTGCTGATGAAGGTGGAGACCCACAACCACCCCACCGCCATCAGCCCCTTTCCGGGTGCCAGCACGGGCGCCGGCGGCGAGATCCGCGATGAAGGGGCCACCGGCCGCGGCGCGCGGCCCAAGGCAGGGCTGACGGGCTTCAGCGTCAGCAACCTGCACCTGCCGGGCACGAGTGAACCGTGGGAGCAGAGGCCGGTCGGCAAGCCCGAGCACATTGCCAGCCCCTTGCAGATCATGACCGAGGGGCCGCTCGGCGGCGCGGCCTTCAACAACGAGTTCGGCCGGCCGAATCTCGGCGGCTACTTCCGCGTCTTCGAGATGGACGTGGCCGGCGTGCGCCGCGGTTATCACAAGCCCATCATGATTGCCGGCGGTCTGGGCAGCGTCAGTGCCGGGCTGGTGAAGAAGCTGCCCTTCGGCGCCGGCACCCTGCTCGTGCAACTGGGCGGGCCGGGCATGCGCATCGGCATGGGTGGCAGCGCGG
>JANNFE010000246.1:0-8065 GCA_031379415.1 Betaproteobacteria bacterium | reverse complement strand
GGTCACGTCCAGGCCTTCGGCCTTGAAGTAGCCGCGCTGCTCGGCGATGGTCAGCGGCAGGTAGTACAGCAGGTTCTTGCCGCCGACGGCCAGCGTGATCTTCGGCTTCTCCGGCGTCTGCGCGCGCAGCCAGGCGGGGGCGGCCAGCAGCGCGGCGGAGCCGGCGTGCAGGAGGTGGCGTCTTTGCATGGGTCTTGTCTCCAGGGTTCGCCGCTCACTCTAGCCCAGCACCGCGCGGCCTAACATCGGGAGATGAACCGAACCCTGCTCATCACCGGTGCCAGCCGCGGCATCGGCGCAGCCACTGCGCGGCTGGCCGCCGCCCAGGGCTGGGACATCGCCATCAACTACGCCCGTGACCGCGCCGCTGCCGAGGCCGTGGCCGCCGAGGTGCGCGCCGCCGGCCGCCAGGCGCTGCTGCTGCAGGCCGACGTGGCCGATGAAGCCCAGGTGCTGGCGATGGCCGCTGCGCTCGATGCCCATGCCGCCCAAGGCGGTGCGCCGCTTGGTGGCCTGGTGAACAACGCCGGTGTGGTGGATGTGGCGGCGCGTGTCGATGAGATGAGCGCTGCGCGGCTGCAGCGCATGTTCGCCATCAACGTCTTCGGCAGCATGCTCTGTGCGCGCGAAGTGGTGCGCCGCCTCAGCACCCGCCACGGCGGCCGCGGCGGCGCCATCGTCAACCTGTCGTCGGCCGCGGCGCGCCTGGGTTCGCCCGGCCAGTACGTGGACTACGCGGCGGCCAAGGGCGCCATCGACGCCTTCACGCTCGGCCTGGCGCGCGAGGTGGCGGCCGAAGGCGTGCGTGTGAACGCGGTGCGGCCCGGCATCATCGAAACCGACATCCATGCCAGCGGTGGCCAGCCCGACCGCGTGCGCCGGCTCGCACCGCAGGTGCCCATGCAGCGCGCCGGCAGTGCCGACGAAGTGGCCGCGGCCATCGTCTGGCTGCTGTCGGATGCAGCCAGCTACACCACGGGCGCCATCGTCGACGTCAGCGGCGGGCGCTGATCAGCCCACGCTGACCTGCAAGCCGGCCACGTAGGTGAGCCGCCCCGTCGCCTGGCAGACGACATAGCTCAGGGCCTGGCGCCGGTTGCTGCCGCGCCCGGGTGGCACCAGCGAGATGTGCACCCAGCCCGAGTTCGGGCCCTTGGCCGGGTCATGGCATTCGCAGATGATCTGGTCGAAGTTGGCCAGATGCTCTGCCGCCCACTGCGCCAGTTCCAGCGTCGGCTTGGCCACGATCTTTACGTCGCAGGCCCAGCCCAGGGTGTGCTGGCTGGTCGACATCCAGCTCGACGGCCGGCCCTTCAGCGCGCGTTCCAGCGCCTGGCTGCGGAACACGCTGTTCGGCGAGAAGGCGCCGAAAGCGGCGCGCAGGGGGTCCAGCACTTCGCGCGCCAGGTGCACGGTGCTGCGCAGCACCTCGTCGCTGGGGATGTGGTTGTCGATGCGCTGGCGGTCGGCGATCTCGCACTTGGTCAGTTCATACAGTCTGAAGTGCTGCGCCACGTGATCCTGCGGGCCCACGTGGGCCAGGCTCAGCGCGTCCAGCGGTGTTTGTCTGTGGTCCTTGCCTGCCATGGGGGTGTTGCCTCGTTCGATGTCTTCAGACGGCGGCCCGCACGGCCTGCAGTGCCTCGCCCACGACCTCGGGCCAGCCGGCGGTCATGTCGACCAGGAAGTCCAGATGCTCGCGCACCGAGGCCGCTTCGCGCGGGCTGGCGCCGCGCGCCAGCGCGGCGCGGTAGGCCTCGGATGCGCGTTCGCCCAGGCGGCGACAGGCGGCGCCGTCGGGCGCGGCCAGCAGCAGCTGCACCAGCAGCAGGTCGGCCAGGCCCACGGCGGTCCAGAACTCGGGCTGCGCGGCCAGGCGCGTGCTGTTGCGCTCGGCCTGGCGGCTGAGCAGGCCATCCAGCTCACCGTGCCAGTCGCCACGGCCGATGTCGGGCGCCAGGCGCTGCAGCAGCAGGCAGGCCACGCCCCAGTTGGCCAGCGCGTAGCCATCGTCGCCGCCCTGCATGTCGAGCGCGCTGCGGTAGAACTGCGCCATGTTCAGCAGCGCCTCGATGCGCGGTGGGTTGTCGCTGCGCACCCAGGCCAGGCGCTTGCATGCGCTGCCCAGCAACAGCAGCCGCTCGGGCGTGGCGGCGCGCTGGTTGATGAAGTCCAGCTCGCGGATGGTGGCCTCGATGCGGTCGCCCACGGCGCTCAGCTCGGTGGCGCTGACCCTCGGCTTGGCGCGCAGCGCCGCGGCGTCGGCGGCGGCCAGGCGCACGCGCATGTTGGCGGCCTGTTCCACGGCGCGCACGGGGCAGTCGCCATCGCGCGCGCGCAGCGCCTTTTCCAGCCAGTCCAGCGCGGCCTCGAAGAGCATGGCCTCGCCATAGGCGAAGCCGACGCCGGCGGCGATGTCGGCGCGCGCCTGCCATGCGTCGCGCGCCACCGCGGGCACGCGGCCGAGCAGGCGCTTGACGGCGGCCGTCTGGCGCGTGGCCACGGTGTCGTCGGCCATGCCTTCACGGCGCATCTGCACGCGCGCGGCTTCGGCCAGGTTTTCCAGGTCGGCCAGCAGTTCGTGGCGCGACACGTACTCGGGCTCGGCCATGCCGCCGCCGCTGCTGCCGTCACGCACCAGGCGCCAGGCCGGGTCGCCATAACACTGGTAAGCACCCCAGGTGTTGCGGCCGGGGTGGCGCGTGTGGGTGTTCTGGCGCGCTGTCTTCACGGCGTCGCGGTAGCAGCGGCCGGCGAAGAGCTCGTTGTAGAAGCTGCGTGCGAAAGTGAGTGCAGCCTCGTCGTCCACCGCCCAGCCGGCGCAGACCACGGCGCGCACGCCCATCTCGATGAACTGCGCGCCCAGGTTGGCCGCCAGCTTGCCGTAGGCCGGGCGCGGCCCGGCCTGCTGCGTCTTGCCGAGGTGGCAGCAGTTGATGAACACCAGCTCCGGCACGTAGCGCATCTGCTCCACGTCGCCCGGCGTCAGGAACACGCCCTTGCCGATGACCATGCCCGACAGCGGCTTGCTCTCGGGCGTGGCCTTGAACTCGTGCTCGCCATGGCCGGCCAGGTGCAGCACGCGCCAGGGCTTGCGGTGCAGCGCGGCCACGATGTCGGCGGCCTTGGCGTCGATGAGGTCGGCCACGTCGGCCGCGGCGTAGTGGCCGCGCAGCAGGTCGCGCACCGAAGCGGCTTCGCTGCGGGCGCCGGGCAGGTCGGGGAAGTCGGCGTCGCCTTCCAGGTCGGGGTTGCCGATGACCAGCGCCGTGTCCTGCAGCGCCTGCGTCGGGCTGGCGCGGTAGTCGCGCGTGCGGAACTGGCGCACGATGCCGGCCTCGATGGCCAGCGGCCGACCGTTGCGGCTCCAGCGGTCTTCCAGCAGCTCCCACGGGAAACGTGCCGAACGCGCGTCGACCTGCAGCACCATGTCGCGCTGGTCGGGCGCGCTGTCCTTGAAGCCGGTCGGCAGCAGCAGCTCGAACAGCGTGCGCGAGACCTCGGCATTGGTTTCCACGCTGGCGCTGGCCTGGTTGACGAAGAGATCGGCCAGCTTCAGCTGCCCGGTGGCGAGTGTCTCCACGGCGCGCGCGCGGTTGGTGGCGATGTTGAACTTCAGGGTGCCGGTCTCGGCGTCTTCGCAGATCTCGATGCGCTGGTCCCAGCTGCGGTCGCTGTCGTACAGGCGCCGCTTGCGGCGGCCCGGCCCTTCGCTGACGGTGGGCGGCGACCAGCGCGCGCTTTCGCCGATCTCGGTGCCCTGCAGCGCAGCACCCACGGCGCGCGCGGCGGAAATCGCCATGTCCTCGAAGAGCTCGATGAACTCGATGGCGCTGATGAGCACGCGGCTGTCGAGGTGGGTGTCTTCCAGGCGCCGGTTGGCGCTGATGGCGGCGCGCAGGATGGCTTCCACCGATTCGCGCACCGTCAGGCCGGCGCCGCCGCTGCCCACCAGCAGGCAGCTCAGGCGCGCCGGCAGACGGCCGCCGGCAGCAGGGCTGGTCTCGGCCTGGGCCTCGGGGCGCTGCACCAGGCGCAGCGCAAATTCGAGCATGGCGTCGCGCACGCTCGTCTGCAGGCGGCCGGCCGAGAGGTCGCCCACCGGGCCCAGGCCCACCACCACCGCGCCGGTGGGCGAGCGCTTGGCGTCTTCGTTGAAGAACACGGCGTGCGTGCCGTGCAGGCCGGGGTAGAGCCCGAGGTCGCGGCGGCGCGACAGCGCGTCGCCCAGCCGGCGGTCGAGCGCGGCTTCGGCGCTGACGATGGTGTCGCCTTCGTAGTGGCCCACCAGCACGGCATGGCGCGCATAGCACAGGTCGGCATGGCGCACGCTCACGTCGATCATCGGCGCCACCGCCGTGGCGCGGCGTACGCGGCGGCGCGTGCCGCCGAAGCCCATGCTGCGCACGGTGGCCTCGTCGGGCAGGTCGTCGAAGGGCGGCAGCGTCGGCAGCACGAAGGTGCTGGCGCTGCCGTCGGCGCTGCGGCTGCGCTGCGGCGGCGTGGCCGGCAGCTGGTCGGTGCGGCCGCTGGTGATGAGGTCGACGTAGCCGCGGAAGATGCGCCGGTCGTCGGCGTTGGCGCACAGCTCGTCGTGTGCGGTGTCCTCGGCGTAGTACATCGGCACGCCTTCGAGCTTGCCCGAGGCCCAGCTGACCGTGCCATCACCTTCGGCGGTAGCCAGCCAGTCGACGCGCCGCGGGCCGGCCTTCATCTCGGGGTCTTCCACGACCTGCCAGCCGACCACCGTGGCGCGCTGGCAGCCGGCCACGTAGCGCATGCGCTCAGGGTCGGGCGCGGCCTGCCGGATGAGCGCCCAGGTGGCGGCGGCATCCTTCAGCGTGGTGTCCTCGATGAGCGGGAAGCCGGCGCCGAGCTGCTTTTTCAGTTCGCGCCAGGTGGCGGTGTCGGCATAGGGGTTGGGCTCTTCGTCGAAGGGCAGCAACTCGGCCATGCCGGGGTAGCGCCGCACGATGTCGATGATGCCGTTGACGCCATGGCGCAGGTCCAGCAGGGTGAGCTTGGCCTGCGTGGGGTTGAAGCCGGTGAGCCAGCGCACGGCCTCGTGCGAGCCGCGGTTGGGCGTGCCCAGCATGAGCAGCCGGCTGCCGGCGGAAAGGGCCCCCATGCGCTGCCACACCGCCGTGCCTTCGGCGCCGTCGGCGATCATGGCGCGCGCCACCAGCCCGCCCATGGAATGCGCCACGATGTGCAGCGGCTTGCCGGTGCGTTCGGCCTCGGGCACCAGCTCGGCCAGCTTCTCCGCCAGCGCGTGCGAGCTGTCGCGCACCGAGCGCCGCCAGTCGTAGGGAAAGACCTCGACGCGATGCTCGCGCGCCAGGTGTTCGAGCAGCGGGCCGTAGAAGTCGTCCAGCAGGTCCACCGGCTTCACGTCGCTGACGCCCCAGCCGATGTCGGCCAGGCCGCCGCGCAGCAGCGACAGGTAGCGCAGCCAGACGCGGCTGTCGCCGACCTGCAGCTCGCTGCCCATGGTGCCGGGGATGACCACGACGATGGGCCGCGGCGTGTCGCCACTGCGGCTGCGCGCCACCGCGGAACGCCACTTCGGCTCTTCCACGCGCGCCTGCTCGAAGGGCGAGTAGCCACCGCTGGCGCCCTCGTCGCGTGTGAGGCCGCTGACCAGCCAGCGCAGTGAGGCCGGGTTGGTGAAGTAGCGGAAGTGGTTGACCTGCGGCCCGCGGTCTTCCAGCCAGCGCGCGCGCTCGGGCAGGCGCTTCAGGCCGCCGCTCATCGAGCCGGTGTTGACCACCAGGTCGTGCTCGCTGCCGTAGAACCAGTCGGCAACCAGCCACTTCACCTTGCCCCACAGGCTGTCGCCTTCGATGTCGCCGGCAATCACGCTCAGGTCGGAGTTCGTCACCAGCCCGGGCAGCTGCAGCAGCCGTGTCACCGCCGAGCCGGGCATCATGGCTTCGATGCCGGGCATGGTGCGCGGGTCGGTGCGCCGCTTCAGCACGGCGAGCAGGAAGTCGGCGGCGTCGCCGAACAGGCCGTTGCCGGCCAGCACGTCCAGGACGCTGAGCCAGCGGTCCAGCCGGCCCGAGGCCAGCGTGGTGCCACGCGCCGGGCAGGCCACGCGCACGAAGCGCGCGACGCGGATGCGCTTGGCGTCGAGCAGCTTCACCAGATCCTGCGCGCGTTGTGCGTCCTGGTCGTAGGCCTGCTGGCGTGCCTTCTTCTCGGCGTCCGACAGTGGCAGCAGGCCGAGCTGCGCGGCCATCGTGCGGTCTTCGGCAAACAGCGTGGGCAGCACGCCGGTGGCCAGCGGGTCGTCGGTGCGCTCGCGTTCGGCCAGGCACAGCAGTTCACCCACCAGGCCGCCGCGTGAGTGCGACACCAGGTGCAGCTGGGCACCGTCGGGCAGGCGCTGGATGAGGTCGAGCGCGTTCTGCACCGGGCTCTGCGTCAGCGTGAGGTGCTCGAAGGTGTAGATGTGTTCGCCGTAGGCCTGGCGCAGCGCCTGGCGCGTGTCGCGCGCGGGCGCACCGGGCTCGCCGACGATGTCGGCTTCCAGGTCGCCGAAGCTGCCGCGAAAACTCGACATGGTGCCGTGCAGGAAGAGCAGCAGCGGCTTGTCGCTTGGCAGCGCGGCGGCCGCGGGTGCGGGCTGCAGCGCTTGGTCGGCAGCCAAGGCGCAGCGGTAAAGGCCGGGGGCGTTGCCCTTCAGCTGGCGCTTCTCGAAGGCGCTGGCGCACAGCGCCGCGGCGTCGCTCGTCACGTCGACGCCGAAGAACTCCAGCAGCTTGATGCCAAGGCCCGCGAGGCCGCGCGAGGTGCCGGCCTCGCCGCGCACGCCGGCACGCGGCGCGGTGTCGATGTCCCACACGTCCACGCCGCCGGCGCCGCGCGCGGCGCTGACGCGGCCACGTTCACGCAGCAGGTCGTCGGCGCGCATCCACAGCTTGATGCCGTTGTCGTACTCGACGCGCACCACGTCGTCGGAAGCCACGGCCAGCGGCGGCGCGGCGGCGTCGCGTGCGGCGCCACCGGGTTGCACGCGGCGGCTGCTGGTCACCTTCACCGCGCTGGTGGCCGGCGGCGTGGCGGCGCCGAGTTCGAGCCCGCGCAGGTGCAGCGTGGTGGGCGTGGTGCTCATCGGGGGCCTTTCGAAAGAAGTGCAGAAGTGGCGACGCAGGGCGGGGCCGCAGCATGGCCACAAAGCCCGGCTGCCGCAAGCGGGGCCGTCATCAAACGGCGGCAGAAGCTAGGGGTGTGGCCGCCGCTCAGGGGCGGCGTTCGACCATCCGCTCGACCACCAGGGCGGCCAGCCCGGTCTGCCGCTGCAGCCGCTCGGCCGCCTGCAGCGCCTGGTCGCGCGCGCCGTAGGGCCCGGCCTGCACGCGGAACAGGCCGTCCTCGTCGAACACCGCCACGCCCGGCAGCCCTTCGGCCTGGCGCAGCACGCGCTGCTGCAACTGCGCCGCACCTTCGCGGGCGCGGAAGGCGCCGATCTGCAGCCAGTAGCCGGCGGCGTCGGCGACGCTGTTGTCGCCGGGCGCGGGGTCGTCGGGTGGCAGCGCGGCCGCTGGCGCGGCCAGTGGCGCCACGCCGCTGCGGATCTCGTCCCAGGTCAGGCGCTGCACCTGCACCGGCGCCACGCCCGCGAGCACGCCGAGCTTGAGCGCGGCGGTGTAGCTCAGGTCGATGACACGCCCGGCCGAAAACGGCCCGCGGTCGTTGACACGCACGATGATCTCGCGCCCGTTCGCCGGGTTGCGTACGCGTGCATAGCTGGGCAGCGGCATGGTCTTGTGCGCGGCCGTCATGGCGTACATGTCGTAGGTCTCGCCGCTGGCCGTGGGCTGGCCGTGGAACTTGCGGCCGTACCAGCTGGCCAGGCCGCTTTCCTGCAATGGCGCGTCGCGCGTCATCGGCACGTAGCGCTGGCCCAGCACCTCGTAGGGCTTGTTGGGGCCGCCGCTGCGCAGCGGCTCGATGCGCGGCACGGCGTTGGGCACCTGGTCCAGGTTCGGTGGCGGGCGGGCCTCGGGGCCGTCACGCGATGCAGGACGGCTGGCACACCCGGCCAGCATCAGGGCCAGCA
>JANNFE010000188.1:0-11346 GCA_031379415.1 Betaproteobacteria bacterium | reverse complement strand
GCTGGCGTGGGCCTTGGCCAGCTCCTGCATCAGCCAGCAGAAGGCGCGTTCGCTGTCGGTGTCGCCCACGGGCCGGAAGGCGCCGTGCAGGCGCGGTGCATAGGCCTTCAGGTCACCGTTGTGCGCAAACACCCAGTAGCGCCCCCACAGCTCGCGCACGAAGGGGTGGCTGTTCTCCAGCGCCACGCGGCCCTGCGTGGCCTTGCGGATGTGGGCGATGACGTTGTCGCTGCGGATCGGGTAGCGCTTGATCAGCTCGGCCACCGGGCTGCTGCGCGCGCCGTGGTGGTCGATGAAGTGGCGCAGGCCGCGGTCTTCGAAAAAGGCGATGCCGAAGCCGTCCTTGTGCTCGTGGGCGCGCGTGGCCAGGCCGGTGAAGCTGAACATCACGTCGGTGGGCGTGTTGGTGTTCATGCCGAGCAGCTGGCACATGGCGTTCAGCGTGTCTGGGTCGCCGCAGTGACCACGATGTTCGGTGACGGCAGACAGGCGGCACCGTCACCCGAGCCGAAGAACGCCGGCCAGGCGCTGCAGGGCGCGGCGCCCATGGCGTCGAGCACCTCGGTGCCTGCTGTCAGGGTGCCGAAGACGGCGTAGCCGCGCGCCGTGGCGGTGCGGTCGAGGAAGGTGTTATCACCCAGGTTGAAGAAGAACTGCGAGGTGGCCGAGTTCAGCACGTTGGTGCGCGCCATGGCCAGCGTGAGGCGCAGGTTGGACAGGCCGACGTTGTCTTCCAGCACGATGGGCGTGTTCACGGGTTTGAGCGCCGGCAGGGTGCCGTCGGGCACCAGGGTCCCGGCATAACCGCCGCCCTGGATGAACTGGCCGGCCACCGCGCGGTGGAAGACGGTGTCGACGTAGAAGCCGCTGGCCACGTAGGCCAGGAAGTTGTCGACCGTGGTCGGCACGCGGCCGGCTTCGAGCGTGATGACCAGATCGCCCGTGACGCCGGCGCCATTGCTCACCGTCAGCGTCACCTGCGGCTGCGGCACGGTGAAGGGCACGGTGGCCAGCACCACGCTGTCGCTCTGCCGCACGAAGCGCGCCTGGTTGCTGCCCTGCGCCGGGCGCCGGCAGACGTAGTAGGCCACCGTGTCGGTGCTGAGGTTGGGCAGCGCGGTGCTGCGCGTGAGCGAGCGGCAGGCCGCGGCGCTGGCCGTGATGCCGCCGTCGAGGTTGCGGCCCTCCAGCGTGATGAGCAGGTCCTGGCCATAGCGTGCCGCGCCGGCAGTGGCCGACAGCACGCCCACCGCCGTGGGGTTGATGCCGCCGCCGTCGCCGCCGCAGGCACCCAGCAGGCCGGCCACGGCCAGGGCCGGCGAGAGAGGTCGAAAACGCATGCAGGCTTTCATTCGAACATCAGGCGCGAGACGCCGCGCCAGGTAAACAGGTGGCCGGGGCTGACGGTCTCTTCCAGCAGCCCCGACATGCGGCGCAGGATGCCCGGGCTGCGGCGCGCGCGCCAGATCACCAGGTCGGCCAGCCAGGGGTATTGGTTGACGCGGCTGCCGAGTTCATAGAGGTCGAACTTGGGCGCCAGGCCGGCCAGCGCGGCTTCATAGCGCTGGCGCACTGCGGCCTCGGGTGCGTCGCGCTGATGCAGCAGCGCTTCGGCGGCCAGCAGACCGGTTTCCAGGGCCTTGCCGATGCCTTCGCCGGTGAAGGCATAGGTGCTGCCTGCGGCCTCGCCGGTGGCCAGCAGGCCCGGGCGCGACCAGCGCGCGCCGCGCAGCGAACAGCGCAGCGCTGCGCCCTTCAGCTCACCCTGCAGCTGGCCATGGGCCATGAGTTCTGCGGCCGGTGCGTAGACCTCGCAGAAGGCGTCGAGCATGCGGCGCAGGTTGACGTTTTTCATGCGGCCCTTGCCGCCTTCTTCGCGGTGGCTGCCGGTGAGTCCGGTGCCGATGTTGAAGACACCGCCGGGGGTGGGAAAGATCCACCCGTAGCCGCCCTTCAGCCGCGGATGCCACACCACCTGCAGCTGGCGGATCTGCGCCGCCAGGCCTTCGTGCTTCACATAGCCGCGCAGCGCCACGCCGCTGGGCGTGTGGCGTTCGCACAGGCCGGCGGCGATGAGCGCCTGCGGCACCGCGCCGGTGGCCAGCACCACCCAGCGGGCGGCGATGTCGTGCGTGCGCTCGCCCGCCTGCAGCCGCGCGCCGACCACGCGTTCGCCTTCGAGCAAGGGCGCCTCGAAGCGCAAGGGCGGCAGCAGCTTCGCACCGGCGCGTTCGGCGGCGCGCAGCAGCACGTGGTCCAGGGTCTTGCGCGGCAGCACGCTGAGTGTTCCGGGCACGTCGACATGGCGGCCGCGCGGGCCGATGCAGCGCACATGGGGCACGTGCTGGGCCAGCGCGGCCACCTCGTCGTAGACACCCAGGCGGCGCAGCGCGGCGTGGGCGTCGGGGATGAGGCCGTCGCCGCAGACCTTGTCGCGCGGGAAGGCGTGCTGGTCGGCGACGAGCACATCCAGCCCGCCCTGCGCCAGCCGCTGCGCGCAGGCGCTGCCCGCCGGGCCGGCGCCGATGACCAGCACGTCGCACACAGCGGGAATGACGGCGGGAATGACGGCGGGAAGGGCGGCAGGGACGAGGGTGGCGGCCATGGACGGCGGGATTCTAGGAGTCGGGGGTCGCGGTTACTTGTGGTAGCTTCGCACGCCCGCAAAAGGGACGGGGCGAGGAGATCAGACATGCGCATAGGCGTACCGCTGGAAACCGCAGCGGGCGAAACCCGTGTGGCGGTGACGCCAGAAACGGCGAAGAAGCTCAAGGCACAAGGCCACCAGGTGCTGGTGCAATCCGGCGCCGGGGTGGCGGCCAGTGCCACCGACGAGGCTTATGTTGCGGCTGGCGCCGAGATCGCCGACCGTGCAGGCGCCTTTGGCGCCGAACTGGTGCTGAAGGTGCGCAGCCCTGACCCCGACGAGTTGAGCCTGATGAAGGCCGGCACCGCACTGGTGGGCCTGCTCAACCCCTTCGACACGGACAACCTGGGCCGCCTGGCCACGGCCGGCCTGACCAGCTTTGCGCTCGAAGCCGCGCCGCGCACGACGCGCGCGCAAAGCATGGACGTGCTGTCCAGCCAGGCCAACATCGCCGGCTACAAGGCGGTGATGATGGCCGCCGACAGCTACCAGCGCCTGTTCCCCATGCTCATGACGGCCGCCGGCACCATCAAGGCCGCGCGCATCGTCATCCTGGGCGTGGGCGTGGCGGGCCTGCAGGCCATCGCCACCGCCAAGCGCCTGGGCGCGGTCATCGAAGCCAGCGACGTGCGGCCTTCGGTGAAGGAACAGGTGGAAAGCCTGGGCGCCAAGTTCATCGACGTGAGCTACGACACGCCGGAAGAGAAGGAAGCCGCGGTGGGTGTGGGTGGCTACGCCAAGCCCATGCCGCAGAGCTGGATGGACCGCCAGAAAGTGGAAGTGGCCAAGCGCGTGGCGCAGGCCGACATCGTCATCAGCACGGCCTTGATTCCGGGCCGCGCGGCGCCGGTGCTCATCACCGAGGACATGGTCAGGAGCATGAAGCCCGGCTCGGTGATTGTCGTCATGGCCGCACCGGCCGGCGGCAACTGCCCGCTGACGGAAGCCGGCAAGACTGTCGTGAAGCACGGCGTGACGCTCATCGGCGAGACCAACATCCCGGCGCTCGTCGCGGCCGACAGCAGCAGCCTCTACGCGCGCAACGTGCTCGACTTCCTGAAGCTCGTGCTGCCCAAGGACAGCGGCTTCGTCGTGCCCATGGACGACGACATCGTGGTCGCCTGCCTGATGACACGCGACGGCGAAGTCCGTCGCAAAGCCTGATTTCTGCGGGCGGAGAAAGAGAAAGCAAGCCATGGACATCGTCAGCCCCACCATCACCAACCTCATCATCTTCGTGCTGGCCATCTACGTGGGCTACCACGTGGTGTGGACCGTCACGCCCGCATTGCACACGCCGCTGATGGCGGTGACGAATGCCATCAGCGCCATCGTCATCGTCGGCGCCATGCTGGCCGCGGCACTCACCGAGACGACCCTGGGCAAGACCATGGGCGTGCTGGCCATGGCGCTGGCGGCGGTCAACGTCTTCGGCGGCTTCCTGGTCACGCGGCGCATGCTGGAGATGTTCAAGAAGAAAGAGAAGAAGACGCCGGCCGCGTCTGCTTCGGCCCCCAAGGAAGGGCACTGAGATGAGCATGAATCTGGTGACGCTGCTGTACCTGGTAGCCAGCGTCTGCTTCATCCAGGCGCTGAAGGGCCTGTCGCATCCCACGACCTCCATCCGCGGCAACCTCTTCGGCATGATCGGCATGCTGATCGCGGTGCTGACCACGGCGGCCCTCATCGTCAAGCTGGCCGGCGACATGGGCCAGACGCGGGCGCAGGGCATGGTCTGGGTGCTCGGCGGGCTGGTGGCCGGCGCGGCCTATGGCGCCTGGCGCGCCAAGACGGTCGAGATGACCAAGATGCCGGAGCTGGTGGCCTTCTTCCACAGCATGATCGGCCTGGCCGCGGTGTTCATCGCCGTGGCGGCGGTGGCCGAGCCCTGGGCCTTCGGCATCGTGAGCAAGGGCCAGCCCATCCCCTTCGGCAACCGGCTCGAACTGTTCCTGGGCGCGGCCATCGGCGCCGTGACCTTCTCGGGTTCGGTGATCGCCTTCGGCAAGCTGTCGGGCACCTACAAGTTCCGCCTGTTCCAGGGCGCGCCCGTCACCTTCTCGGGCCAGCACCTGCTCAACGCCGTGCTCGGCATCGCCACCATCGGCCTGGGCATCACCTTCGCGCTCACCGAAAGCTGGCCGGCCTTCTTCGCCATGCTGGCCCTGAGCTTCGTGCTTGGCGTGACGCTGATCATCCCCATCGGCGGCGCCGACATGCCCGTCGTGGTGAGCATGCTCAACAGCTATTCGGGCTGGGCGGCGGCGGGCATCGGCTTCAGCCTCAACAACAGCATGCTGATCATTGCCGGCAGCCTGGTGGGCAGCTCGGGCGCCATCCTGAGCTACATCATGTGCAAGGCCATGAACCGCTCGTTCTTCAACGTCATCGGCGGCGGCTTCGGCGGTGAAACCACCACCGCGGCGACAGCCGGCGGCCAGCCCAAGCGCAACGTGAAGAGCGGCAGCGCCGACGACGCGGCCTTCGTGCTGGGCAATGCCGAGACCGTGGTCATCGTGCCGGGGTACGGGCTTGCGGTCGCCAGAGCGCAGCATGCGGTGAAGGAGCTGGCGGCCAAGCTCACGGCCAAGGGCATCACCGTCAAGTACGCCATCCACCCGGTGGCCGGCCGCATGCCCGGCCACATGAACGTGCTGCTGGCCGAAGCCGAGGTGCCCTACGACCAGGTCTTCGAGATGGAAGACATCAACGGCGAATTCGGCCAGGCCGACGTGGCCATCATCCTGGGCGCCAACGACGTGGTGAACCCGGCCGCGCACGTGAAGGGCAGCGCCATCTACGGCATGCCCATCCTCGAGGCCTACAAGGCCAAGACCGTGATCGTCAACAAGCGCTCGATGGCCAGCGGCTATGCCGGCCTGGACAACGAACTCTTCTACATGGACAAGACGATGATGGTCTTCGGCGACGCGAAGAAGGTCGTCGAGGACATGGTCAAGGCGGTGGAGTAGGACGCTACTCCCACTGCAGCAAGGGCCGGCCATGCCGGCCCTTTTTCATGGCCCCCTGCTGCCGGTCAATGCCAGATGGTGTACATTCGTTCACCTCAGGGGTGAACAACAAGATCGATGAAGGTCGAGTTCCTGGACGCCAGGCTGAAGAAGTCCTGCGAGGACAAGGCCAGCCGTCAGCGCCAGTTTCAGAAGGCCGCCGCCGACAAGCTGGCCACGCGGCTGGATGACCTGGCCGCTGCGACCACCATGGAAACCGTGCGCCACCTGCCGGGCAGCTGGGAAGAACTGACCGGTGACCGCAAAGGCCAGCTCTCCTGCCGCCTGGACAAGAAGCTGCGCCTGGTCATCCGGCCCACGAAGCAGCCACCCCCTGCCAAACCCGATGGTGGCCTGGACTGGGCAGCCGTCGATGCCGTCACTGTCCTCGAAGTGGTGAACTACCATGACTGAATCGCTTGCCTACACGCCCCGCGAGGTGTCGCCGCCGGGCGCCACCCTGCGCGACCTGATGGAAGAACGCGACTGGAAGCAAAGGGAACTGGCGCACCGCCTGGGCCGCCCGGTGCAGGCCGTCAACGAGATCCTGGCCGGCAAGAAGGAAATCACCGAAGACACCGCGCTCGAACTGGAGCGGGTGCTGCAGGTGCCGGCCCAGTTCTGGCTGGCGCGCGAGGCCCAGTTTCGCGAATACCTGGCCCGCCGCCGCAGTGCCGAAGCCTCCAGCGAGCACGTGCCCTGGCTGGAGCAGTTCCCCCTGAAGGCCCTGCAGGAAGCCGGCGTGCTGCCCGCAGGGCGGCTGACGGCGGCTTTCAAGCAGGAGCTGGTGGAGCCGCTGCTGCGCTTTTTCGGCGTAGCGTCGCCCGCCGGCTGGAAGGCGCACTACGACCAGATGCAGCCGCAGTTCCGCCGCGCCCGGCCCAGCCGCCAGACCGACGTGGCTGCCATCACCGCCTGGCTGCGCATGGGCGAGCTGCAAGCCGCGCGGTTGCGCACGGCGGAGTACAACGCCGCGCGCCTGCAAGCCGCGTTGCCCGCCATGCGGGCACTCAGCCGGCAGCCGCCCGAGCACATCGGGCCCCAGCTGGTGCGGCTGTGCGCCGAAGCCGGTGTGGCGCTCGTCTTCGTGCCTGCATTGCCGGGCACGCACGTGTCGGGCGTGGCGCGCTGGCTGAATGGCAAGCCGCTGATCCAGCTGTCCTTGCTGGGCAAGTGGAACGACGGCTTCTGGTTCAGCTTCTTCCACGAGGTGGCGCATGTGCTGAAGCACCCCATGCGCGCCATCTTCCTGGACGACGCCGCGGCCGGCGACACCGTGGATTCAGTCGAAGAACAAGACGCCAACCGCTTTGCCACCGACACCTTGCTGCCCCGCGCTCTGCAGGCCCAGCTGGACACGCTGCCGCTGGACGCCGCCAGCATCGAGGCCTTTGCGGCAGCGGCTGGCGTGCACGCGGGCATCGTGGTGGGCCAGTTGCAGCACCGGGGCCGGCTGGGCTTTGCCACTGTGCTGGCGCGCCTGAAAGAGCGCTACGGCATCACCCCCGAGCCCGCGCACCCCTGAGGCCGCCCCCGCATGCCCACCCTTGACTGGCTGAACCGCGACGCGGCTTTCCAGAGCGCCGCCGCCGTGCCCACCCGGGTGCTGCGCCCGCATGCCGCAGGCAGCCACTTTGGCGATGCCGGCAGCGCACCGGGCAACCTGCTGGTGCAGGGTGACAACCTGCAAGCGCTGAAAGCGCTGCTGCCCTTCTATCGCGGCCGCGTGAAGTGCATCTTCATCGACCCGCCCTACAACACCAAGAGCGCCTTCGAGCACTACGACGACAACCTGGAGCACAGCCAGTGGCTGAGCATGATGCTGCCGCGGCTGCAGTTGCTGCGCGAGTTCCTGCGCGAGGACGGCAGCATCTGGGTCACCATCGACGACAACGAGGGGCATTACCTCAAGGTCCTGACGGATGAGGTGTTTGGGCGAGGGAACTTTGTCGCCAATGTGATCTGGCAGAAGAAGTACGCGGTCGCCAACGATCACAAGTCGATTGCCCCGATGCACGACCACTTACTCGTGTACCAGCGTAGCGGGGCGTGGGTTCGCAACCTGCTACCCAGGCAAGAAGCCAAGGACCGGCTGTACCGATTCGAGGACGCCAAAGGAAGTTGGCGACCCGACAACTACACATGCAGTAAGACGGCCGATGAGCGGCCGAACCTGTACTACTCCGTCGTGCAGCCAGTTACGGGCCAGGAGATTTGGCCCAAGCGCACCCGTGTCTGGGCGTTCTCGCGCGAACAGCATGCAGAGCATGTGCGAGAGGACATGGTCTACTGGGGGAAGGATGGGCTCGGCCAGGTACCGGCCATCAAGCGGTACCGGCATCTCCTGCGCCAGGAAGGTACCGTTCCGCAGTCGATATGGGAGCACGAGTTCGCTGGCCACACCGATTTGTCGCGAAAGGAAGTTCGCCTGGTTTTGGGCTCGGAGTCATTGGTCGACGACTTCATTACGCCGAAACCGGAATTGCTCACCTCCAGGGTGATCCAACTGGCGTCTAACCCAGGCGACCTCATCCTCGACTCCTTCCTCGGCAGCGGCACCACCGCCGCCGTCGCCCACAAGATGGGCCGGCGCTGGATCGGCATCGAGATGGGCGAGCACGCCGTCACGCACTGCCTGCCCCGGCTGCAGAAGGTGGTGGCCGGCGAACAGGGCGGCATCAGTCAAGCGGTGAACTGGCAAGGCGGCGGCGGCTTCCACGTCGCGCAACTCGGCGCGCCGCTGTTCGACGCGCACGGCGACCTGCACCCCGAGGTTCGCTTCGCCGACCTGGCAGCGTTCCTGTGGTTGCGCGAAACCGGCACGGCCTACGAACCCACCACCACCGGCACCCCGCTGCTGGGCGCGCACGAAGGCCGCGCCGTCTACCTGCTCTACAACGGCATCCTGGGTGACCGCCGCCCCGCTGCCGGCAATGTGCTGACCAGCGCGGTGCTGGACGCCATGCGCCAGACCTGCTGGCACGCCGGCCCCAAGGTGGTGTATGGCGAAGCCTGCCTGCTGGGTGACGCGCGGCTGGCGGGCGCCGCCATCACCTTCCGCCAGTTGCCGCACGCCGTGCCGCGCTGAAGGCCGCGCCACGGTTCGCCCAGGAGTTCAAGTATGCCCACGCTGGCGCTCAAGCACTACCAGGAACAGGCGCTCGAGGCGCTGGAACGCTACCTGCGCAGCGCCGCCACGCTGGGGGCGGCGGCCGCCTTCACCCAGCAGACCGGCTACGGCTACAACGCCGAGCCCTTCGGCGAGCTGCCCTGCGTGTGCCTGCGCATCCCCACCGGCGGCGGCAAGACGCTGCTGGCGGCGCATGCCATCGGCCGCCTGGCGCGCGAATGGCCGGGCCGCACGCCCAAGCCGCTGGCGCTGTGGCTGGTGCCCAGCGACACCATCCGCAGCCAGACGCTGAAGGCCCTGGTGACGCCCGGCCACCCCTTCCGCGAAGCGCTGGCCCTGGCCTGTGGCGACGATGCGGTGGCGTGCGACCTGGAAGCCGTGGCGCAACTGTCGCCGCAGGACTTCGACCAGCGCGCCGTGGTGGTGGTGGCCACGATCCAGAGCTTTCGCGTCGAAGACACCGACCAGCGCAATGTCTACGCCTTCAGCGAAACCTTCGAGCCGCACTTCCGCGGCGTGCCGCCGGCAGCACGGGCCCCGCTGCGTGGCCTGCCCGACGCGCTTGTGACGGCGGCCGATGTGCAGTCGGCCAAGGCGGGCCGCGACATGCTGGCGCGCTTCGTGGGCCAGCCGCGCTGGAGCCTGGCCAACTGGCTGGCGCTGCGGCAGCCCTATGTCATCGTCGACGAAGCGCACACCGCCAAGACCGAGCGCAGCTTCGAGGCGCTGAAGCGGCTGAATCCGGCGCTCATCCTGGAGCTGACGGCCACGCCGCTGGCCCAGCGCAGCAACGTGCTCTTCCATGTGTCGGCACAGCAGCTGCAGGCCGAGCACATGATCAAGATGCCCATCACGCTGGTGGAGCACACACGCGGCTGGCAGGCCGCCGTGCTGGACGCCGTGCAGACGCAGCGCCTGCTGGAGGCCGAGGCGCGGGAAGAGGAAGCCGCAGAGGGCCCGAACCAGGGTGCCTACATCCGGCCCATCGTGCTGTTCCAGGCGCAGAACCAGGGCGAGCCGGTGGACGTGGACGTGCTGCGCGCGCACCTGGTGAACGACCTGCATCTGCCCGAAGCGCAGGTGAAGGTGGCCACCGGCACGCGGCGCGAGCTGGAGGGTATCGACCTGGCGGCGCGTGACTGCCCGGTGCGCTTCATCATCACCGTGCAGGCCCTGGGCGTGGGTTGGGACTGTCCGTTTGCCTACGTGCTGTGCACCGTGCAGACCATCCATTCCGGCACCGCTGTCGAACAGTTGCTGGGTCGGGTGCTGCGCATGCCCTATGCCGCACGCCGCACCCGGCCCGCGCTGAACCGCGCCTATGCCCACGTGACCGAGGCCACCACAGGCGCCGCCGCCAACGCGCTGGCCGACCGGCTGATCGACGGCATGGGTTTCGACCCGCTGGACATGGCGTCGATGATCGCGCCGCAGTTGCCGCTGGCGCTGACTGGCGGCGAAGCTGGGCCGCACGACGACGGGCCGCTGTTCACCGCAGCAGGGGCGGCCGCTGCCCCGCTGCCGGCGCTGACCGTGGACATCCCGTCCGGCAAGCCACTGCCGCAAGCGCTGCAAGCCGCCGTGGCGGCGGGGCAGGCCCAACTGAGCAGCGACGGCGAGCGCCAGCGCCTGCGTCTGCAAGGCCACGTGGGCGAAGCACTGGCCACGGCGCTGGTGGAAGCGCAACCGCGCAAGCAGCGCGAAGCGGTGCAGCAGCAGCTGGACCGCCACAACGCACTGGTGGCTGGTTCGCAAGCACCGGCCAGCCGCGGCGAGACGTTTGCGCCCGTGCCCCGGCTGGCCTATCGCCCGGCTGGGGCCATTGCGGGCGAACAGCTGCCGCTGGCCCTGCTGGAGGTGGAGGCGGTGCGCGAGACGGTGGCGCTGAACCTGCTGGCGGCGCCCGTCGCCATCGAAGGTTTTTCGATGGTGGAGCAGGGCACGCTGTGGGAGCTGTACCTGGACGGTCAGAAGAAGCTGGCGGTGGGCCGCGGCGACCCAGCACAGTTGCAGCTGGACGGTCTGGAGACCTCGGTGCGACCGCAGGACCTGGCGCGCTGGCTGGCAGACCAGCTGCAGCACCCGTCCCGCAACGCCGCGCGCGATGTGCTGCCCGCCCACCTGAGGGCCTTCACGCTGGCCTGTTTGAACCACCTGATGCACGACCAGCGGCTGCCCTTGGCCCAGCTGGTGCGCCACCAGTACCCCTTGATGCAACGCCTGGCGCTGCGCATCGCCGAACTGCGCGAAGCGGCGGGGCGGACAGCCTTCCGGCAACTGGTGCTGGACGGCGCGTGGCAGGTGGAGGCCGGACCCGAGTTCGAATTCCGCTTCGACCCGAATGCCTATCCGGTGCCGGGCAACCAGCGCTACGGCGGCAAGTTCCGCATGGCCAAGCACTTCTACCCCGTGGTGGCGGACCTGGAAGACGGTTCGGAGGAGATGCTCTGCGCACTGGCCATCGACGGCCACCCGCGCGTGAAGCGCTGGGTGCGGAATCTGGACTCCGAGCCCGTGCACGCCTTCTGGCTGCCCACGTCCTTCGGGCGCTTCTACCC
>JANNFE010000172.1:0-2484 GCA_031379415.1 Betaproteobacteria bacterium | reverse complement strand
AAGAAGATCGCCGACGGCCTGTCGGCCGCCGACAAGGCCAAGAGCGAACTGGCCGCTGCGAACAAGCGTGTCGAAGCGCAGCTGTCCGCAGCCCGCGACGACGCCGCCAAGCGCCTGGCCGATGCCGAGCGCCTGGCGCAGCAGATCGTCGAGGAAGCCAAGGGCAAGGCCAATGAGGAAGGCGCCAAGATCATCGCCGCCGCCAAGGCCGAAGCCGAGCAGGAAGCCGTGAAGGCGCGTGAAGCGCTGCGCGAGCAGGTGGCTGGCCTGGCCGTCAAGGGCGCCGAGCAGATCCTGCGCCGCGAAGTCAACGCCGGTGTGCACGCCGAGTTGCTGTCGCGGCTGAAGGCGGAGCTCTGACATGGCCGAGCTGGCGACCATCGCCCGCCCCTATGCCGAAGCGCTGTTCAGCGCCGCCGGCGCCGACGCGGCCGCGCTGAAGCCGCAGATCGCGGCGCTGGCGCAACTGGCCGCCAGCCCCGAGCTGCGCCAGTTCGCCGACAACCCCAAGGTGCAGGCCGCGCAGGTGTTCGACGTCGTCGCCGGCATCACGCTGCAGCAGGGCCAGAGCCTCGACGCCAAGGTGGGCAACCTGCTGCGCGCCGTCATCGAGAACGGCCGCCTGGCGGCGCTGCCCGAGATCGCGGCGCAGTTCCTGGCGCTGGTCAACGGCAGCACGGGCGTGTCGGACGCCACCATCCAGAGCGCCTTCCCCATCGAAGGTGGCCAGCTCGCCGAAGTGGTGGCAGCGCTGGAGAAGCGTTTCGCCCGCAAGCTCAACCCTTCCGTGGAAATCGTGCCCGAGCTGATCGGTGGTATCCGCGTCGCCGTTGGCGACGAAGTGCTCGACACCTCGGTCAAGGCCCGACTGGAACAGATGAAGGCGGCCCTGACGGCCTGACCTTTCGGAGAAACACATGAACCTGAATCCCGCAGAAATTTCCGAACTGATCAAGAGCCGCATCGAAGGCCTGGCGGTCTCGGCGGACATCAAGAACCAGGGCACGGTGGTCTCGGTCACCGACGGCATCGTGCGCGTGCACGGCATCAGCGAGGTGATGGCCGGCGAAATGCTGGAATTCCCCGCCACCAAGAGCGGCCAGCCGACCTACGGCCTGGCGCTGAACCTGGAACGCGACTCCGTCGGCGCCGTGATCCTGGGCGAGTACGAACACATTTCCGAAGGCGACACCGTCAAGTGCACGGGCCGCATCCTGGAAGTGCCGGTGGGCCCCGAACTCATCGGCCGCGTCGTGAATGCACTCGGCCAGCCCATCGATGGCAAGGGCCCGATCAACGCCAAGATGACCGACGTGATCGAGAAGGTCGCCCCGGGCGTGATCGCGCGCAAGAGCGTGGACCAGCCGGTGCAGACCGGCCTGAAGTCCATCGACTCCATGGTGCCCGTGGGCCGCGGCCAGCGCGAGCTGATCATCGGTGACCGCCAGACCGGCAAGACGGCGGTCGCGGTGGACACGATCATCAACCAGAAGGGTCAGAACATGACCTGCGTCTACGTCGCGATCGGCCAGAAGGCTTCGTCGATCAAGAACGTGGTGCGCGCGCTGGAAGCCAATGGCGCGATGGAATACACCATCGTCGTGGCGGCTTCGGCTTCTGAATCGGCGGCCATGCAGTACGTGTCGGCCTACTCGGGCTGCACCATGGGCGAGTACTTCCGCGACCGCGGGCAGGACGCGCTGATCATTTACGACGACCTGTCCAAGCAGGCTGTGGCCTACCGCCAGGTGTCGCTGCTGCTGCGCCGTCCGCCGGGCCGCGAAGCCTTTCCCGGCGACGTGTTCTATCTCCACAGCCGCCTGCTCGAGCGTGCTGCCCGCGTGAATGCCGACTACGTGGAAGCCTTCACCAAGGGCGAGGTCAAGGGCAAGACAGGCTCGCTGACGGCATTGCCCATCATCGAGACGCAGGCCGGCGACGTCTCTGCCTTCGTGCCGACCAACGTCATCTCCATCACCGACGGCCAGATCTTCCTGGAGACCAGCCTCTTCAACGCCGGCATCCGCCCCGCCATCAACGCCGGCATCTCGGTGTCGCGGGTGGGTGGTGCGGCGCAGACCAAGCTCATCAAGAGCCTGTCGGGTGGTATCCGTACCGACCTGGCGCAGTACCGTGAACTGGCCGCCTTCGCGCAGTTCGCCAGCGACCTGGACGCCGCCACGCGCAAGCAGCTCGACCGCGGTGCCCGCGTGACCGAACTGCTGAAGCAGGCGCAGTACTCGCCGCTGCCCATCAGCCTGATGGCATCGACGCTGTACGCCGTGAACAAGGGCTACCTCGACGACATTGAGGTCAAGAAGGTGCTCGGCTTCGAACACGGCTTGCACCAGCACCTGAAGAGCAGCCATGCGGCCCTGCTGGCCAAGCTGGAGAACGACAAGGCCATGGACAAGGCAGCTGAAGAAGAGCTGTCGGGCGCCATCGCAGCCTTCAAGAAGTCGTTCGCCTAAAGCCACCCAGGAG
>JANNFE010000144.1:0-14646 GCA_031379415.1 Betaproteobacteria bacterium | reverse complement strand
CCCTCGCGGTTTGGTGGTGCCCATCCTGCGCAATGCCGACCAGATGAGCTTTGCCGATGTGGAGAAAAAGATCGCCGAGTTCGGCAAGAAGGCCGGTGAAGGCAAGCTGTCGATGGAAGACCTGTTGGGCGGCACCTTCTCCATCAGCAATGGCGGCGTCTTCGGCTCGATGCTGTCCACGCCGATCATCAACCCGCCGCAGAGCGCGATCCTGGGCGTGCACGCCACCAAGGACCGCGCCGTGGTCGAGAACGGCCAGGTCGTGGTGCGGCCGATCAACTACCTGGCCATGAGCTACGACCACCGCATCATCGACGGCCGCGAAGCCGTGCTGGCGCTGGTGACGATGAAGGAAGCGCTGGAAGACCCGGCCCGCCTGCTCTTCGACATCTGAGGCGGCCACCATGAGCATCAACTTCGACGTCATCGTCATCGGCGGTGGCCCGGGCGGCTACATCGCCGCCATCCGCGCCGCACAGCTCGGCTTCAACGTGGCCTGCATCGACGAGTGGAAGAATGCCAAGGGCGGCCCCGCGCCCGGTGGCACCTGCACCAACGTCGGCTGCATCCCGAGCAAGGCGCTGCTGCAGAGTTCAGAGCACTTCGAGCATGCCGGTCACGCCTTCGCCGACCACGGCATCGGCCTGAAGGACCTGAGCATCGACGTGCCGAAGATGCTGGCGCGCAAGGACACCGTCGTGAAGCAGAACAACGACGGCATCCTGTATCTCTTGAAGAAGAACAAGGTCACGTTCTTCCATGGCCGCGGTGCCTTCGCCAAGGCTGCCGGGGGTGGCTGGGAGGTCACGGTCGGCGAGGAGTCGCTCACGGGCAAGAACGTCATCGTCGCCACCGGCTCCAACGCCCGCCCCTTGCCGGGCGCGCCTTTCGACGAAGAGAACATCCTCAGCAACGACGGCGCGTTGCGCGTCGAAGCGGTGCCGAAGAAGCTGGGCCTCATCGGCAGCGGCGTCATCGGCCTGGAGATGGGTTCGGTGTGGCGCCGTCTGGGCTCTGAAGTGACGGTGCTCGAGGCGCTGCCCACCTTCCTGGGCGCGGTGGACGAGCAGATCGCCAAGGAAGCGCACAAGGCCTTCGTCAAGCAGGGCCTGAAGATCGAGCTTGGCGTGAAGGTCGGCGACATCAAGGTCGGCAAGAAGGGTGCGAACTCGCAAGTCACGGTGGCGTGGACCAGCGCCAAGGGCGAGGCCCAGACGCTGGAGGTGGACAAACTCATCGTCAGCATCGGCCGCGTGCCCAACACCATCGGCCTCAATGCCGAGGCTGTCGGCCTGCAGCTCGACGAGCGCGGCGCCATCGTCGTCGACGAGGAATGCCGCACCAACCTGCCCGGCGTATGGGCGGTGGGCGACGTGGTGCGCGGCCCGATGCTGGCGCACAAGGCCGAAGAAGAAGGCGTGGCGGTGGCCGAGCGCATTGCCGGCCAGCATGGCCACGTCAACTTCAACACCATCCCGTGGGTGATCTACACCAGCCCCGAGATCGCCTGGGTCGGCCAGACCGAACAACAGTTGAAAGCTGCTGGACGGGCCTACAAGGCCGGCACCTTCCCCTTCATGGCCAACGGTCGTGCGCGGGCGCTGGGCGACACCACCGGCATGGTAAAGATCCTGGCCGACGCGGTGACCGATGAAATCCTGGGTGTGCACATCGTCGGCCCCATGGCCAGCGAACTCATCAGCGAAGCCGTGGTGGCGATGGAGTTCCGCGCCAGCAGTGAAGACATCGCGCGCATCTGCCACGCGCATCCTTCCCTCAGCGAAGCCACCAAGGAAGCCGCGCTCGCGGTCGACAAGCGCAGCTTGAACTTCTGAGCGCGTGTCGGTTCGCGAGCTCTACGAAGCCACGCTGAAGGAGCGCGGCTTCAGCAGCGACCCCGCACAACTGCGTGCGGTGGACGCGTTGGATCGTTGCGAGCGTGAGTGGGCCGACTACAAGGCTCGCCGCAGCAACGCGCTGACCAAGCTCATCAGTCGCCCGCCCATCCCGCGCGGCGTCTACATGTGGGGCGGGGTGGGGCGCGGCAAGAGCTTCCTGATGGACTGCTTCTTCCAGAGCGTGCCGCTGACGCGCAAGACGCGCCTGCACTTCCATGAGTTCATGCGTGAGGTGCACCGCGAGCTGCAGGACCTGAAGGGCACCGTCAACCCGCTGGACGAACTGGGCCGGCGCATCGCGCGGCGCTTCAGGCTCATCTGCTTCGACGAGTTTCATGTCGCCGATGTCACCGACGCGATGATCCTGCACCGCCTGCTCGACGCGATGTTTGCCAACCGCGTGAGCATCGTCACCACCTCGAACTTCCACCCCGACGGCCTCTATCCCAACGGCCTGCACCGTGACCGTATCCTGCCCGCCATCGAACTGCTGAAGAGCAAGCTGGAAGTGGTGAACGTGGACGCCGGTACCGACTACCGGCAGCAGACACTGGCACAGATCGACATGATCCACACGCCGCTGGGCGAAGCGGCCGAGCGCAAGATGCAGCAGGCCTTCGAGCAACTTGCCGAAGCACGCGATGAAGACGCCACGCTGCACATCGAACACCGCGAACTGCGCGCACTGCGCCGCGCCGGCGGCGTGGTCTGGTTCGACTTCAAGACGCTCTGCGGCGGCCCGCGTTCGCAGAACGACTACCTGGAAATCGCCTCGCGCTTCCACACCGTGCTGCTGAGCAATGTGCCGCAGATGCCGCCGCGCCTGGCCAGCGAAGCGCGGCGCTTCACCTGGCTGGTGGACGTGCTGTACGACCGCCGCGTGAAGCTGGTGCTGTCCACCGCCGTGGCGCCGCAGGACCTGTACACCGAAGGCCCCTTGGCGCACGAGTTTCCGCGCACCGTGTCGCGCCTGCACGAGATGCAGTCGGCCGAGTTCCTGGCGCTGGCCAGACGCGAGGTGGATACCTCGCTGACCTGATTTGGCAAGGTGGACACCTCGCTCACCTGATCAGCCTGCGCTCAGCACCTCGTCCTGCGCCAGCAAGTGCCCGGTGTACACACGCCGCTTCAGCAGCAGGCAGAACTCGGCCGGCTCCACCGCGCGGCTGGTCAGGAAGCCCTGGTATTCGTCGCAGCCCATGGCCTGCAGGAAGGCCAGCTGTGCCGGTGTCTCCACGCCTTCGGCCACCACCTTGAGCTTCAGGCTGTGCGCCAGCGCGATGATGGCGGTGACGATGGCCTCGTCGTCGGGGTCGCTGACCAGGTCGCGCACGAAGCTGCGGTCGATCTTCAGCGCCGCGATGGGCAGCTTCTTCAGGTAGCCCAGCGACGAATAGCCGGTGCCGAAGTCGTCGATGGAGATCAGCACGCCCATCTCGGCCAATTCCTGCGCGATCATCACGCTGAGCTCGGGTTCGGCCAGCAGGATGGACTCCGTGACTTCGATTTCCAGGCAGCTGGCCGGCACTCCATGCTCCTGCAGCGCCCGCGCCACCAGCGCCGGCAGCCCGCGTTCACGCAGGTGTGTGGACGCCAGGTTGACGGCCACCGGCACCGACTCCAGGCCCTCGGCCGTCCAGGCCGCGCTCTGCGCGCACACCGTGCGGATGGCCCATTCGCCGATCGGGATGACGAGGCCGGCGTCTTCCACCAGCGGGATGAATTCGGCCGGCGGCAGCAGTCCGCGTTCCGGGTGCTGCCAGCGGATCAGCGCCTCGGCGCCGACGATGCGCCCGGTCACCACGTCCACGCGCGGTTGGTAGTGCAGCACGAACTCGTTGCGCTCCAGCGCGCGGCGCAGCCGCGTTTCCATGCGCAGGCGTTCCAGCGCGCGGGCGTTCATCGAACGGTCGTAGAGCTGGAAGCCGCCGCGCCCGGCCGCCTTGGCGCGGTACATCGCGGTGTCGGCGTTCATCAACAACGTGTCGATGTCCAGGCCGTCTTCGGGGTACATGGCCACGCCGACGCTGCCGCCGACGAAGACCTCGGTGCCCTGCACGGTGACGGGCTCGCCCAGCGTGTCCACCAGGCGCTGCGCGACGCAGGCGGCGTCGTCGGTGCGTTGCACGTCGGTGAGCAGCACGATGAACTCGTCGCCGCCCAGGCGCGCGATGCTGTGCGCCTCGGGTTCATGGCGGTGGCGTGCCACGCTGTCGGCGCTGCGCAGCACGCCGGCCAGGCGCGCGCTGGCCAGGCGCAGCAGTTCGTCACCGGCCTTGTGGCCGAGCGTGTCGTTGACGCGCTTGAAGTTGTCGAGATCGACAAACATGATGGCCACCGAACGTTGGTGGCGCGCGGCCTGCGCGATGGCCTTGCCCAGCTGTTCGACGAAAAGCAAGCGGTTGGGCAGCCCGGTCAGCGGGTCGTAGTAGGCCAGCCGGCGAATCTGTTCCTCGGCATCCTTGCGGCCGGTGATGTCGTGCACCGCGCCGGCCAGGCGCAAGGCGGTGCCGTCGGCCTGGCGGTCGATCACCTCCACCTGCTGGTGCACATGGCGCAGCTCGCCACTGGGCAGCGTGATGCGGTGGTCGATGGCGAAACCCTCGCCGTTGTTCAGCGCCCGCTGGCAGGCCTGGTGCAGGCGTTCCGCGTCCTCGGCATGCACGGTGGCGAAGAACTCGGTCATGCTCAGCCCGTCCGAGGCGCGGGTGTGGCCGAAGATGCGCCAGGCCTGCTCCGAAGGCTGCACGCGGTCGCTGCGCGGTTCCCATTCCCAATCGCCCATGTCGCCGATGCGCTGCGCATTGGACAGCCGGCGCTGGTTCTGCTGCAGGTCATGGATGGCGCTGCTGGCGCGCAGCATGTAGCGCACACGGTGCGGCAGCACGGCCCAGTTGATGGGCTTGGTGATGAAGTCGGTGGCACCCACCTCGAAGGCGCGGTCGATGGATTGGGTGTCGTCCAGACCGGTCATCATGACCACCGGCACGCGGTCGCCGCCGGGCAGGGCGCGCAACTCGGCGCAGGCCGTGAAGCCGTCCATCACCGGCATGCTCACGTCCAGCAGCACGAGGTCGGGCATCTGGGCCTGCATGGCTTCCAGCGCCAGCTGGCCGTTGCCGGCCTCGGTGACGGCAAAACCGGCCTTGCTGAGCGTGGCGCGCGTCAGGCGGCGGCCACCGGCGTCGTCGTCGACGACCAGGATCCGGGGTGTGGGTGTCGTCATGCCGGCTGCCTCATTTCCGCCCGCAGTGCGGGCTGAACACGTTCCAGCAGCGCCACGATGGCAGCCACCAGTTCCTCGGCGTCCGACAGCTCGCCCGACTTGCCCTGTTTCTCGAGCCTTCTGCACAGCTCGCCCACGCCCTTGGCGCCGACGTTGAAGCTGGCCGACTTCAGCGCGTGGGCGCTGCGGCCGAGTGCGGCGCCGTCGCGCTGGGCCAGCGCGGCGCGCATCTCGCCCATGTGTTGTGGCACCTCGTCCAGGTACATCTGGATGACTTCGGCCAGCACCGAACCGTCGTCGTCGACGGCGCGGATGTTGTCCAGCGCTGCCTGGTCCAGCGTGCTGTCGCGCACCGGTTGCTCGGCGCCGGTCTTGCCCGCTTCGTCATCTGCGGCGGGCGCTTCCACGCGGTCGGCTGGCAGCCAGCGCGCCAGCTTGCTGCCCAGCTGCTTGCGCGTATAGGGCTTGGCCAGGTGGTCGTCCATGCCCGAGGCCAGGCAGGCCTCGGCGTCGCCCACCAGCGCGTTGGCGGTGAGCGCCACCACCGGCAGCCGCGGCAGGCCGAGGCGGGCTTCGCGTTCGCGGATGGCCCGCGTGGCGGCATAACCATCCATCACCGGCATCTGGCAGTCCATCAGCACGATGTCGTAGTGCTCGCGCTCCAGCGCCAGCAGCGCCTCTTCGCCGTTGGGCACGATGTGGTGTTCACAGCCCAGCGCCTTGAGCATGTTGCGCGCCACCACCTGGTTGACGCCGTTGTCCTCGGCCAGCAGCACGCGGGCGCGGATGCGCGGCGCTGCCGACTTGTAGCCGGCCGGCGCGGCGTCGCCCGGCGCGTCGCCCATGGTCTGCGCCAGGGCGCGGAAGAGTTCCATGCGCTTGACGGGCTTGGACAGGTAGGCGCCGATGCCTGCCTTGCGCGCCCGCGTCAGTTCGTCGGGCGAATGCAGCGACGTCACCAGCACCAGCTGCACACGCGACAGCACCGGGTCGGCGCGCATCGCCGCGGCCAGCTGCAGGCCGTCCATGCGCGGCATCTTCATGTCGATGACGGCGATCTCGAACGGGTCGCCCTCGTCCAGCGCGCGGCGCAGCGCCGCCAGCGCCTCGATGCCGTCGCCGGCGCTGGCACTGCGCATGCCGCCGGCGGCCACGTGGTGTTCCAGAATCTCGCGGTTGGTGGCGTTGTCGTCCACCACCAGCACGTTGCGTTGCGCCAGCGCGCCCGGGTTGGGCACCGCCGGCAAGCTGGCCGCAGCCTGCAGCGGCAGCGTGAACCAGAAAGTGGAGCCTTCGCCCGCCGTGCTTTCCACGCCGATGGTGCCGCCCATCAGTTCCACCAGGCTGCGACAGATGGCCAGGCCCAGGCCGGTGCCGCCGAAGCGCCGCGTCGTCGAGCCGTCGGCCTGCTCGAAGGCGCGGAACAGCCGCAGTCGCGTGTCGTCGTCGATGCCGATGCCGGTGTCGTGCACGGCAAAGCGCAGGGTGTTGGCGTCCTGGTACTGCACGTCGACCAGCACCTCGCCGTGGTCGGTGAACTTGACCGAGTTGCCGATCAGGTTGGTCAGCACCTGGCGCAGGCGGAAGGGGTCGCCGCGCACGGCGCTGGGCAGGCGCTCGTCGATGCGGCAGGCGATCTCCAGGTTCTTGGCGTGGGCGCGCGGGGCCAGCAGCTGCACCACGTCTTCCACGGCCTGGTAGAGGTCGAAGTCGAGCTGTTCGGTTTCCAGCTTGCCGGCCTCGATCTTCGAGAAGTCGAGGATGTCGTTGATGATGGACATCAGCGTCTCGCCCGAGCTGCGCACGGTCTCGACGAAGGGCCGCTGCTGGGCGTCCAGCGGCGTTTCCAGCAGCAGTTCGGCCAGGCCCAGCACGCCGTTCATGGGCGTGCGGATCTCATGGCTCATGTTGGCCAGGAATTCGCTCTTCGCGCGGTTGGCGTTTTCGGCCGCCTCCTTGGCGGCCACCAGTTCGTGTTCACGCTGCAGCAGCTGCTGCTCGGCCAGCGCGCGCTGCGTGATGTCGAAGAACACCGTGTAGGCGCCGACGACGGTGCCGTCCTCGGCAATGTCGGGCACGTGGCGGCCCGAGTGCCACACCGTGTTGCCGTTGCGGTCGACCCGCTGGCGCTCCAGCGGCACCTGCTCACCCCGCATGGCCTGGCTCAGGCGCGGTTCGATGTCGGTCCAGACGCGGTCGCCCACCACCTCGCGCACGCTGCGGCCGGCGATTTCGGCGTCGGTCTTGCCGAGCCATTGCTCCTGCGCGCGGTTGATGTAGCGGTAGTTCATCTCGGCGTCGATGTAGGACACCGTGACCGGGATCTGGTCCATGATGATGCGCAGCCGTCGCTCACCGCGGCGCGCCTGGTCCAGCGCCTGCTGCTCGTCGCTCACGTCCAGCGCCAGCACGTCGACGGCGACCACGGCGCCGCCGTGGCCGCGGCGCGGTGACAGTTCCACCTGCAGCCAGCGCTCGCCCTGGGCGCTGCCCTGGTGGTTGCAGCGCAGGCGCTTGGTGGCGCCCGAGAGTGCGACCGACAGCCCCTTGTCCAGGTTGGCCGCGCTGGCCGGGCCCAGCAGCTCGGGCAGGGTGCACGCCAGTACGCTGGCTGCATCGGTGCCCAGCCACTGCGCCAGCGCCGGGCTCACGGCAGTGCAGCGGCGCTGCGCGTCGAAGGTGGCGGCCAGCGCCGTGACCGGCAGCTGCAGCGTGATGTCCTCGACGAGGTGGTGCATGGGCACGGTGTCGGCGAACACGGTGTCGGACTCGGGTGCGCTCCAGGCGCGGCGCCAGCCGTAGGTGGCCAGCAGCGCCAGCACGAAGGCCGAGCCCGGCAGCATCAGCGGCAGCAGCCCGGTGTAGCTGGCCGCGTCGGCCGCCACGGCCAGCAGGCCAACGGCCGTCATGCCCCGCACGCGCTTGCGGCGCAGGGCGGCGGACTGTGCCGCGTTGCAGTTCGAGGTGCTCACAGCGCGCTCCAGGTGGTGGCCAGGCAGGGCCGGTCGGCGAGGTCGAATTCGGCGACCACGCCATTGCCCAGTTCCAGGCGGTCGGGCAGGCCGGTCAGCTCACCCAGCATGCGTGCCACGCCCTTGCTGCCGACGAGCAGCGGGCGTTCGTGCAGACGGCGCTTGACGCGGCGCAGCGCGCGCGCCATGCGGTCGGCGAATTCATCGTCAGACTCGCCGCCCGGTGGCGTCATGCGCGCTTCCAGCCAGGCCTGCGTGGCAGCGATGGGCCACAGGTTCCACTCGCCCAGCCGGCGCTCGGCGAAGTCGGGTTCGACGATCACCGGCACGCCCGGCAGGACTTTGGCGATGTAGCCGGCCGTCTCGCGGGTGCGCTTGAGGTCGCTGGTGACGATGAGGCCGATGGTCGGCTGCAGCCGCGCCAGGCGCGTGGCGCAGTCCACCGCCTGGGCGCGGCCCAGGTCGGTGAGCGGCAGGTCGAGGTCGCCGCCGCAGCGCAGGCCGGCCAGGTTGGCCGCGGTCGCACCGTGGCGCACGAAGCGCAGCGGCAAGCGGGCTGGATGCGTGTCGTGTGGCATCGGATCGTCGGCGCGGCAGGGTCAGCGCAGCGCCGACATCGGCGCAAAGGCGATCGGGCTGCCCGGGAAGGCCGCGCGCGGGTTGGCGTAGAGCGCGCTCCAGGCCTGGCCCTCGGGTCCGGTGCCGGCCATCCACTGGCGGATGAACTCGATCTGGTTGCGGTCGGCCAGCAGTGGCGTGTGGCCGGTGTCCGGGATGTGCATCACGGTGATGTCCTTGCCGCGCGACATGCGCCGGATGGTCGGCTCGAAGAGCGCGTCGGACTGCATGCCGTGGATCAGCAGCACGGGGCAGTCCACGGCCTTCCACTCGGCCCACTGCAGCACGCTTTTGTGCGCGGTCTTGCGGTAGGCCTGCATGGCGCGCACGTCGTGGCGGTAGATGCGGCCGCCTTCTTCGTCAGACCAGCGCGTCTGGTGGAAGGTAAGGTTGAAGCGGATGTCGTCGCTGACCGGGCCGTCGTTCTTCTGCGACGCACCCACCTTGCGCAGCAGGTCGGACGGGTTGCGGAAGAGGTTGTGACGGGCAATGGCGTCGGCGGGGCGGCGGCGCCGCCGCGCCGGGATGTGCGGGCCGACATCGTTGAGGATCAGGCGCTCCACCAGCCGCGGCTGGCGCGCGATGAGCTCGATGGCGGCGCTGCCGCCCATCGAGGAACCCAGGATGGTGACCGGCCGGCCGCCCAGGTGCAGGATCATCTGGCGCAGCTGCTCGGCGTAGGTGGCGAGCGAGTAGTCGTCCTCGGCGGCCAGCCAGCCCGAACGGCCGCGGCCCAGCCAGTCCATGCACACCACGCGCCAGTCGTCGCACAGGTCCGACGCCAGGTAGTGGAAGCGCGTGGCCACGTTCGCTACGCCGCCGCAGCACAGCAGCACCGGCGCGTCGGCCGGCCCCCATTCGGTGTAGGCCACCACGGCCACATAGGGCTTGCGCAGGCGCCGCGGCGTGCCCGGCTGCAAGCCGCTGGGGTGCTGGTAGTCGAAGTGCTTGAGCTGGTACTGGCCGTGGAAGCGGCCGACCACGCGGCTGGCCAGCGCCATGTACTCGTTCCAGCTCGTCAACACGCGGCGGCGGCCGGGCAGCGGCGGCTCCCAGGTGACGTCGACCAAGGCGCCCGGCACGGTGTCGCCAGCGGCCTCGTCGCGCGCCACCACGGCCAATGCCGGCTTCATGCCGTGGCTCCGAGGGCGGCTGCTGCCTGACGGTGGAAGAACCGGTCGTATCTCATCGTTACCCTTGTTCGGCTTGTCCTGTTCAAGGCCCCGACACCGCGAGTGCTGCTGCCCGTGGGCCATACACACCGCAGCACCTCCCTGGCACTTGCGCAACGACTTGTGTATCGACGCCGCATGGCGCCGACTTGAGGGTGGAAAGCGGGCCAATTCCCGGCCAGGCCTCACGCCAGGCCATCAAGTTGGCAGCCCGAACGGCCGAAAAGCAGAAGGTGACGGTCCGGGCATGGACCGCCGTCTGAGCGTGGGAGTGCACGAATGGAGTCGACAAAGCGAAACCTGGTGGCCGTGGCCGTGGTAGTCAGCGGCTTTGCCGTCGGCATGGCCGGGCTGCTGAACTACTTCAAGTACCGCAGCACCGCGAACCGGCTGGTCACCGAGCGCCTGGTCGTCACCGGCAAGGCGGTGGAGAACACCATCCAGTCGGCGCTGGAGCTGGGCCTGCAGTTCAGCGACATCGCCACGCTGCCGAACACGCTGGACCGCGAACGCGCCACCGACAACCTCATCCAGGGCATCGATGTCTTCGACACCGAAGGCACCATGCTCTACAGCACCGACCGCCTGCGCGCCGCGCGGCCGGCGCCGGGTGCCTGGCTGGCGGCGGCACGCAAGGCCGGCGCCGAGAACTGGTTCGTCGACGCCGAAGCCGACGCCGCCGCCGGGATCTCGCTGAAGAACAACTTCGGCCTGACCATCGGCTACCTGGCGCTGCGCTTCTCGGCCGACCGCGTGCGCGATGACGCCAACGGCGTGGCCCGCCAGCTGGCCTTGTCGGCGGCGGGCATGTTCCTGCTCTCGGCGACGCTGTCCTCGCTGGCGCTGCTGGGCGTGATGCGGCGGCTGAACAAGGACGTGCTGGCCGCCGAACTGGCGCTGCGCTCGGGCGATGCGGCGCGCGCCGCGGCGGTGGCCGCGCACGGGCCCTTCGGCCCGGCGCTGCGCCGTTTCGTCGAGACCACGCGGGCGGCAGAAACCGAGATTGCCGAGCTGCGCGGCCGCATGCAGCGTGGGGCCCAGGCATGAGACACCCCGGCCGCCCCCAAGCACACAGGCCGCAGCGCGCAGCGCGGAGGAAAGTCCCATGAACCAGTCTTACCTGCGCGGCGTCTACCTGCGCCTGGCTGGCGCCGTGACCTTCGTGGTCATGCTCACGCTGGCTGCCAACGCACTGCTGTCGCACCGCGTCTTCGAACAGGCGCTGGCGCCGCAGATGGCGGCCAAGGTGGCCAGCGTCGGTTCTTCCATCCGCGCGCTGGTGCTGCGCGCAGTGGACAACGGCATACCCTTCGAAGAACTGTTCGGCGTTTCCGAGCGCTTCGACCAGATCAGGGAAGAGGTGCCCGAGGTGGCCTACATCGCCATCACCGACGTGCGGGGCCAGGTGCTGCACCGCAGCGCCGCCGACCCCGAGGGCACCGCCGCCCACTTCACCAGCCCGGCCGTGCTGGGCCTGCTGAAGACGCCCGACACGGTGGCCCCGCTGGCCCTGGTGGGCGGGGAGTACATCGTCTCGATGCCCATCGTGGCCGGTGAACGCGCCGTGGGCGTGCTGCACCTGGGCGTGGACGTGCGCTTCGTCGACAACATCGTGCTGGACATGCTCTACGACGTGGTCGTGGTGCTGGTGGTGACGCTGTTCTTCACGCTGGAGTTGCTGCACTTTCTGGCCGGTGCCAAGCTCGAGGCCTCGCTGCGCCTGCTGGGCGAGACTTTCGAGCGCGGCGCCGCCGGTCAGTTCACGACACCCAGCGAGAAGCGCAACGACGTCGCCTTCGGCCCGCTGCTCAAGCTGATGGATCTCACGCTGGCCCGCATCAACGCCGCCTATGCCGCGCTGGCGCGCGACGTCGAGCAGGGCCGGCGCGTGCCGGCGCACGAGCGGCAGCCGGGGCTGGCGGCGGCGCAGAGCGGGCTGCAAGGCCTGGCGCAGCGCTTCCGCTTTGGCGCTGCCGAGCCGGCGCCGCAGGCCGACGACACCCAACTCGCCAAGGTGCGTGCGCCGCTGTTCATGTTCATCCTGGCCGAGGAACTGACACGCTCCTTCCTGCCCGGCTACGTGAGTGAACTGCTGGTGCCGGTGCCGGGCCTGTCGCCGCAACTGGTGGTGGGGCTGCCGATCGCGCTGTTCATGCTGATCGTGGCCATCGGCCAGCCCTTCTTCGGCGTCTACTGCGAACGCGTGGGCCACCGCCGGACCATGCTCACCGGCGCTGCGGTGGCCACGGTCGGCTTCATGGCCACGGCCATGGCGCACAACGTGCTGGACCTGCTGCTGTGGCGATCGCTGTGCGCCTTCGGCTACGCCATGGTCTTCGTCGCCGGCCAGGCCTACGTGCTGGACCACGCCACGCCGACCAACCGCGCACGCAGCTTCGCGCTCTTCGTGGGCGCCATCATGGCGGCCACGGTGTGCGGGCCTTCGATCGGCGGCATCCTGGCCGACAACATCGGCGTGCGGCCGACCTTCGTCATCGCGGCGCTGCTGGCGGCCGGTTCGATGGCCGTCATCCGCGGCCTGCCGGGGCCGGGCGTGGTGGCGCGCTCGCGCACCGCGGCGCGGCTGCCCACGCTGCGCGAGATCAGCGGGCTCATGCTCAACCGACGCTTCATGACGGTGACCGGCCTGGCGGCCATGCCGGCCAAGATCCTGCTCACCGGCGTGTGCTTCTACCTCATCCCGTTGTATGTGCTGGCCGAAGGCGGCACCCAGGCCATGGCCGGCCGCATCCTCATGACCTACGCCGTGATGATGGTGGTGCTGGCGCCGCTGACGGCGCAGCTGGCCACCACGCGCGAACGCATGCACTGGCTGGTGGGTGGCGGGCTGCTGATCTCGGGCGTGGGTGGCATGCTGCTGCTCGCCGGCGGCGCCGTGGGCTGGGTCTTCGCCGCGGTGGTGCTGGTGGGGGTGGGGCAGTCGCTGTCGATCTCGGCGCAGAGCGCACTGGTCAGCGAGCACTGCGAGACCGAGATCCGCGAACTGGGCGACGGCGTGGTCTACGGCGTCTACCGCCTGCTCGAACGCCTGGGCAATGCCATGGGCCCGCTCATCGCCGCCACGCTGGTGCTGCATCACGGCTACCGCACGAGCTTTGTCGCCATCGGCGTGGGCGTCTTCCTGTGCGGGGTGGGCTTCATGCTGGCCACGCGCCGTGACCCGCGGCCGGCCCTGGCGGCCGCTTGACTTCCCGCCGGCGCTGGCGGCCCGCTTGACATCGAACCAAGGAGCTTGCACATGAACTCGAATCACCCCCGCCACAGCACCCGCCGCGACTGGCTGGCCGCCGCCGCCATGGCCGCCGCCCTGCCGGCTGCGGCCTGGGCTGCCGCACCGGCCAGCGCGGCCAAGCCTTTCCGCATCTATGCCATCACTTTCCGCGGCATGACCGACGTGGAAAAGGGCTTCTCGGAGTACTTTGCCTCGCGCAAGATCCCGGTGCAGATCACCTACCGCGATCTCAACCGCGAGGCCAGCCGCATGGCGGGCTTCCTCGACGAGATCCGTGCCACCAAGCCCGATCTCATCTACACCTGGGGCACCTCGGTCACGCTGGGCGTGGTGGGGCCGCATGACGGGCCACCCGGCGGCTTCATTCACGACATTCCGGTGGTCTTCACGCTGGTGGCGGCGCCCACGCTGGCCAAGATCGTGGCCGACCTGAAGACGCCCGGCCGCAACGTCACCGGCGTCACCCACGTCGGGCCGACCGAAGCACAGATCAAGGCCATGGCGCAGTACCGCCCCTTCCAGACCCTGGGCGTGCTGTACACGCCGACCGAGAAGAACTCGGTGGTGGTGCTGGAGGAGATCCGCCGCCTGGGCAAGGAGACTGGCTTCCACACCGTGGAGCGTACCTTCCGCCTGGACGCCAACCGCAAACCCACCGCCGAAGGGGCCGCTGACCTGGTGCGCGAGCTGAAGGAGGCCGGCGCGCAGTGGCTCTACCTGCCGCCCGACAGCTTCCTGGGCACGCTGGCCGAGGGCATCATCATCCCGGCGGCCATGCAGCTGGGTCTGCCGACCTTCGCGTCGACCGAGCAGCTGATGCAGGCCGGTGCGCTGTCGGGCCTGGTCAGCCGCTACTACAACGTGGGCCAGTTCACGGCCCACAAGGCCGAGCAAATCCTGGTCGGCCGCCAGTCGGCGTCGACGATCCCGGTGGAGACGCTCAAGCGCTTCAGCTACCAGATCCGCATGCCGGCGGCCAAGCGCCTGAACCTGCCGCCGCCGCTGCCCATGCTGAGCTACGCCGAGCTCATCACCACCGAGGCGACGACGCAGTGACGCCGTGATGCGCTGAGGCCGCAGGGTGCCGCAGCGCCCGTACAGTTGCGGCATGCCCTGTTCTGTTCTGCTTCACCTGCGCAGTGCCCTGGGCGCTGTCGGCTTGTGCGCCGTCTGCGTCGGGGCCAGCGCGCAGGCGCCTTTCGACGCCGCGCAGGCCGCCCGCGAGCGCGCCCGCATCCAGGCCGAGCGTGAACGGCTGGAGGCCGCCTTCGCCGCCGAGGAAGCGCTGTGTCCGGCGCGCTTCGCCGTCACCGCCTGCATCGACGACGTGCGCTTGCGCCGCCGCGAAGCCCTGGTCAAACCACGTGCCGAGGCGCTGGCCATCGACGACGCCGAGCGCCATGCCCGCGCGCAGGCGCGCCGTGCCGCGGTGGCCGACAAGCAGCGCCGCGCGGCGGCGCAGCCGCCTCTGACGTCAGCGCCCCTGCGCGCAGCGCGCGAGTTGCCG
>JANNFE010000137.1:0-6349 GCA_031379415.1 Betaproteobacteria bacterium | reverse complement strand
GGTTTGGCATGCTTGGCCGCGTCCCACAGGGCTTGGTCTCTGAGCATGGCGTTGAGGATGGTCAGCAGCTTGCGCATGCAAGCGACGATGGCCACCTTCTTGGGCTTACCCGCAGCGATCAGTCGGCTGTGGAAAACCTTGATCGCCTGGTTGCATCGGATGGCCGACAGGGTGGCCATGTAGACCACTGCCCGGACCTCAGAGCGTCCGCCCCAGACCTGGCGTTTGCCACTGCGTGAGCCCGAGTCGTTGGCCAACGGCGCCACGCCCACGAGCTTGGCAATCTGGCGACGACCCAGACGCCCCAACTCCGGCAGCGCCGATGTCAGCGTCAGGATCATCACCGGACCCACACCCTTGATGCTGTCCAGCAGCGTACGCTGCGTCTTGAAGTGCCGATTCAGATGGTCGTCCGCGTCAGCATCGATGGCGGCGATCTGCTTGTCCAGAGTCTTCAGCACGCTGTGGATGCTGCGTGCCGCGCGCTCGCCGGCCTGGTCCAGGCGATTGCTTTCAGCCACCCGCATCTCCACCAACTGCCTGCGCCGCGTCATCAGCACAGCCAGCTCCAGGCGCTGCGGCTCGATCAGCGGGGTGATGTACTTCAGGCGGTCCTTGTGACGCGCCAGCACATCGGCAAAGTCACGCAGGCTGCGGGCATCGACCTTATCGGTCTTGGCCAGCACGCCCATCGACTTGGCAAAGTCGCGTGCCTGCCTGGGGTTGACGCGCGCCACCGTGATGCCCGCGCCCTGAAGCGCACACACCAGGCCGCGCTCGTAGCCACCGGTGGCCTCGATCACCACCAGGTCCACGGCTGTGTCCTTGAACTTCGCGATCAACGCGTCCCATCCACTCGCGTCGTTGACCAAGCGCTGATTCTCGGCGCCCAGGCAGACATCGAGATGCTGCTTGGACACGTCGACACCGACGTTCGGACGTTGATCGCGACTCGCTGCCCCACCTTGCGGATGCATGTTCATGATTGACAACTGTTCGGGCTACACGGGTTGGACAAGACGGGCCGGTGCGTTGACCGAATGCTCAAGGACGAACTCTCGGCTCAGAGGGGAAACAGGTTTGGCACACCGACCGCGAAACAAAGAATGCTGGCGGCCCCGGCCGGCTGTGGACAAGTGGACAGTTCGAGCTGCGCTCGAACCGGCCGGCTTGCCGTGGACAACGCTGCGCGTTGCCCACCGCGCCAGCCTCTGACCACTTGCCCACAGCCCCACCACGACCACCACCACAAACAACACAAAACACGCACACGGGCCTGGGCCGTGAAGATACAAGGGGCGGCGGCCGCAGGCCGCTCCGGGGTGGTCGACTACTTGGTGGCCTGCTCGTTGGTGGCGGCCATGAAGTCGCTGTGGCTGATCTCGCGGATGACGACCGTGCGTTCGGGGTCGAACTCGCCGACCACAAAACGCGGTCCCTGCTCGCCCCGCAGCTCGTGCAAGAGGCGGTCGAGCAGGTCGTGCAGCGGCGGGTCCTGGTCAGGGATCGGCAGGCTCGACAGCTGCGAGCAGATCTTGGGCAGCCAGTGCGCCGGAATGCGCGCCACCGCGTCGATGCCATGCTCCAGCAGGCCGCGCTCCAGCGCGCCCAGGTGCGGCAGCACTTCACGCGCGCCACGCACACGGTCGAGCAACAGGCCCAGCGACTGTGCCATCAGCCGGCCCTTGATCTTGCGGGCGGCGTCATCACGGCGGGCGGGCGGCGGCTGATGGGGGGCTGGCATGGGTACTGCGCGGTGGAGTTACTGACGGTATCGGCCACGGCCGGCGCGGCTTGAGCGTGCCGCGCCCGCCGATGATCAACGGCGCAGCGCCAGAGTCTGTTCCAAATCGTTCAACACCTCGTCCAGGCGTTGCAGGGCGCGGCCGCCCCGCGTGTTGGCCAGGGTGCCGCCGCGGTGGCGGCGCAGCAAGCGGCGCTGCGGGTCGTCGAGCACGGCGTCGTCGAGCGCCAGGCCATGCGTTTGCAGCGTGCCCGCCAGGGCGCTGCGGCGCGAGCGCAGGTCGGCCCGCGTGTGGCGGTAGGCGTACTCGGCCAACCAGCGGCGTTGCGTGTAGCCGAAAGTGTTGGCCAGGAACATCTCGGGGTCGTGCTGGTCGGGTTCGAAGAGCAGGATCTCGGTGGCCGGGTGGCTGCTGCGATAACCCTGCAGGCCCAGTTCCAGCCGCGAGTGGATGAGCGAACGGAAGGTCTGGCTCAGCACCAGCGGCAGGCCGCCGTCGACCAGCTGCGGTATGCGCGCATTCGCGCTGCCCAGCACGCGGTGCGTGCGGTGCACGCTGGCATCGAAGGGCACCAGCGGGTTCAGGCACAGCAGCAGGTCCAGCCCTTCGTCGAGCAGCACGCGGGCGTGCAAGGTCTTCTTCAGCGCGCCGTCCACGTACCAGCGGCCGTCGATCGCCTCGGGCGGAAACAGGCCCGGCAGCGCGGCGCTGGCCGCCACCGCCTGCGAGATGGGCACATGGTCCCAGCCGGGCAGGCCGAAGGGCGCGGCGCGGCCGGTGTCCAGGTCGGTGGCCACCAGCACCAGGCGCCGCTGCAGTTGCCTGAAGTCATTGCTGCGGCCGGGCGCCGAAAACACACGCGCCAGCCGCTGCTGCAGCGCGGCGGTGCTGAAGAGGCCCGTGGGCAGCGCGCGGCCCAGGCGCTCCAGCGCGGCGAGCAAGGGGCGGCGCTGCACCGCCAGGCTGTAGCCGGCTTGCGCCAGCAGCAGCGGCGTGGCGGCCAGGCGGCGCGCGTACTCGGCCAGCGCCGGGCGGAAGAAGAGGTTGGGGTGGATGAGGTCAGCGCTGGGGCCTTCGTTCTCGATGAACGAGGTGCACAGCTGGCGCGGTGTCATGCCATTGGCCAGGCCGGCGGCGATGAAGCTGCCCGCCGAGACGCCGACGTAGCCGTCGAGCGCATTCAGGTCCAGCGCCGGCACCGCTTCGGCCAGCGCACACAGCGCCCCGATCTCCCACACCGCGCCGAGCGGGCCGCCGCCGGCCAACGCCAGGCCGATCTTCGGCCTGGCACCGCCTGATGCACCAAGACCGATGCGGGGACGATGGGACAGAGGCTTCTTCATGCGCGCGCTGGACTCACGAAAGAAAGGGCGCCGCAGCGCCCCTTCCGGTTCAGGATGAGCGGGATGCTCAGGCGGCGGCCGACCTGCGCGCGCGCTTCATGGGGGCCTTGGCAGCCGCTTTCGTGGCCGGCTTGGCCGCGGCCTTCTTCGCCGCTGTCTTGGCCGGTGCGGCGCCCTTGGACAGCTTGGCCACCGCGGCGGCCAGGGCATCCACGCGCTGCATCAGCGCGTCCACGTCGGTGGCGGTGGGCACGCCCAGCTTGTTCAGGGCTTTGGCGGTGCGCTGTTCGAAGATGGCTTCGAGCTTGTCCCAGTTCTGGCCGGCCTTGGCGGTGACGGTGTCGGCCATGGCGCTGACGCGGCCGGTGACTTCGCTGATCTTCTCTTCGGCCATGCCCTGCGTCTTCTTCTGCAGGCTCATGCCTTCCTTGACCAGGGCCTCGAAGACCTTGGTGCCTTCTTCCTGGGCCTTGCTGAAGGCACCCATGCCGGCCAGCCAGATCTGCTGCGCCGAGTCCTTCACCGAACTGGCCAGGGCGCTGTGCTTGGCGCTGGTTTCGGGGGCGGCGTCGGTGGTGGACTTCATCTTCTTGACCATGAATGGCTCCTTGTTTGTCGTGGCGTGGTGCGGGGTCGCTGGCTTTGGTACCGACTCTCTCAGAGCCCGCACCATGCCGAGAAATATAGGGTTCCCCCCTGGGGGACGCAGCCTAAATCTCTAGTGAGACGGCTCTATGCTTTGCGCCCAACGCCAGCTGCTGGCCACGAGAGGAGACACGCATGCAGTATTTCGTCACCGGTGCCACCGGGTTCATCGGCAAACGCCTGGTCAAGGCGCTGCTGGCGCGGCGAGGTGCGGTGGTGCACTTCCTGGTGCGCCCGGGCAGCGAGGGCAAGCTCGCCGCGTTGTATGAGTATTGGGGCGTGGGCAAGGCACGCGCGGTGCCCGTCACCGGCGACCTCACGGCGAAGAAGCTGGGTGTCAGCACCGAAGCCATCAAGGCGCTGAAGGGCCAGGTCGACGCCGTCTACCACCTGGCCGCGGTCTACGACCTGAGCGCCGACGCCGAAAGCCAGGTGCAGGTGAACATCGAAGGCACGCGCAACATGGTGGAGTTCGCCAAGGCCGTCGACGCCGGGCATGTGCACCACGTCAGCAGCATCGCCGCCGCGGGCCTGTACGAAGGCGTGTTCCGCGAGGACATGTTCGAAGAGGCCGAGGGCCTGGACCACCCCTACTTCATGACCAAGCACGAGAGCGAGAAGATCGTGCGCAAGGAATGCAAGGTGCCGTGGACGGTGTACCGCCCGGCCCTGGTCGTCGGTGACAGCAAGACCGGCGAGATGGACAAGATCGACGGCCCCTATTACTTTTTCAAGTTGATCCAGCGCATGCGCCAGATCCTGCCGCCGTGGATGCCCAGCATGGGCATCGAGGGCGGGCGCATCAACATCGTGCCGGTGGACTTCGTCGTGGCCTGCATCGACTTCATCAGCCATGCCAAGAGCGACATCAAGGGCAAGGCCTACCACCTGGTCGACCCTCAGGGCTACCGCGTCGGCGACGTGCTCGACATCTTCAGCAAGGCCGCGCACGCGCCGAAGATGAACCTCTTCGTCAACGCCGCATTGCTGGGCTTCATCCCGAAGAGCGTGAAGAAGGGAATGATGGCGCTGGCCCCGGTGCGCCGCATCCGCGCCGCGGTGATGAAGGACCTGGGCCTGCCCGACGACATGTTCACCTTCATCAACTTCCCCACGCGCTACGACCGGCGCGAGCTGGACGCGGTGCTGAAGGGCAGCGGCATCACCTGCCCGAACCTGAACGACTACGCCTGGCTGCTGTGGGACTACTGGGAACGCCACCTCGACCCCGACCTCTTCATCGACCGCAGCCTGCGCGGCACGGTGGGCGGCAAGGTGGTGCTGGTGACGGGCGGCAGCTCGGGCATCGGCCTGGCGGCGGCGCACAAGTTCGCAGAGGCGGGTGCCACCACCCTCATCTGCGGGCGTGATCAGGACAAGCTCGACGAAGCCTGCGCCGAGGCCAAGGCCAAGGGTTATGCCTTCGTGGCCTATGCAGCCGACATCGCCGACATGGCCGACTGCGACCGTTTCACGCAGCTCGTGATCGCCAACCACGGCGGCGTCGACTTCCTCATCAACAACGCCGGGCGCAGCATCCGCCGCGCCATCGAAAGCAGCTACGACCGCTTTCACGACTTCGAACGCACCATGCAGCTGAACTACTTCGGCTGCCTGCGTGTGACCATGGGCCTGCTGCCGGGCATGGTGGCGAAGAAGAAGGGCCACGTCGTCAACATCAGCTCGATCGGCGTGCTGACGAACGCGCCGCGCTTCAGTGCCTACGTGGCCAGCAAGGCGGCGCTGGACGCCTGGACACGCTGCGCCAGCAGCGAATTCGCCGACCAGGGCGTGAGCTTCACCACCATCAACATGCCACTGGTGCGCACGCCGATGATCGCCCCCACCAACATCTACAAGAACGTGCCGACGCTCAGCCCCGAAGAAGCCGCCGACATGGTGGCGCAGGCCTGCATCAGCAAGCCGGTGCGCATTGCCACGCGGCTGGGCATCACCGGGCAGGTGCTGCACGCGCTGGTGCCGCGCGTGGCGCAAATCGGCATGAACACGACGTTCAGGATGTTCCCGGACTCGTCAGCGGCCAAGGGTGCCAAGGACAGCGGCGCCAAACAGCAGCTCAGCGCCGAAGCGGTGGCCGTTCAGCAGCTCATGCGCGGCATTCACTTCTAGGCGCCCAGCTCAGGCGCCGATGGCCGCGACGCGCAGCAAGGACCAGTAGGCCGCCAGCGAACCGATGGCATACAGCGCAGGCAGCTTCAAGCGGGGTGCCCAGGTCTGGCGGCGCAGGGCCCACACGAGCAGCCCCGCCACGGCCACCGTCAGCAGCTGCCCGGCCTCGACCCCCAGGTTGAAGGTCAGCAGCGCCACCACGAGGTGGTTTTGCGGCAGGCCGATCTCTTCGAGCGCGCCCGCAAAGCCCAGGCCGTGCACGAGTCCGAAGATGAAGGCCACCAACGCCGGCAGGCGCCGCGCCAGCGTCTGCCGGTCGCGCAGCGCCTCGGAAGCGACGAGCACGATCGACAACGCGATGCAGGCTTCCACCGGCGCCGAGCGCAGCGTCAGCCAGCCCAGCGCCGCGCTGGCCAGCGTGAGGCTGTGCGCGGCGGTGAAGGCGGTGATGGTCCAGATCAGCCGGCGCTGGAAACCCACCAGGAA
>JANNFE010000109.1:0-4781 GCA_031379415.1 Betaproteobacteria bacterium | reverse complement strand
CCTGGCTGAGGTGGTTGCCGCGCTGGTGCCGGGCGACGCCGCCCAGCCGCTGCCCGCAGCGCAGCCCTTGCCGCGTGCCGCGCCGCCACCGGGCCCCGATCTGCGCGACGTGAAAGGCCAGGCCGCCGCCAAACGCGCGCTGGAGATCGCCGCCGCGGGCGGCCACAGCCTGTTGCTCGTGGGCCCGCCCGGCACCGGCAAGAGCATGCTGGCGCAGCGCCTGCCCGGCCTGCTGCCGCCGCTGGATGACGAAGCGGCACTCGCCAGCGCCGCGCTGCGCGGCCTGACTGCAGCCGGGGCCGACCTCGTGCCCTTCGGCCAGCGCCCGGTACGTGCGCCGCACCACACGGCCAGCGCGGTGGCCCTGGTCGGCGGCGGCTCACCGCCGCGGCCGGGGGAGATCTCGCTGGCCCATGGCGGCGTGCTTTTCCTGGACGAAACACCCGAGTTCCCGCGTGCCGCGCTGGAAGCCCTGCGTGAGCCGCTGGAGACCGGCCGCATCACCATCTCGCGTGCCGCGCGGCAAGCCAGTTTTCCGGCGCGCTTCCAACTCGTGGCGGCGATGAACCCCTGCCCCTGCGGCTGGCTCGGTGCAGCGGCCAGCCTGGGCAAGGCCTGCCGCTGCACGCCCGAGGCGGTGGCCAAGTACCAGGGCAAGCTGTCGGGCCCGCTGCTTGACCGCATCGACCTGCAGGTGGAAGTGCTGGCCGCGCCGGCCGCCGAGATGCTGGCGCAGCCCGACGGTGAGCCCAGCGCCAGCGTGGCCGCACGCGTGGCGGCGGCCTGGCAACGCCAGCTGCAGCGTCAGGGCCAGGCCAACGCGCTGCTGGAGGCCGGCCGCATCGACGCCATGTGCCGCCTGGACGATGCCGCCGCGCGCTTCATCCGCAGCGCTGCCGAACGCCTGGGCTGGAGCGGCCGCCGGCTGCACCGCTGCATGAAGGTGGCGCGCACCATCGCCGACCTGGCGGGCAGCGAGACGCTGAATACCACCCACGTGGCCGAAGCGCTGCAGCTGCAGCGCGTGCTGGCCTGACCACCCCCGAAGCGCCGCGCTGACTACTCGGCAGATGCCCAGGTTCTCGCGTCGAAGCCCACGCTGATGCGGCCGTCGGGCCACTCCACCACCGGGCGCTTGACGACGCTGGGCACTTCCATCATCAGCGCGCGCGCCGACGCGGCGTCCACCACCGCCGCGCGCTGCACGTCTTGCAGCTTGCGCCACGTCGTGCCCTTGCGGTTGAGCAGTGTTTCCCAGCCGGCGGCCTGCAGCCAGGCGTCGAGCCGGTCTTCGGGCACGCCGGCCTTCTTGAAGTCGTGGAAGGCATAGGCGATGTCGTGCTCCACCAGCCAGGCGCGGGCCTTCTTGACGGTGTCGCAATTGGGAATGCCGTAGAGCTTCATCGCTGGTCTTTCGTTCAGATCGCCAAGGGGTCGATGTCGACCGCCCAGCGCAGCAGGCCCTTGTGTCGCGCGCGCAGCGCGTGCAGCCCCGGCAGCCAATCCGCGAGCATGCGCTGCAGCGCCGTGCGCGAGGGCGATTCCACCAGCATCTGCATGCGTTCCACATCGGCCACCTTGGAGACATGCGGTGGCACGGCCGGGTAGACGGTGACGCCGGCATGCCGCGCGGCGAGCTCGGACGCCTCGCGCAGGAAGCCGCTGGCGGCTTCTGCCGTGCGCCCTTCGGCACGCAGCAAGGCCAGGCTGGCAAAAGGCGGCAGGCCGGCGGCGCGGCGCTCGGCCAACTGCGCGGCGGCGAAGGCCTCGTAGTCATGGGCGCGCAGCGCGGCGTAAATAGGGTGCTGCGGGTGCCAGGTCTGCACCCACATCTCGCTGCGCGCGGCCTGGGCGGCGTCGCGGCCGGCGCGGCCGGCGGCCTGCATCAGCAGGGCGAATAGCCGTTAGGGGGCACGGTAGTCGCTGCTGAACAGCGCCGCGTCGGGGTTCACCGCCGCCACCAGCGTGACCTGGCGGAAGTCGTGCCCCTTGGCCAGCATCTGGGTGCCGACGAGCACGTCGACCTCGCCATCGTGCACGGCCTGCAGCTGCTGCTGCAGGCGGCCTTCGCCGCGTGTGCTGTCGGCGTCCAGGCGGCCGATGCGCGCCTGCGGCAGCAGCGCAGCCAGCTGCTCCTGCAGCTTTTCGGTGCCACGGCCGAGCGGCGCGATGTCGAGGTTGCCGCAGTCGGGGCAGGCGCGCGGCACGCGTTCGCTCAGGCCGCAGTGGTGGCAGCGCAGCGTGCGGTCGAGCTTGTGGAACACGCGCCAGGCACTGCAGTGCGGGCAGCCGCTCTTCCAGCCGCAGGCGCCGCAGTGCAGCACTGGCGCGTAGCCGCGGCGGTTCAGCAGCAGCAGGCTCTGCTCACCACGCTGGATGCGCTCTTCGATGGCCGCCAGCAGGGGCGGCGCCAGCACGCGTTCTTCGCTGCCGCGCGGCAGCACGCCCATGTCGAACAGCCGCACGCGCGGCATGACGCCACCGCCGATGCGCTGCGCCATCGGCAGCCGCGTGTAGCGGCCTTCCTGCACGCGCTGCCAGGTCTCCAGCGAAGGCGTGGCCGAACCCAGCACCACCGGAATGCCGAGTTGATGCGCACGCCACACCGCCAGGTCACGCGCCGAGTAACGGGCGCCTTCCTGCTGCTTGAACGAGGGGTCGTGTTCCTCGTCGACGACGATGAGCCCCAGCCGCGGCATCGACGCGAAGACCGCCAGCCGCGTGCCCAGCACCAGCTCGGCCAGGCCCATGTGCGCCAACAACCAGTGGCGCAGGCGCTGCGCCGGCGTCAGCGCGCTGTGCAGGCTGACCAGGCGATGGCCGGGAAACCGCGCCGCAAAGCGCGCTTCCAGCTGCGGCGTGAGGTTGATCTCGGGCACCAGCACCAGCGTCTGGCGGCCGGCGGCCAGCGCCGCGGCGGCGGCCCGCAGGTAGACCTCGGTCTTGCCGCTGCCGGTGACGCCGTGCAGCAGCACCGGCTTGGGCACCGCGCCGGTCGCGGCGGCGGCCTGCAAGGCCTGCAGCGCGCTGGCTTGTTCGGCGCTGAGCTCGGGCACAGCCGGCATGTCCTGGGCTGCGATCGGCGGCAGGGCCTGCAGCCGCTTCAGCCGCCGCGCCAGCCGCGTGTCGTCGAGCTTGCGCAGTTCGGGCGGCAACACCGCCAGCGCCACTTCACCCACGCCGCGCTGGTAGTAGCCGGCGGCAAAGTCCACCAGCGCCCGCCAGTCGGCCGACAGTGGCGCCAGGCTGGCCAACGGCGCGCTGACGGGCCGCAGTTCGGCGGGGGCTGCCGGCGCGTCGGCCGCGCGTTGCCACACCACGCCCGGCATGTCGCGGCGGCCCAGGGGCACGCGCACCAGCGTTCCCGGCGCGAGCGGCTGCTCGCTCGTGTAGTCGAGCAGGCCACCGACGCTGGTGTGGCGCGGCGTTTCCACGGCCACGGCGAGGATGTGGCTCACCCCATCCAGCCCGCAGTACCCACTTGCGCGTGGAAGCTAGGCTCCACTTCAAACAAACTGCGCAAGTGCATGATAGTGAAAGACTTTTCAGGCTATCCACGTTTTCTGTGGATAACTTTGTGGGGAAGCTGCGCCAAGATGCGCCAAGTGCTTGATTCTGCGGGCTTCGCGGCTGCGTTGCCCGTTTTGGCAGCAGGCAACAGAATCCATAAGAATCAAAGACTTAGCACGAGATCGGGCAGTTTCTGGCGGCCTGTACCGCAGCACAGGCGGCTGCTGCAGGGCACCACGCGATTTGGGGATAAGTCAAGTCCTGAGCACTCACTCACCCGGCAATTTCTGCAAGGCCGGGCGGGGCTTCAGGCCGACTGGCGCTGGCGCCGTGAATGCGCGTGCACGGCCTCGACCAGCGCCGTCACATGCTCGGGCGGCGTGTGCTGGCTGATGCCGTGGCCCAGGTTGAAGATGTGGCCGTCCCAGCCACCGTCCTGACCCACACCATCGCGTTGCGGGCGGCCGAAGCTGTCGAGCACGGCCACGCCCTCGCGCGCCACCACTTGGGGCGGCGCGAACAGCACCGAAGGATCCAGGTTGCCCTGCAGGGCGACGCGTGCGCCCACCTGGCGCCGCGCGGCGCCCAGGTTCACGGTCCAGTCCAGGCCCACCACGTCGGCACCGATGCCGGCGATCTCTTCCAGCCAGGGCCCGCCACCCTTGGTGAAGACGATGACCGGCACGCGGCGGCCGTCGGCCTCGCGCTTCAGGCCGGCGACCACGCGCCGCGTGTAGTCCAGGCTGAAGCGCTGGAAAGTGCCATCGGCGAGCACACCGCCCCAGCTGTCGAAAATCATCAGCGCCTGCGCACCAGCGTCGACCTGAGCGTTCAGGTAAGCCGTCACGGCCTCGGCGTTGACGGCCAGGATGCGGTGCATCAGGTCGGGCCGGCTGTAAAGCATGGTCTTCACCAGCCGGTAGTCGTCCGAACCCGCGCCTTCGACCATGTAGCTGGCCAGCGTCCACGGGCTGCCCGAGAAGCCGATCAGCGGCACGCTGCCGTTCAACGCCTTGCGGATGGACGTGACAGCGTCGAAGACGTAGCGCAGCTTGTCGAGGTCGGGATTCTGCAACGCGGCCACAGCGGCCTCGTCGCGCACCGGGCGTTCGAAGCGCGGGCCTTCGCCGGCCCCGAAGCTCAGGCCCAGGCCCATGGCGTCGGGCACGGTGAGGATGTCGCTGAACAGGATGGCGGCGTCCAGCGGGTAACGCTCCAGCGGCTGCAGCGTCACCTCGGTGGCGAAGGCCGGGTTGGTGGCCAGCCCCATG
>JANNFE010000082.1:0-19642 GCA_031379415.1 Betaproteobacteria bacterium | reverse complement strand
CCCCCCCCCAGACTCCTAGGCACCAGGCCGGCCGCGAACGGGCTGAACGAGCCGATGTTCCTGGCTGACGGGCGCAGTGATCTCATCCGCCTGACCGACGCGCTCGACGAAGGTGAGACCGAACTGTGGTTGCTCACGCATCCAGAATCGCGGCACCTGCGCCGGGTGTCCGCGATCTACTCGCATCTGGCGCAGACGTTGAAGATGCCTTTGTCGCTACGCTGAGCAAATCCATCGCACTGCATGCGTCATCCGCGGCGTGACTCGGCAACAGGCGCTTCTTGCGGCAGCCGATCTCTGGCAGGAAACGTTCCGAGCCAGGGACTTTGCGCACCCTCGATCCTTGCCTTTGGCCGCGCACCCGCCAGGCTGGTGCCTGGATCGTGTTGTTCAAGCAGATGTTCGGCCACAGGTCGCCCCTCTTCGATCGCCTGCGTGGCGGCGGTCGGCTCGGCCTGCCTTGGATGCAGTGGGTGCGTCAGGTAAGGTGCATGGGGCGCGCGCGTTGCGGCGCAGCGGCGTCACGCGCTGCATCGTGTCAACCAGGCGCGTGGCGACTGCCCCATCTTCTGTGTGAACACCCGCGACAACGCCGACGCGTTGGCGTAGCCCAACTCGTCGGCCACGGCCTTGACAGAACGCCCGTCACGCAGCTGCGACTGTGCAATGGCCAGCCGCCAGTGCACCAGGTAGTCGGCAGGCGTCTGGCCCACCACGGCGCGGAAACGCGCCGCGAAGGCGCTGCGTGACAGGCCGGCCTGCTGCGCCATGCGCTGCAGGCTCCACGCCTGCCCCGGCGCCTCATGCAGCGCCACCAAGGCACGCGCCAGCGGCGGGTCGGCCAGGCCGGTCAACAGTCCTGCCGGCAGTTCGGCCTGCTGCGGGTGGTCGATGAGCCAGCGCAGCAGCTGCAGCAGCACGACTTCGAACAAGCGGTCGGCCAGCAGCCGGTGGCCGCAGCGCACCTGGTCGGTTTCGGCGAACAGCAGCGCCAGCGATTGCTCGAGCCCTGGCACTGCATGCAGCGGCAGCACCACCAGTGCCGGCAGCGCGCGCGCCAGCGGGTGGCTGGCGCCGCCGTCGAAGTCGAGCGACGCGCACGCGAAGTCCGAGCCTTCCACCGGGGCATTGTGGAAGTCATGCGCCAGCGGGCGTGGATAGAACAGCAGGCTGGGTTCGCTGACCAGCACGCGGCGCCGCGTGCCGCTGCGCGGGCGGTGGGTGACCACCATCTCGCCACGCCGCAGCACGTGCAGGAAGCCGCGTCCGGGCTGGGCGTCGAAGTGCGTCACGCCGCACAGCGCGCCACTGTGGAACAGGTGCGCGCGGATGCGGAAACGCTCCAGCAGGCTGGACAGGCGGTCGATGGGTGCAGACATCGCTGTGGGACTCATCCTGGACGATCAGGTACGAATATTGGACGATACGTCACCCAGGGTAGCGGCGGGCGCTCGACACTGCCGCCGTGCATCCCGCACGCCATCACTCAACCCAGGACACACCATGAACCGCATTTCCCTCATCGACGCCACCACCGCTTCAGCCGACCGCAAGGCCCTGCTCGACCAGATCCATGGTGCGTTCGGCGCCACGCCCAACATGTTCCGCGCCGTCGCCAACTCGCCCGCCGCGTTGACGAGCATGTGGGGCTCGTTCGGAGCGCTGGGCGCTGGCGTGTTGCCGGCCCGGCTGGGCGAGCTGATCGCCGTGGCGGTGGCCGACCGCAACGCCTGCGACTACTGCCTGGCCGCGCACACCGCGCTGGGCCGCAAGGCCGGCGCCTCGGCCGACGAGTTGACGGCCGCGCAGATGGGTGAGTCGTCGGATCCGAAGACCACTGCCGCGCTGCGGTTTGCGCTCAAACTCGTCAATGATCGTGGGCAGGTGTCGGCCGATGATGTGCAGGCGCTGCGCGCGGCCGGCTTCGACGACGAGCACATCGTCGAGATCGTGGCGCACGTGGCCCTGAACCTGTTCACCAACTACGTCAACGTCGCTTTCGCGGTGCCGCTGGACTTCCCCGCCGTCAAGCTGCGTCGCGCCGTCTGAGACTAACGAAGGATCACCTGCCGTGCCCGCCCTCATGCCCGCCACCATGCCCGCGCCCGATTGGCACGTCAGCCGCTGGTTCAACACCCCGCAGCCGCTGACCCTGCAGGCCTTGCGCGGCCGGGTGGTGGTGCTGCACAGCTTCCAGATGCTGTGTCCGGGCTGCGTCTCGCACGGCCTGCCGCAGGCGACGAAGACGCATGACCTGTTTGACCGCCGCGACGTGGCCGTGGTCGGCCTGCATACGGTGTTCGAGCATCACGCGGTGATGAACGCAGCGGCCCTGGAAGTCTTCATCCATGAATACCGGCTCGAGTTCCCGATCGGCATCGACGAAGCAGCGCCGGGGCAGGCCGTGCCCTTGACGATGCAGGCTTACGGCTTGCAAGGTACACCCAGCGTCGTCGTGCTCGACCGTCAAGGTCAGGTACGACTGAATCACTTCGGGCGCGTCGATGACATGGCACTCGGTGCGCTCATCGGGCAGTTGGCCGCAGGCGAGCCGTAAGCCGCGCCGTCGGCCAGAACGGCAACCCGACTTGCCGGCGGTGCCGGCGTCGGCGCAGCACATGGTGGAAAATCGGCCGATGGAAACCCCGGGCAACCTCTTCTGCGTGGCCGCGCCCAGCGGCACCGGCAAGTCCAGCCTCGTGAAAGCGCTGCTGGAACTCGATTCGCGGCTGGCCGTGTCGGTGAGCCACACCACGCGCGCGCCGCGCGGGCAGGAAGTGGACGGGCGCGAGTACCACTTCATCGACGAGCCGGCTTTCCGCGCCATGATCGAACACGGCGACTTCTTCGAGCACGCCGAGGTACACGGCCACCTGTACGGCACCAGCCGCAAGGCCATCCAGGCGCGCCTGCAGCATGGCGACGACGTGGTGCTGGAAATCGACTGGCAGGGCGCACTGCAGATCAAGACGCTGTTCCCGCACGCGGTGCTGATCTTCATCTTGCCGCCGAGCTGGGACGAACTGGCGCAGCGCCTGAACCGCCGCGGTGAAGACCACCCCGAGGTCATCGCCACGCGGCTGTCCAACGCCCGGCTGGAGGTCGCCCAGGCCCGCCACTTCGACTTTGTTATCATCAACAGTCTGTTCGAAACGGCGCTGTTCGACCTGAAGACGGTCGTTCACTCCCAGCGCCTGAAGTACGCCGCCCAGCAGCGCAACCGTTCACACGTGTTTGCCGCGCTAGGCCTGATCTGAACGCCGATCACCCGCTTTGCCCCCGAAGGACCCCATGGCCCGCATCACCGTCGAAGACTGCCTCGTGAAGATCCCGAACCGCTTCCAGTTGGTGCTCGCCGCCACCTACCGCGCGCGCATGTTGAGCCAGGGCCACGCGCCCAAGATCGAGACCAAGAACAAGCCGGGCGTCACGGCCTTGCGCGAGATCGCCGCCGGCGAGATCGGCATCGAGATGCTGCGCAAGGTGCCGGTCTGACGGCGCGCTGAAGCACCCGCCTGCAACGGGCGCCCGGTCGAAAGACCGGGCGCCCGTTTGCATTTGTGCGGGCGCCACCTTGGGTAGCGGCAAAGAGCGCTAAATTCGAGCCATGAGCCTGCGTTCGCTTGCTGCTGAACTGTTGCCTGCCGCCTTGCAGGGGCTGCAGCGCGCGCCTTTGGTTCAGGTGCAGCCGACCGCAGCCGAGGTCTCGTCATTCGCGGCGCTGCTCGACAAGCTGAGCTACCTGTCCAAGGCCGACATCAAGCTGGTGCGCGAGGCCTACAAGTTCGCCGACGCAGCCCACCTGGGCCAGTTCCGCGCCAGCGGCCTGCCCTACATCACCCACCCCATCGCGGTGGCCGGCCTGTGCGCCGACTGGAAGCTGGACGCGCAGGCCATCATGGCCGCGCTGATGCACGACACCATCGAGGACCAGGGTGTCACCAAGATCGAGCTCATCGAGAAGTTCGGCGCGCCCACGGCCGACCTGGTGGACGGCCTCACCAAGCTCGACAAGCTGCACTTCAACACGCGCGAAGAGAGCCAGGCCGAGAGCTTCCGCAAGATGCTGCTGGCGATGGCGCGCGACGTGCGCGTCATCCTCATCAAGCTCGCCGACCGCCTGCACAACATGCGCACGATGCAGGCCATGGCCGCCGACAAGCGCCAGCGCATCGCACGCGAGACGCTCGACATCTACGCCCCCATCGCGCACCGCCTGGGCCTGAACCAGATCTACCGCGAGCTGCAGGAACTCTGCTTCGAGCTGCTCCACCCCTGGCGCCATGGCGCGCTGGCCAAGGCCGTGACGCGCGCGCGCGGCCACCGGCGCGACATCGTCGAACGCGTGCAGAAGGAAGTGGAGCGCGCCTTCGGCCAGCAGAAGATCAAGGTGCAGGTGAGCGGGCGCGAGAAGACCATCTACAGCATCTACAACAAGATGCGCGAGAAACACGCCGGCTTCGCGCAGGTCAGCGACATCTTCGGCTTCCGCATCGTCGTGTCCACGCTGACCGACTGCTACATCGCCCTGGGCGTGCTGCACCAGCTCTACAAGCCGGTGCCGGGGCGCTTCAAGGACTACATCGCCATTCCCAAGGCCAATGGCTACCAGAGCCTGCACACCACGCTGGTGAGCCCGCTGGGCACGGCGGTGGAATTCCAGGTGCGCACCGACGCCATGCACGCGGTGGCCGAAAAGGGCATTGCCGCACACTGGATCTACAAGACCGGCGACAAGGGCAATGCCGCCGCCGACGCGCAGCGGCTGTCGACGATGTGGCTGCAGAGCCTGCTCGACATCCAGGACGAAACACGCGACGCCGCCGAGTTCCTGGAGCACGTGAAGATCGACCTGCACCCCGATGCCGTCTACGTCTTCACGCCGCGCAGCAAGATCCTGGCGCTGCCGCGCGGCGCCACGCCGGTGGACTTTGCCTACGCCATCCACAGCGACGTGGGCCAGCACACGGTGGCCGCCAAGGTCAACGGCGAGCCGGTGGCCCTGCGCACCGAATTGAAGAGCGGCGACGTGGTCGAGATCATCACCGCGCCCGGCGCCAAGCCCAACCCGGCCTGGCTGGGCATGGTGCGCACCGGGCGTGCGCGCAGCAAGATCCGTCATCACCTGAAGGGCATGGAGACCGAGGAGTCGCGTGCCTTGGGCGAAAAGCTGCTGCTGCAGGCACTGCGCGCGGAAGGGCTGACCATGCCGTCGGCAGACCCGTCCGAGACCGAGGACGCGGCGCTGTGGCAGCAGATCACGCGCTGGAGCGGCAACCGCCACCGCAGCGAGCTGCTGGTCGACATCGGCCTCGGCCGCAAGATCGCCACCATCGTGGCCAAGCGGCTGGCGCAGATGATGGGCGAGCGTGGCATCAAGCCCGACGCCGTGACCTTGACGCTGGGCCGCTACGGCCAGGAGGAAGGCACCTCGGCGCAGGGCGTGGTGCTGGTCGATGGCAGCGAAGGCGCGTCGATCCAGTTCGCCCCTTGTTGCCGGCCGATCCCGGGCGACCAGATCGTCGGCTACCTGGGTCGCGGCGAAGGGCTGCTCGTGCACACCGCCGAATGCCCCGCCGGCAAGCGTCTGTTCGAACGCGACAGCGAGCGCTGGATGCAGGTCGACTGGGCCGAAGAACTGAACCGCAGCTTCGAGACCCACCTGCACGTGCTGGTGAAGAACGGCAAGGGCGTGCTGGCCCAGGTGGCCTCGGCCGTCAGCACCGCCGAGGCCGACATCACCCACCTGGACATGGACCCCGATCCCGGCGACGAGAGCACCGAACTGCGCCTGCTCATCAGCGTGCGTGACCGCATGCACCTGGCCGAGGTGCTGCGCACGATGCGACGTTCGCCGGTGGTGCTGCGCGTATCGCGCAGTCGCATCTCCTGATTTAGCGGCCCGCGGCCGCGGCCAACTCGGTCTGCACCGCAGCCGCGGCCGCTTCCAGCGCGGCGTCGGGTGCTGCATCGCGTACTGCATCGGGTGCATCAGCGGCTGCTTCCGACGCCGCGCCCAGGGCCGCCAGGCTGCGTTCGATCTCGGCCCACTCGTCGGCCGGCAGGCTATCCACCGTGCGCCCCCAGGCCAGCAGCGCGCGGGCACGCGCGCGGGCGCCGCGGCCTGCCTCGTGCCAGGCGTAGGCCAGCACGCAGCGCGCCCGTTCTGCCGGCAAGCCCAGCAGGGCGGCCAGCGCGAAGGCTTCCAGCAGCAGGCTGCGGCTGCGCTCGAAGGCCTGGCCATCGACGAGGATGCGGATCTCGGTCAAGCGCGCATGCAGTTCCAGCAGCGGGCGGCCGTGGTCGCGCGCCATCTGCCGCGCGAGTGCCACTTCGCGCAGCGCGGCATCGCCTTGTCCGAGGGCGCGCTGCGCACGCGCCAGGTTGCCGTGCAGCAGCGCGCCGTGGATGCGGATGCCGAAGCTGCGCGCATGCGTCGCCGCCTGCTCGAACAGCGGCACCGCGCGCGCCCAGTCGTCCTGCGCGGCGTACAGGTTGGCCAGGTTGTTGGTCTGCAGCGCCACGCCTTCATGGTTGGGCACCGGGCCTTGGCCGGCCATCGCGAGCGACTCGCGGAACAGCGCCTCGGCCTCGGCCCAGCGGCCTTCGGCCTTGGCCAGGCGCGCCAGGCTGGCCAGCAGCTGCCCCGCCTCATGCCCGTGCTGATGCTGGCGGGCGATGCGCAGGCCCTGCTGCAGGAAAGCCTGCACCGTGCCGGCTTCGCCGCGCCCGCCGATGGCCAGTGCCAGCGCGTTCAGGCTGCGCGCCACCCAGCGCGTGTTCTTCTCCAGCCTGGCGCGCCGCAGCGCGCGCCGCGCCATCGCTTCAGCGGCCTCCAAGCGCGCGGCGCGGAACAGCACTTGTGCCCCGGCCAGCAGCAGTGCCGCCGGCGCGTCGGCGCCGCAGGCCGTGACGGCCTCGTCCACCATGCCGGCCTCCTGGTGCTGGCCGCCGCAGTAGGAGAAGTAGGCGGCCAGGGTCAGCGCATGGCGGGCCAGGAAGGCGGTGTCGCGCTGTGCAGTGGCGTTGCGCCAGGCGGCGCGCAGGTGGTGCAGGTGGCGCTGCAGTTCGGCCAGCGCCGGCCGTGGGTCACCGAAGTTGAAGTCGGCATGCCGCGCCAGCACCGCATCCATGCGCGCCAGGTGGCGCGCCATCAGCGCCGGCCGGTCCACACGCTGGCCTTCCTCGGTCTGCAGCGCGTACTGGCGGATCAGCGGGTGCATGTGGAAGCCACCACTTTCGGCCGTCAGCATCGAGTGGTCCACCAGTGCCGCCAGCTTGGGCAGGCCGGCATGCGCCGTCTGCAGCGCCATGTCGGCGTCGGCCGGCAGCGGCAACGCTGCCAGCAGCGCGATGGTGTGGCGGTCTTCCAGGCTCAGCAGCTGCCATGAACGGTCGAAACACGCGCGCACGCTCACGTCGCGCCCGGCAGCCGCAGCCGGCCGCGCCAGCGTGTCGATGGACGCCTCGATGCGGTCGGCCAGTTCGGCCAGCGGCAGCAGCCGCACCCAGGCCGCCGCCAGCTCGATGGCCAGCGGCATGCCGCCCACCGCATGCATCAGCCGCACCAGTGGCGCCACGTTGCCGGCGAGCCGGAAGTCAGGCGCCAGCGTGCGCGCGCGGGCGCAGAACAGGCGAATGGCGTCGTTGTGCTCCAGCACTTCGGCCTCGCGTTCGTCCTCGTCGGGCAGCGGCAGACCTTCCAGCGGCAACAACTGCTCTTCGGCCAGGCCCAGGCGGTGGCGCGAGGTCAGCAGCAGCTTCAGCCCGGGGCACCCGGCCAGCCAGTCGTGCAAGCGGGCGGGCAGCGCGCTCAGGTGCTCCACGCCGTCGAGCACCACGCACAGCGGCGCCGCGCCCAGCAGCAGGCGCAGCGCCAGCCAGGGCTCGAAGCCGGCCGCCAGTTCGCGACCCAGTGCCGCGGCCACGGCGCCGGGCACCTGGCTCTCGTCGATGCATGCATCCAGCGCCACCCACACGCTCGGCACCGGCGCGGCACGGCGGGCGAGCACGGTCTTGCCGATGCCGCCGGGCCCGAGCACGGTGACGATGCGGGTGTTGGCGTCGGCCAGCAGTTCGCGCAGCTGCGCGGCTTCGTGTCGGCGGCCCAGCAGGCCGGTGTCTTCCGACCTGAGAGGCGGCAGCTCTTCCGGCGCGGCGCGCTCGCCGGCTGCGGCTTGCCAGGCGCTGAACAGCCGCTGGCGCTCGGCCTCCAGCCATTCCAGCGCACCCGGGCCCAGGCCAACGTCCATGCCCTGCAGCAGCACGCCCGGCAGAGGTGGCGGGTGGAGACTTCCGGCGAGGCTGGCCTCGAACTGCTGCAGATCGGTTTCAGGCAGCCAGCGCAGGTAGTGGGCCTGCCGCTCGATGGGCACGCCGCGGGCCACGCGCTCGGCACGCAGCAGCGCCGTGCGCAGGTTGGTGAGCGCCTGCGCCTGGCTGCGCTCGGGCCATAACCACTCGGCGAGCTGCTCGCGCGCCACCCATTCGCGGCAGCAGGCCAGCAGGCACAGCAGCTGCGACGGGCGCTCCACGCGCAGCAGCGGCTCACCCGCCTCGCGGCCCCAGCGCGGCGGGCCGAGCACGCGCAGGAGCGGGGCTTCGGGCTTGTTCATCGTCCCTGAGTGTGTCGTGCGCCGCCTTGCTGCGAAAGGGCAAGCCCGGGCCGCCTGAAGCGCTGCTGAAACGCCCCCGAACCTAGCCTGCATCTGCCATGGCGCTGTTGCTGCGCCAACAAGGAGGCAGGCCATGAACCCATTGAATGACCAGTCCTGCGGCCGCGTCCGCGCGCTGGCGCTGCTGGGATTGATGCTGGCGGGTTGCGGTGGTGGTGGTGGCGCGGGCACACCGCCCATCACGCCGCCCATCACACCGCCCCCCACACCGCCCGTGACGTCACCCGCTCCGGCGCCGTCCACCCCACCGACACCCGCGGCGCCGATGACCGCGGCCTATGCCGAGGGCACCCGGCTGCAGTACCTGAGCAGCACCATCAACAGCAGCGCGTCCTCGTCGGGCACGTCGCGCCGCGAAAACGTGGCGCTGCTGACGGTCACGCTGGGCGCGGCGCGCTTCATCGAAGGCCGCCGCCTGCACCCGGTGCAGGTGCAGCGCTGGACGCCCGAGGCCGGCATCGAGGACGATGTCAGCGCGCTGCGCTGGAAGTTCGTCGGCAGCGCCGACGGCGGCCTGCAAGGCTCGCTGGACGGCGCCACCGTGCAGACGCTCTACGGCCCCGGGGCGCAGACGGTGCGTGGCTGGCTGCAGCGTTTCGACCCCGCCGTGCCGCCCACCGCGCAGCCGCGCGTGCAGCAGGGCCGCTACGCCACGCTGAGCGGCATCGGCCTGGCCTACTCCAAGTCAGGCGGCGGCTGCCAGGTCGTCAACAACATGACGTTCTGCCAGGACCAGAGTTCGCGCTTCAGCCAGCTGGAACTGTTCCGCAACGGCATCGGCAGCATCGGCAGCCGCGTGGAGACGGGGCTTTCGTCCATCGGCGGCGGCGTGGCCACCGTGTCGTCCAGCGTCGGCACCGTGGAGCTGGTGGCCAGCACGCTGGCGCCCGCCGACGGCGGCCCGCTGCCCGACTTTCGCTCGTCACCCGGCAGCACGCTGCCCAACGGCCGCCCCGGGGCCGCAGCCAGCCTGGTGGATGGGCGGGTGCATGTGTTCGGCGCGGGTACGACAGGCGCATCGGCAGGCGTGATCGCGCTCGACGCCGCAACCGGCCGCTGGAACCAGACCGCCGGCCTGGCCCTGCAAGACCAGCGCTTGCGCGGCGCCACCCAGCCCGACCTGCAGCCCATCAACCTGGCGGGCTTCCGCGCGCTGGACGCCGGCTTCGGCAGCATCCTGCTCGTGCGGGCCGGCGCGCCGGTGCACCGCTACCGGCTGGGCGAGGGTTGGGTCTACGACGGCCCCGGCTACTACACCCTGGCCCACGGCGGCGACAAGGCACCCGCGGGCACGGTGTGGGACGCCGCCGTGTGGGCGCGCAGCGACGGCACACGCCAGGCGCTGCTGATGGTGTCCACCAGCGCCACGGCCGGCGCCCACGGCTTCGACATCTACCGCTACAGCATCGCGCAGAACAGCTGGAGCAGGCTGCTGTCCCTGACATCGCCCACGGCCGCGCCGCGGTTGGCGGTGGTGGGTGACAGGCTGGTGCTGACGCTCGAAAACCGCGGCATCGTCACCTGCACGCTGCCCGGCGGCCCTTGTGTGCAAACGCCCAACGTGCTGGCCACCGCGCGCAGCGGCGCGCAGCTGGCGGTACTGGGCGACCGCGTGCTGGTCTTCGGCGGCCGCGACACCGAAGGCCAGGTGCTGGCCGACGTGGAAAGCCTGGACCCCGCGAGCCGCAGCAGCCGCGCACTGCCGCCGCTGATGGCGGCGCGCAGCGGCTTTGCCGCGCTACCCGAAGGCGCCCGCGTGCACCTCATCGGCGGCAGCTTCGACGGGCGCGACGCCCGCGGCGTCGAGATCTACACGCCTTGACTTCCCACCTTCAACCCGACACAGGAGTCGACCATGAAGCATCACCTGATCTGGCCTTGCACGAGCGCGCTGGCCCTGGCGGCGGCCCTGGCTGCCTGCGGTGGTACCGACGCAGAACCCGGTCCGTACGCACCACTGGCCTTGTTCGACAACCGCGGCCAGCCCAGCGCTGCGGCGCGCCAGCGACCGGCCACGGCGCCGCCGACGCGCAGCGGCTTCTTCGCAACGCCAGAACAGGTCCGGTGGGAAGCCCTGATGGCCGAGCCCTACACCGTGCTGGTGGACATCGACACCGCCGCCTCGCCGGCAGATGCCCTGGCCGAGGCGCTGCGCAACCACACCTTGGCCATCGAACGCCGCGGCGTGGCCCACTTCGTGCGCGGCGGCGCGGCCGACCAGGCGGCGGCGGTGGCCGACGCGCTGACGGCGGCCGGCGTCGAGCGGGTGTTCCTGGTGACCGAGCGCGCCGCGCCTGGGGCTCAGCCATGAACCGGCATGGCCGCTACGCGCCGCGCAGGCTGGCCGCGCAACTGATGCTGGGCCTGGCGCTGCTGGCCGGTTCGGGTGGCGTGAAGTTGGCGGCCAAGCTTCTGGGCGAGCCAGCGCCCCTGCAGGCTTCAAGCAGCGGTGGCGGCGGCGGTGGCAGCCGGCACAGCACGGGCGAAGGCTTCAGCCAGCTGGTGCGGGGTAGCACACGTCCAGCACCTCGATCTTCTCGACGCCGCCGGGCGTGACCAGTTGCACCTCATCACCCTGGCGCGCCTTCAGCAGCGCGCGTGCGATGGGCGCGATCCAGCTCACTTCGCCCGCCAGGCTGTCGGCCTCGTCGATGCCCTTGATCGTCACCGTGCGCTCTTCACCCGAGGACGCGGCGTAGGTGACGGTGGCGCCGAAGAAGACCTGGGTCCGACCGTGGTGGGCCGACGGGTCGGCGACCTCGGCAATGTCCAGCCGCTTGGTCAGGAAGCGGATGCGGCGGTCGATCTCGCGCAGGCGCTTCTTGCCGTAGAGGTAGTCGCCGTTCTCCGAGCGGTCGCCGTTCTTGGCGGCCCAGGAGACGGTTTCGACGACCTTGGGCCGTTCGACGTCGAGCAGCGTCATCAGCTCTTCGCGCAAGCGCTTGTAGCCGGCCGGCGTGATGTAGTTGCGCGCGCCCGCCGGCAGCGGCGGCAGACCGGGGTGGTCATCGTCTTCTTCATCAAGGCCCTCGGGCTCCTTGACGAAGGCCTTGTTCACGGCGTGACCTCGACCTTGACAGACGCCGCACCGAACTCGTCGTCACAGGCCTGGCTGGCCGGGCAGATGGCCTTGCCGGCGAGCACCGGGCCGGCGCCCGTCCACTGCGCGGCCAGCGCGTCGGCCTCTGCGCCACCGGGAAAGACGCGGATGGTGCCGTCCTTCTTCGGCCGCAGCGCGCTGTGGTCGCGCTGACGCGGCGACACCATCACCAGCAGTTCGGTGGGCCCGGCCGGGCCGGTGGTCTCGAAAGGCGTCTCGTTGGCCAGCGGCATCTTCACCGTCTGCCCCTTCTTCACCTTCAGCGAACCCGAGGTGATGTTCGGATAGAGCTGCAGCAGCGCCTTGTCGGCACCGTAGACGAAGACGTAGAGGTAACCCTCGCGCTCGGCCTGCACGTTGAACGTGAAGTTGTCCTTGCCGATGCGGTAGCTGGCCTTGTTGGTGGCCAGCCTGACGTCGTAGCCGGGGGTCTGCGCCTTGACGATGGCCGCGAACTGCTGCGGCACGTCGAAGCCTGTGGGGGCCGGTGCAGGCGCTGGCGGCGGGGCGGCCACGGGCGCCGGCGGTGACGGTGATGGTGGCGTGACCAGCGCAGACGCAGCTGCGGGCGCCGCCACCGGGCCCGGCGCGGGCGCAGCAGCCACGTCGGTGGGCACCGGCCGCGGCTTGGGCGCGAACAGCGCGTAGGCGCCGAAACCCAGGCCGCCCAGCACCGCCACGCCTATGGCGATGCCGACCATCGGGCTCTTGCCCTTGACCGGGGCCGGAGCCGGTGACGGCGTGGGCGCCGGGTCGCGCTGGGCCACCATTGGCGGCGGCGCGGGAACTGGCGGCACGGCCGCCAGCGTCTTCATGCCCGTCCTGGCCTGCGTGGCTTCGGCCGGCCGGCGCGCGGGCATCTCGGTGCCCGGCGGCAGGGGCTGCGTGGTGTAGGACTCGAAAGCCACTTCGCCCAGGCCCAGGTCCTGGCGCATTTCGCCGATGCTCTGCGTGCGTTCTTCGGGTCGCACGGCCAGCGCGCGGTCCACGGCGGCGAGGAAACGCTCGCTGTAGCGGCCGGCGGCGGCCTCGGACAGCGGCACGTAGGTGTCGTTGAGCAGCCGGCCCACCGAAGGCGGCGGCGTCTTGCCCATGATGGCGAAGTACACCACCGCGGCCAGCGCATACACGTCGGTCCACGGGCCCTGCTTCATGCCCGGGATCTCGGCGTACTGCTCCACCGGCGCGTAGCCCGGCTTCAGGATCACCGTCAGCGCCTGCGTCATGTCGCCGATGACGCGCCGCGCGGCGCCGAAGTCCAGCAGCAGCCAACGGTTCTTGTCCGGCAGCAGCATCACGTTGTCGGGCGCGATGTCGCGGTGGTAGCACTGCTCGGAGTGGATGACCAGCAGCGCTTCCGTCAGCGGCCCCAGCACCGAACGCAGCCAGGCTTCGTCGGGGCGCTGGCCCATGCTCTTCAGCACGTCCTTGAGCGTGGTGCCCTCCAGGAAGGGCATCACCATGTAGGCGGTGCCATTGGCCTCCCAGAACCGGTACACCTTGACCAGTGAGGGATGGTCGAAGCTGGCCAGCAGCCGCGCTTCGTTGATGAAGCTCTTCAGGCCGGCTTCGAAGGTCTCGCGGTGGCGCGCGCTCTTCACCTTCACCTGGCTGCCACCGTCGCGCGCGGCCAGCGACGAGGGCATGTATTCCTTCAGCGCCACGCGGCGCTGCAATGAATGGTCGTGCGCCAGGTAGACGATGCCGAAGCCGCCTTCGCCAATGAGCGAGGTGATCTCGAACTCGCCCAGCCGCGTGCCCACCGGCAGGTTGCCACCCATGTCGTCGTGCACGGGTGGTGGCGGCGCGGCGAAGATCTGCGTCTTGTCCAGCGCGGCAGCAGGCGCTGGCGCCGAGGCAGCATTGCCGGGCGCCCACTCGGTCTTCTGGAAGCCCGTCTGCGGCGCTGAGCCGGGGGGCCGGATGACGGTCTTGTCGTCGTCGTCGGGGTTCATGTCCGGGGCACGCGGCGGGCAGGTTGGGCTGGCAGAAATCAGATTGTCGCAGCCGGGCCGAACAAGCGGGCCAGGGATGCGGCTTCGGGCAGCCCGCGTGAGAGCAAAAGTCGCGCCGGTACGTCGTCTGCACGGGCGTACCACCAGGCGCGGCCGCGCGCGGCTGTGGCCCAGGCACGCTGTGCCTCGGCGCCGATGTGCAGGGCAGCGTCGGCCTGATCGGCTGCGCTGCACTCCATCAGCGCCCCCTCGGTGGCGGGCGCTGTGGCCCCGTGCGGCGCTGGCGCTGTGATGTCGGGCAGCGCCAGCCGGGCCAGCTCTTCTTCCAGGCGATCAGCCGTCCAATCGCCAAAGAGCGCGTCGCGCGCCAGTTCGTCCAGGCGGCCGAGCCAGGCCCACAGCGCCGTCATCTGCTGCGTGATGGCCGGGCCGCTGCCCAGCGGCTGCACCAGCGTCAGCGGGAAGTAGCGACCCACGCGGTCCACCGAAGGCATCAACACACCGGCCCAGGCGCCTTCGCCAGCGGCGCCAGGCAGCACACCGGGCATGAGCAGGAAGCGCCAGCTCGGCGAGTCCAGGTAGTCCTGCAGCCACGTCTCGGGCCGCGCTTCGCGCAGGCTGAGCAGGCCGCTGGCCAGCCACGCGTCCCAGGGATCGACAAAGCTGGCGTCCAGGCGCCGCGCGGCAAAGTCCCCGAGCGTCGGCAGCTTGCCGTACCAGCCGGGAGGCCCTGCCAGCGAACTCACAGCGAAGCCGGGCAGCGGAACTGCTTCATCTCACGCAACTGGAAGGGGTTGAAGACGCTGGCCGCGATGACCTCCAACCGCGCCCGCTTGCCGTCGAGCTTCATGATGACGCTGAATTTCTCGGGCACGCCACCGGGTTCGATCTGGAACTGCTCGAACAACCTGAACAGCGCCCACGGCCCTTCGGTGCGGAACTCCGGCCCCGCGATGCCCAGGCCGGTGCTCATCTTCAGCACGCTGGCCAGCCGCGGGCTGGGCCAGCTGATGGCGATGGACGGGCCGCTGCTGGTGAGCTTCTGCACCTGGCCGTCGATGTCGAAGACCAGCTCCTTCAGCGTCGGCTCCAGCTCCGACAGGCGCATCTCGATGCGCAGGGCCGGTGCCTTGCCGCCGCTGCGGAAAAACACCTCCTTGATGCGTTGCGCACGCTGGAATTCGGCCAGCGAAGCGGGCGAGACAGGGCGCGTGCCGTCGGTGAGCGGGCGGTAGGTCCAGGTGGTGGTGCTCTGGTCCACCAGCGCCAGCAGGCGGCGCTGAAAGAAGTCGTCGAAGAGGCCACCGGTGCCGAAGAGCTGGCCGAAGTCTTCGGGCAGCACGTCGGCCTTGCTGCCGCTGGCGAAGGGATAGCGGCCGGTGATGGCGCGGTTGCAGATTTCGGTGATGGGCTTCAGCTCGGCCGTCAGCCCTTCGCGTTCTGCACCGCGGCTCTGGCCGATGGTGGCGTCGGCCATCTGCTCGACCATGCCGCGCACCAGCTCAGGTTGCGTGGCGGCGGCGGCCTTGACCTTCTCGGCACCCCCACCGGGTGGCGGCGGTGCCTTGCTGGCCTTGGCGGCGGCCACGGCGGCGAGTTGCGCGTTGAGTTCGCCGAAGAGTTTCAGCGACTCGTTGATGGGCGGCGGGTCACCGGTGACGAGGCGGTGGATGCCCGCGAAATGGTCGTCGACCATGCGCTCCAGCGGGCCGCCCGAGCCTCCGCCTGCGGCCGGCGCCGCACCAGCCAAGGCGGCAGCATCGGCACGCGCCTTGTCGGCCGCCGCGGCCAGGCCGCCGGCAGGCTTCGGCGCTTCGACCAGGCGCGTCTGCTCGGTGACGCCACGCAGGTAGGCGGCCAGCGGTGAATCGACGGCAGCGATCAGCCGCGACACGGCCAGGGCCCGCTCGGGGTCGCTCAGCTTCACCAGCTTCACGTCGGCCAGGTACTTGTCCCAGGTCTTGATGTAGTCCTCGAAGTAGAGCCTGCGCACCTTGTCGGTGAGCGCGGTGCCGAGCATGGCGTCGCGCAGGCGCGCCGGGTCGCTCTTGATGCCCAGCACCCAGCTCTCTTCCTGCGCCAGCTGCGGCGTGGCCGACTTGACGTTGGGCAGCACCTGCCTGCGGTAGCCCTCCTTGGTGTAGAAGCCCGAGATGCCCTTGCTCAAGGGCTCGGCGCTGGTGCGCTCGAAGACCTGCGAACCGTTCGGTCCGGCGGCACCGGCCACCGTGAAGTCGGGCACCGAGCCGGCCTTGTACTGGCGCTTCAGGCGGCTGTAGACGCGGTACTCCAGCGGATAGGCGGCGAGCATCTCGCGCACGCTGGCCACCAGGTTGTCGTCACGCGCCAGGTTGGCGCGCGGGGCACCCAGGGCCAGTAAGGCCTCGAGGTGGGCGTCGAGCTGTGCACGCTGTTCGGGCGCCAGGCGGCCGTAGTTGGCGTCCCAGTCGACGGCTATCCAGGCGCGTAGCGCGTCGGCGTCGAAACGCTCGGGCGAGTGCAGCATGACGTAGGACTTGAGCGCCTCGTAGGCGTTCTCCAGGTTGTCCTTGTTGGCGGCGCGCAACCGCTCTTCCAGGCGCTGCGCCACGCGCGGCATCAGCGCCTTCTGCAGCAGGCGGTGGTAGGCGATCTGCGCGCCGGCGTCGAGCTTGTCGCCCTGGTACAGGCCCAGGGCGTGCAGCAGCGGCGGCTCGGCGATGGGGAAGGCTTCGAGCTTGGCGGCATCGCGCAACTGCGCCAGCGGCACGGGCAGCGCGGCGACATCGGCACTGGTCGGCGGCGGCAGGCCCTGAACGCCCTGCTTGATGGCGGGCAGGCGTTCTGCCACCTGCGCCGCGTGGTCGAGGTTGCGCGCGCGGCTGATGGCCCAGCCCACGGCCACGGCCACCGTGACGACGACCATCGCGCTGACGGCCGATAGGCGCAGCACGCGCCGCCGCCGCTCAGCCACCGGGTTATGCGCGCCCAGGCCACGCTCGGCGAAGACCACGTCCTTCAGCAGCCGGTGCAGGAAGAAGCTCTTGCCGCGCCCGGGTGCGATGGCCGCGGCGCGCTGGTCGATGCCGAAGCTGCGGCCCAGGGCGCCCATCACGCGGTCGATGGGCGAGCCTTCCTGCGTGCCGCTGGTGAAGTAGACGCCGCGCACGCGCGCTGCCGTCTCGACCTGACCACCGCCGCTGAAGACCTGCTTCAGGAAGTCCGCCAGCACGCCCTGCAGCGCCGCAAACTCCTGCGGGAAGGCGAAGATGGCGCTCTTCTTCAGCACGTCGCGCTCGCCTTCCAGGCGGTCGACCAGCTGCGACACCAGGCGCTGCTGCAGCTGCTGGTAGAGCGCCGGGAAAGCGGCCATCGGGTCTTCACCTGCGGGCGCCTGCGCGTCGAAGGTGAAGCCCCACACCTGGTCGCGGCCGTCCTTGTCCAGTGCCTCGAAGCTTTCGTTGAAGCCGCCGATGAGGTCGGCCTTGGTGACGAGCACGTAGACCGGCGCGCGCACGCCCAGCTTGGCGTGCAGCTCGTTCAGGCGCGCGCGCAGCTTGGTGGCGTGCTCCTGGCGTTCTGCCGTGCCTTGCTGCAGCAGGTCCTGGATGTTGACCGTGAGCAGCACGCCGTTGATGGGCTGGCGCGGCCGCGTCTTCTTCAGCAGCGCCAGGAAGTTGTCCCAGGCGCTGGCGTCGACGTCCTTGTCACTTTCCTGCGTGGCGTAGCGCCCGGCGGTGTCGATGAGCACCGCGTCCTGCGTGAACCACCATTCGCAGTTGCGCGTGCCGCCCACGCCCTGCACCGAGGCCTTGCCGCCTTTGGCCGGGTCACCCAGCAGGAACTGCAGGCCGGCGTTCATCAGCGCCGTGGTCTTGCCGGAGCCGGGGGCGCCGACGAAGACATACCAGGGCAGCTCGTACAGGTAGGTACCGCCACCGAACAGCGATTTACCGCGGCTCGTCTTCAGCCGCTGCACGGCCTCATCAAACCGCTTGGCCAGCAGCTGCGCTTCCTTGGTCGCCGCCGATGGCCCCGCGCCCAGGCCTTGCAGCAGCACGGCGTTGGCACGGCGGCGCCGGTAGGCCTTCCAGCCCTGCCAGGCGATCCACGTGCCCCACAGCAGCACCAGGATGCCGATGCGCAGCCAGACCGAATCGAAAGGATGCCCCTGGCCGATGGGGATGAGCGGCAGCACCCACCACACCAGCGCTGAAAGCGCCAGCAGGCCGAGGGTGCCCAGCACCAGCGGGCTCAGCAGCCATTGCAGAAACTTCTTCATCGTGCGCTCAGTTGGCAGGGGCCGTGGCCAGCAGCGTGATCTCCACGCGGCGGTTCTTCGCGCGGCCCTCGGCGCCGTTGTTGTCGGCCAGCGGCTCGGTGTCGGCGCGGCCCTCGGCGGTGAGACGGTCCGGCTTCACCGACGCCGACAGCAGCGCCTTGACGCTGGCCGCGCGGTCCTTGGACAGATGCCAGTTCGACGGGAAGCGCAGCGAGCGGATGGGCTGGTTGTCGGTGTGGCCGGCAATCAGCACCGGGCCGGGCACGTCGTTCAGCGCCTTGCCGATGCGTTCGAAGAGCGGCCTGGCCTTGCTCGATACATCGGCGCTGCCGGGGTCGAAGACGCCGTCGCCGCGCAGCGTGACGATGGAGCGGTCGGCCAGGTCCTTCACCTCCACGGAACCGGCGTCGATGTCGCTCTTCAGCAGCTGCGCCAGGCGCGGTGGCGGTGGCGCGGCTGGCGTGGCCGGGGGTGGCGGCGCGGGCGCGGCGGCGACCTGCGCGTCGATGCTCTGCAGCGCGGTGAAGGTGGCGTCGGTCTGCGCGTTGAGCGTCAGCCGCAGCACCAGGAAGAGCGCCAGCAGCAGGAAGCCGAGCACGGCCGCCACCACCCACAGCGGGATGCCGTCGGACAGCCGCGCCGACGCCGCTGCCACGCCCTGCCATTGCGGCGACAGCGTGCGGTCGGCCGGGCCAGCCAGGTCGCGCAGCTTCTGCGCCAGCCGTTCGCGCACGCTGTCGAGCTGCGCGCGGCCGTCGTTCATGACCTTGTAGCGGCCCTCGAAGCCCAGCGACAGCGCGGCGTACACCAGCTCCAGCAGGTTGCGGTGTTGCGTCGGGTTCTCGGCCAGGCGCGTGAGCAGCTGGAAGACCTTCTCGCCGCCCCAGGCTTCGTTGTGGAAGTGCACGAGCAGGCTCTGCGACGCCCACAGGCCGGAACCGCCCCAGGGCGTGCTGGACGCCGACTCGTCGAGCAGCGTGCACAGGATGTAGCGCGCAGCCACCACTTGTTCGTTAGGCAGGCCTTGTGCACGCGCCACCGATTCGAAGCGCTTGACCGATTCCACCAGCTGCGCCTGCAGCGCCGCCGGGTTGGCGTGTCGCACCGTGGCGCGCAAGCGCGGCGCGGCGCTCAGCAACGGCGCCGCAGCCTGCACCAGCGGGTTCAGGCTGGCATAGGCCGGCAGCTCGGGCAGCGGTGGCATCTCGGCCGCACGCGCTGGCGCGGCTGCCGCAGGGGCCGGCGCCGCGGCCCGCGCGCCACGGCCAGCGCTGGGCTTGATGACGGTGCGGTCGCCTTCGAAGGCGGCGAAAGGATCGGGCGGCTGGTCGTCCTGGCTCATCGCATCAGCCCTTTGAAGTAGGTTCAGCCGCGCACGGCCCAGAACTCGATGGCCAGGCCGGGAAAGTCACCGGCAATGTGCATGGCCAGGCCGCCCGAGGTCTCGAGCTGCTTCCAGAGTTCGTTGCCGCGCGTTTCCAGCTCGAAGTAGGTGAAGCCGGCGTGATAAGGAATCTGCCGCGGCGCCACCGGCAAGGCGCGCAGCGTGACACCGGGCAGCTGCAGGTTGACGAGATCGCGGATGCGTTCTGCCGGGCCGATCTTCACCTGCGTGGGAAAGCGCATGCGCAGCGCCTCGCCCGGCATCTGC
>JANNFE010000071.1:0-15785 GCA_031379415.1 Betaproteobacteria bacterium | reverse complement strand
GTCGGTGCCTTCTTCATGGTCGACCTGGCGCACTACGCGGGCCTCACCGCCGCGGGCGTCTACCCGAACCCGGTGCCGTTTGCCGATGTGGTGACCAGCACCACGCACAAGAGCCTGCGCGGCCCGCGCGGCGGCATCATCCTGATGAACGACGAAGCCATCGCCAAGAAGATCAACAGCGCCATCTTCCCGGGCATCCAGGGCGGGCCGCTGATGCACGTCATCGCCGGCAAGGCGGTGGCCTTCAAGGAAGCGCTGGAGCCCGCGTTCAAGCTCTACCAGCAGCAGGTGGTGGACAACGCCCGTGTGCTGGCCGAAACGCTCATCCAGCGCGGCCTGCGCATCGTCAGCGGCCGCACCGAGAGCCACGTGATGCTGGTCGACCTGCGCCCCAAGGGCCTGACCGGCAAGGAGGCCGAGGCCATCCTGGGTGACGCGCACATGACCTGCAACAAGAACGGCATCCCCAACGACCCGCAGAAGCCGATGGTCACCAGCGGCATCCGCCTGGGTACGCCGGCGATGACGACGCGTGGCTTCAAGGAGGACCAGGCGCGGCAGACGGCGCAACTCATCGCCGACGTGCTGGACAAGCCACACGACGCCGCGAACATCGCCACCGTGCGCGCCAAGGTGGCGGCACTGACGCGCGACTTCCCCGTCTACCGCTGAGCCAGCGGTTGACTCAGCGGCCTGCGGATGCGCTGCCCCTTCTGCGCCCACGAGGAAACCCAGGTCGTCGAGACCCGGGAATCCGACGAGGGCGACGTCATCCGCCGCCGCCGCCGCTGCCTGCACTGCGACAAGCGCTTCACCACCTACGAGCGCTCGGAAATCGCCTTGCCCGCGGTGGTGAAGAAGGACGGCGCACGGGTCGAGTTCGACCCCGCCAAGCTGCGCGCCAGCATGATGCTGGCGCTGCGCAAGCGCCCGGTGAGCGTGGAGCAGGTGGACGCGGCGCTCGACCGCATCCAGGACAAGCTGCTGGCCAGCGCCGCGCGCGAGGTGCCCAGCGCCCGGCTGGGTGAGCTGCTGATGCGCGAGCTGAAGCGCATCGACAAGGTGGCCTACGTGCGCTTCGCCTCGGTGTACCGTGAGTTCGAGGATGTCGACGCGTTCAGGCAGCTGATCCGCGACATCTGATCCCCCACCCCCACGCACTCCCCCGACCGGGGGATGCCCGTGGGGGCCCCCACCGAGGTCACTCTCGGAACACGCTGCGGGGGGAAGCGCAAACGTCACCACCTTCCTAAAGTGCCACACATCGGCAACGCAGGAGGCACAGACATGAAGGCAGCAGCCAAACAAGCGCAACGCGGCGTCACTTCATTGGAGGCGATCATCGTGCTCGGCATCACGGCCGTCACGCTGGGCACCACGCTGCCCGGGCTGGGCGAGATGCAGGACAGGCGCCGCCTCGAAGGCGCGGCAGCGCAGCTTGAAACTGAACTGCAGTTCGTTCGCAGCCTGGCCGTGGCCGATACGCGGCAAGTTCGCGTGAGCTTCCAGTCCAGCGCAGCGCAGAGCTGCTACGTCATCCACACCGGCTCGGCCAACGCCTGCCGCTGCGACGGGCCGCAAACTTCCTGCCTTGCAGGCGCCACCGAGGTGCGGACGGTACGCTTCGATGCTGACAGCCGACTGCGCATGAACGTCAACTCGGCGTCCATGCTCTTCGATCCCATCAAGGGCACGGTCACACCCACGGCCACGCTCAGGCTGGCCAATACACGTGGCGACGGCATCAACCTGGTGGTCAACGTGATGGGGCGCGTCCGGTCCTGCACACCCACGGGCCTGATGGGCCACAAGCCTTGCTGACCCCCCACGTTCAAGGAGGTGGCGACAAGCGGCACTCTGGCAGCGACCGACGGTCATCCGTCAGCTGGTTGCGGGCGAAGCACCTGACCATAATTCACCCATGGTTCTCCACGCCTTTCCTGCCCGCCAGCGACCGATGCAAGGTTTCACGCTCATCGAGTTGATGATCGCGGTGGCGGTGATCAGCCTGCTTGGCGCAGTGGCCTATCCGACGTTCATGGATTCCATCCGCAAGAGCCGCCGCTCTGACGCATTCAACGCGATCAGTGCCATCCAACTGGCCCAGGAACGTTGCCGTGCCAACAATGCCGCCTACTGCGACTCGATCACGGCCCTGACCACGGCCGCCCCACCGGGCCTCAATCTCCCGGCGACCAGCGCCAACGGCTACTACACGCTGACGCTCGAGCTCGTCAGCGCAACCGGCTATCGCGTTGTCGCCACGCCCGTTGCCGACCGGTCGCAGGCCAAGGATGGCGAGTGTTCGCGCCTGCGCGCCACGGTCGCTGCCGGCAACATCGCCTACGGGTCCGCTACCGCTGCCGGCGCCTTCACGGAGGCTGCGTCGAACCGCTGCTGGGCACGTTGATGAACTGCAGGCGTAGCCATCGCGGGCAGGGTTTCACGATCATCGAATTGATGATCGTGGTCGCCATCGTGGCACTCGTTGCCGTTTTGGTAGCCCCGTCGGTGCAGGAAATGATCCTGCTGCAGCGCCTGCGGGGCATCAATGCGCAGGTCGTCACCGACCTCCAGTTCACGCGCAGCGAGGCCATCACCCGCGGCCGCGTCGGTCGCTTCAATCTCGGGTCGGACGCCACGCAGACCTGCTACGTCATCTACGTGTCGGACAACGGCGTCCCGCGATGTGACTGCACGCGCGGCGCCGGAGCGGCTTGCAATGGCACGGCGCGGGAGATCCGGACTGTCAGCGTGCCCCGCGCCAGTGCCGTGACGCTCGTGTGGCCGGCTGAACAGGACTCCGCGTTCGGTTACGACCCCGTCACCGGTGGTCTGGTGTCGATTCCCAACGACATCGTGGGAGTACCGCCCGTGAGCGTGCAGATTGAGGCCCGCATCGATGACGTCCGGCGTCTGCGCAACACAGTGCTGCAAAGCGGCCGGCCGACCGTCTGCGCACCCAACCAGCAACGCATGGGAGTGACAGCATGCTGATGGCCATGACGCGGTCCACTGGACGGGCAGGCCAGCGCGGCCTCTCGCTGGTCGAGTTGATGGTCGGCATCGCGGTGGGCATGTTCGTCGTTGCCGCGGCCGCCACGCTGGTGGCCACGCAATTGACCGACAACCGCCGCCTGCTGTTGGAGGTGCAGCTTCAGCAGGACTTGCGCGCCACCACCGACATCATCACACGCGACCTGCGCCGCGCCGGCGCCCTGAGCAGGCTCTCGGATGCCGCCAACTTCGTCTGGTCGCCGGCCGCGCCCAACTTTGTTCAGAACCTCATGCTCGACATCGCCACCGGTGCCAACTCGGTGCTGTTCGAAAACGGCCGGGTGCCAGGAGACACGGGTGAGTACGGCTACCGACTGCGGCAGATTGGTGGTGTCGGCGTGATCGAGTCCAAGCTCGGCGACCAGGGTTGGCAGGCTTTGACCGACAGCGCCGTTGTCGACGTCCGCGCTTTCAGCGTGACGCCGCTGCTGGAGCCACCGATCGCTGTGCCCTGCCCCAAGCTGTGTCCTGATGGCACAGAAGCCTGCTGGCCGCGCATCAGCGTGCGCCGGTACGTGATCGACATCACCGGGCGCTCGGTCGGCGACCTCGCCATCCGGCGCAGCCTGCAGAGCGTGGCCAGAACGCGAGCCGATCAGGTCACCACCGACCCCGCCAACGCACCCGGGTTTTGCCCCGCCTGATGCCATGAGTCGCGTCCTCTCTGTCGTTCCTTCAGCGTCTGGCCGCCGCCAGCGGGGTGCTGCCACGCTGGCGGTGGTGATGGTGCTCTTCTTCGTGGTCACGCTGGCTGCCGCCTATGCCAGCCGCAACCTGATCTTCGAACAGCGTACGTCGGCCAATCAATTGCGCTCCACGATCTCGGCCGAAGCGGCTGAAGCTGGCATCGACTGGGTGCTCGGCATGCTCAGCAGCGGCCGCATCGACGCCAATTGCGAACAGACTAATGACGTGGCGTTCGACACCTTTCGCCAGCGCTACCTGAACTTCGATGCGACGAGCGGCGTCGTGACGCGCGTGCAGAACCCGGTGGCGGCTGACACGCTTTTCTGGGCTGCCTGCTCGCGTGACGGCGACAACTGGCGCTGCAAATGCCCGACCACCGCGGCGCCTAACCTCGGCGCTGGCGATCTGCCGGCAGGCAATGCGGCCTTCGCTGTGCGATTCGTCAATCAGATCACTCGGCCCGGCCTGATGCGCGTGGAGGTCAACGGCTGTACGTCCTACGACCTGGACTGCCTGCGCTTTCGTGAGATCGTGGCTACCTTGCTCTGTGCTTCCCGGCAGTGCGCGATCATCGGCATGCACCCGGCGCTCAAGCAGTTGCCCTCCGCGCCCGTGACAGTGCGACGCGACCTGGGTGGCACCGCGCTCACGGTCATCAACCAGGAAACTGCCGTGGCGGGCTTGGCGGTGCACGCCGGCGGCAACAACAATGTCCTCGCGTTGACGACCTATGGGCCATCGGGGTCGACGAGCGCCGGGCTGGTTCAGCCCAATGATCCGTCTTTCGGCACACTCGGGGCCGATGGCCTGGGCTGCACGATGTGCTTGTTCACGACCACCTTCGGCCTGCGGCCAGAGGTCTATCAGCGCCAGACTTCCGCGATCCAGCTTGACTGCAACGCCGCCTGCGACGCTGCGGCAGTGAACGCCGTATTGGCCAGCCGCCGCAGTCGGGTGGTCTGGCTCAGCGGTGGCGGCGGGCTGACCATCAATGCCGGCGGCGACAGCATCGGTGCGGTGGCTGATCCCGTGACGCTCATCATCGAAGGGCCCCTAACGGTGAATGCCGCTGCAGTGGGCGCGACGATCAGCGGGCTGGTCTATGCCGGCAGCGTCACGCTGGATGCCGGTACCGTGCGTGGCGCCGTCATCAGCGCCGGTGATCTGACTGCCAACGGCACCGGGCAAGTGGTCTACGACATGGCAGCGCTGACCCGCCTGCGCAGCACGGAAGGTGCCTTCGTGCGTGTGCCAGGCAGTTGGAGAGACTTCCCATGAGCCCAGCGGTCCTCAGGAACAAGCGGCGCCGGCAGATCGGTGTTTCACTCATCGAAGCCGTTGTCGCGATGGCCGTCATGGCCTTTGGGATGCTCGGCGTCGTTGGTCTGCAGGCGTCGCTGCGATCTAATGCCGACGTTTCCAAACAGCGTTCTGAAGCGGTGCGCATTGCCCAGGCCCAGATCGAGCGCGACCGCTCTTTTTCGGTCCTCCCTTCGGCGCCGCTGGCAGGGCGATTCGCCTACGACGACGTGGTCACCGCGGCGGCTGCCGACGTGACCCCTGCAGACAGCAACGCGACCTTTACGGTCACCAAGACTGTGGTGGCGTTTCCCGCAGTCGGCGACGAAACGCGGGTGGCCGCGCACAAGAACGTGGGCGTGCGTGTGGCCTGGTCCGACCGCAATGGTGAAGTCCAGTTCCTGCGCATGGGCACTCTCGTTTCGGCCACCGCGCCTGAAATCGGTGCTGCGCTGTCGGCCCCAGGCATCGGTTCGGTGGCGCAGACCGTCAAGGGCCGCCATCCGGCTGTGCCCTACAACGCCGTCGACCTGGGCAACGGCACCAGCACCTTCACGCCACCGGGCGCGGGCGCTGGTGTGGGCTGGACTTTCAACAACAGCACCGGCTTCATCACCCGCATCTGCAACCCTGCCTGTACCGACGTCAATGCCCGATTGCTGTCGGGCTTTGTGCGCTTCGCCACGGGCATCGTGCAGCCGGAGGCCCCCCAGGCCGAGGTACCACCCAGCGCCTCACTGCCCGGCGTCGGCGTGTCGGTGACGACCACGGTGCCCGCAGGAGCCACAGGCTGCTTCACCGACTCGGTCAGCGATGCCACCGCAGTGGCCTACTACTGCGCCATGCTGCTGGACATCGACACCTCGCTGGCGGTTGGCAATCCTCTGCGCAACGTTCCGATCTGGACCGGCCAGTCCCGGGTCAGCATCGCCATGCCTGCCGGCGGCTTCGACGCTCTGGCGGCCAACATCGCCGACGCGTCGAACGTCCACTATCGCATCTGTCGCTACACCACGACGCGCGGCCAGACCGTGGTGCCCGTGCCGCTCGGCACGAATCCGGCTATCCGCAATCAGGACCATCCCTTCAACTACGTTCGCGCTGATGCGGCGCTGCTGGCCCAGAACTTCCTCGTCATCCGCGCTGGCGACGGGCTCGCGCCCTTCACCTGCCCCGCCGACGATGCTGTGACCACGCCCGACGTATTCAGCAACACCTGGCACCACCAGCCCGGAGCGTGATCGCGGGCACGGCGCACGCGGTGGTCGGGCGGTCAACGTGATGCCGCTTGCCCTCGACGATGAACGCATGCGGCAGGCGCTGCGGCTGGCGCACGACGCCATCGGCGTGTCGGACCCCAACCCGCGCGTCGGCTGCGTCATCGGGCACCAGGACGGCCGTGTGCTCGGCCAAGGCAGCACGCAGCAAGCCGGCGGGCCACACGCCGAAGTCATGGCCCTGCGCGATGCCCGCGCTGCCGGCCATGACTTGCGCGGCGCCACGGCGTGGGTGACGCTGGAGCCGTGTTCGCACCACGGCCGCACCCCGCCCTGCTGCGATGCCCTGATTGAAGCAGGCATCGCGCGCGTCGTCGTCGCCGTCGGCGACCCCTTCGTGGCTGTCGCCGGCAGCGGACTGCGGCGCTTGCGCGAGGCAGGCGTCGCGGTCGTCATCTCCGAAGGCGAGCTTGCCGAACAGGCACGGGAGCTCAACATCGGGTTCTTCTCGCGCCACGAGCGCGGCCGCCCCTGGGTGCGGCTGAAACTCGCGCTGTCGCTGGATGGCCGCACGGCCTTGCCCGACGGCCGCAGCCAGTGGATCACCGGCCCGGCAGCGCGCGCCGATGGCCACGCCTGGCGTCGACGTGCAGGCGCGGTGCTCACCGGTATCGGCACCGTGCTCGCCGATGACCCGCGGCTGGATGTCCGGCTGGTACCGAGCCTTCTGCAACCGCTCCGCGTGGTGGTCGACTCCTCGCTCAGGCTGCCGCCCAGCGCCCGATTGCTGGCCGCGCCAGGGCGAGTGCTGGTCTTCACGACCGATGCAGCGGCCCCGGGTGCGGCGGTGCTGCGTGAAGCCTGGGTGGAAATCGTCGAGTGCAAGGGCGCCGAGGGACGCGTCGATCTCCGAGCCGTCATTGATGCACTCGGTGCGCGCGGCATCAACGAGGTCCACGTCGAGGCGGGCGCGCGCCTGAATGCCGCACTGCTGAGGACCGGCTGCGTTGACGAACTGCTGTGCTACCTGGCGCCCGTTCTCCTGGGTCCGGGACATGGCGCCGTCGACTGGCCGCCACTGACCGGCATCGCAGAGGCGCCGCGTTTCCGCTTCGTGCAGACCACTCGAATCGGGGATGACTTGCAGGTGCTTGCGAGGCCTATCGTCGGGGCTACCGGGTGATGCGCTGTCGAGATGCTTGACAACCGGGTTCGGCACCTTCGCGAAGCAATAGCAAGGTGTTGATTTCATGGGAGTTTCTGCTTCGGCACAGAACCTGCTTATTTCTAGATATCGGGATCGGTTTCGATCTCCTCGTTTTCAGGAGTCCTTGATGTTCACTTTTCGTCACAGCTGCCGATACGCGTTCGCAGGGTTGGCACTGGCGCTGGCATCGCTGAGTTCATACGCCGACCCCGTGCAGCTCATCGGTGTGCAGGGCCCGAAGGCTAACTTGGCCAGTAACGTCGTACCGCAGTTCAATCAGTCGATCCTGAATGCTCAGGCGGCATTCGGCACCAACCTGACTGAGTTGGGCACAAATACGTTCGAGGGTCGCCAACTCACTACGGGCTACACCGGTGGCACGGCGTCGATCGGTGGCGGCGACGTCGGGCTGGCCCCCAGCGCCAATGGCTTCTTCGACCCCAGTCTGGGTCGCTACAACGTCACAGTGCCCGTCGAGCCCGACCCCATTACGGGTGAAACGGGTGCTGGCAACTGGCTTGAGGCGACCAGTTCCTTCACCCTGACGCTTGGCCCTGCGATCAACGCCTTCTCGTTCGTCGTGACCGACCTCGGCGACTATGCAGGCACGTTCGATATCTCGTTCGAACTGAACGGCGTCCAGCAGTTGACTCGACGGCTGATGAACGAAGAGGGAACCGCTGGCGATCCGGCGAATCGCAACGGCAATCTACTGTTCTACGGCATCCAGGCCGACTTCAACTTCGACAAGGTGATCTTCTCGATCACGCAGGCACCAAGGGCCGCTGGTACCGCAGCAAACCGCGATACCGACGTCTTGGGCTTCGACAACTTCGTGTTCGGCGTCCACAACAATACAGGCGGCACCGTTCCCGAGCCCACCTCGCTTGCCCTGGCAGGCCTGGCGCTCGCTGGTCTGGGCGCCACGCGCACCCGTCGTCGCGCCTGACGCGTCGTCTTCTAGCTCTCGGCCCTGAAGGCCGGCCCCACGGGCCGGCCTTCTTGCTTTCTGCGGCAACGCCGTGCCCCGCCGACCCGCCGCCTACAATCCCGGGCATGTCGATAGCTCCTATCCCCGAGCTGGTGGCCGAACTCGCCGCCGGCCGCATGGTGATCCTGGTCGACGAGGAAGACCGCGAGAACGAAGGCGACCTGGTGCTCGCCGCCGAGCACGTCACGCCCGAAGCCGTGAACTTCATGGCCCGGCATGCGCGTGGCCTGATCTGCCTGACGCTCACGCGTGAGCGCTGCGAACGCCTGCAGCTGCCGCCCATGGCCTCACGCAACGGCACCAAGCACGGCACCGCCTTCACCGTCTCCATCGAAGCGGCCAGCGGCGTCACCACCGGCATCTCGGCCGCCGACCGCGCGCGCACCATTGCCGTGGCCGTGGCGCGCGACGCGCAGCCGGCCCACCTGGTGCAGCCCGGCCATGTCTTCCCGCTGCAGGCGCAGGACGGCGGCGTGCTCATGCGCGCCGGCCACACCGAAGCCGGCTGCGATCTGGCCGGCATGGCCGGCCTGACGCCCGCCGCCGTGATCTGCGAGATCATGAAGGACGACGGCACCATGGCGCGCCTGCCCGACCTGCAGGTCTTCGCGCGCGAACACGGTCTGAAGATCGGCACCATCGCCGACCTCATCGGCTATCGCAGCCGCAACGAGACGCTGATCGAACGCCTGGGCGCGCGCACGCTGCGCACGCCCCAGGGCGACTTCAACTGCATCGCCTTCCACGACAAGGGCGGCGGCCTGCATCTGGCGCTGGCACATGGCAGCTGGTCAACAGCAGATGAAGTGCCGGTGCGCGTGCATGAACCTTTCACCGCCTTCGACCTGCTGGACGCCGCCGGGGGCGGCCATTCCTGGCCACTGCCGGCCGCACTGCAGGCGCTGCAGTCCGGCCCGTGCGGCGTGGCCGTGCTGTTGAACTGCACCGGCGACGCGGCCGCGCTGCTGCCCCAGGTGCTGCCCGAGCGCGCTGCGACGCAGAGCGGTCGCGTGCAGATGGACCTGCGCACCTACGGCGTCGGCGCGCAGATCCTGCGCAGCATGGGTGTGCGCCGCATGCGCCTGCTGGGCAGCCCGCGCCGCATGCCCAGCATGACGGGTTACGGCCTCGAGATCACCGGTTTCACGGCGGCCCCCAGCGCCTGAACCAGAAAGCACCAAGACCATGAAGGATGCCGATCAAGGCAGCGCGGGCGAACTCATCGGCGAAGGCCTGCGCATCGGCATCGTGCAGGCCCGCTTCAACGACCTGCTCACCGCCAAGCTGGCGCAGGCCTGCCTGGCCGAGCTTGAGCGGCTGGACGTGGATGAAGGCGACATCAAGCACGTCACCGTACCCGGCGCACTGGAGGTCCCGATGGCGCTGAAGGCGATGGCCGAAAGCGGCGACTTCGACGCGCTCGTCGCCCTGGGCTGCATCATCCGCGGTGAAACCTACCACTTCGAGCTGGTTGCCGATCAAAGCGGCGCCGGCGTCATGCGCGTGGCGCTCGACCATGGCGTACCGGTGGCCAACGCCATCCTGACGGTTGAAAACGAAGCCCAGGCCTGGGCACGCGCCGAGGACAAGGGCCGCGACGCTGCCCGTGTCGCCGTCGAGATGGCCAACCTGCTGGAAGATCTTTCGTGAGCACCGAAGCGCCAGTGGCGAAGAAGCGCGCCGCGCCGAAGTCGGCGCGCCGCCGCTCGCGCGAATTCGCACTGCAGGGCCTGTACCAGTGGCTGCTGGCGGGTGGCGATGCCGCGGACATCGTGACCACGGTGCGCGAGCTCGACGGCTTCGACAAGTGCGACCGTGCCCATTTCGACGCCTTGCTGAACGGCGGCATCGAGCTGGCCGCGGCGCTGGACGAGGTTCTGGCCCGCCATGCCGACCGCAAGACGACGTTGCTGTCGCCGGTGGAACATGCGGTGCTGATGATCGGCACCTACGAGCTGATGCACTGCGTCGACATCCCCTACCGCGTGGCCATCAACGAAGCAGTGGAACTGGCCAAGAGCTTTGGCGGCACCGACGGCCACAAGTATGTCAACGGCGTGCTCGACAAGTGCGCCGCCGAGTTGCGCCCGGCCGAGGCAGGTGGCGCGCGCCGATGATGCGGATGGCCAGCCGGCTCGAGCGCATCGAGCCGTTCTACGTGATGGAGTGCGCCAAGACCGCTGACGCCATCGCGCGCAGCCCCGAGTGCGACCCCGCCCAGGGCGGTGAGCCCATGCTCTTCCTGAACATCGGCGAGCCCGACTTCACCGCCGCGCCGGCCGTGCAGCGCGCCGCAGCGGCCTGCCTGGAAGCCGGGCGCACGCAGTACACCCACGCCACCGGGCTGCCGGCGTTGCGCCAGCGCATTGCCGCCTGGTACGGCACGCGTTTCGGCGTGGCGGTCGATGCGGAGCGCATCGTCATCACCGCGGGTGCATCGGCGGCGCTGCAACTCATCACGCTGGCGCTGTTCGAGCCCGGTGACGAGGTGCTGATGCCCGACCCCAGCTACCCCTGCAACCGCCACTTCGTCACCGCCACGGGCGCCACGCCGCGGCTGTTGCCGGCCTCGGCCGCAGCGCGCTTCCAGCTCGACGCCGCGTCGGTGGCCGCGCATTGGGGCCCGGCCACGCGCGGCGTGCTGCTGGCTTCGCCCAGCAACCCGACGGGCACGTCCATCGCACCCGAGGAGATGCGCGCCATCGTGGACCTGGTGCGCGCGCGCGGCGGCGTGAGCATCGTCGACGAGATCTACCTCGGCCTGAGCTACGAAGAAGCCTATGGCCGCAGCGCATTGAGCCTGGGCGACGACGTCATCAGCATCAACAGCTTCAGCAAGTACTTCGGCATGACGGGCTGGCGTCTGGGCTGGATGGTGCTGCCGCCGGAGCTGGTGGCGCCGGTGGAGAAGCTGGCGCAGAACCTCTACATCTGCGCCAGCAGCCTGGCCCAGCACGCTGCGCTGGCCTGCTTCGAGCCCGCGAGCCTGGCCGAGTACGAAGGCCGCCGCGCCGAATTCCGCCAGCGCCGTGACTTCGTCGTGCCCGCGCTGCAGGCGCTGGGCCTGGACGTGCCCGTGGTGCCCGACGGCGCCTTCTACGCCTGGTTCGACTGCAGCCGCTACAGCACGAGCAGCTGGGACTTCTGCTTCGAGCTCATGCGCCGCGCCCACGTGGCGCTGACGCCCGGCCGCGACTTCGGCCCGGCGCAGGCCGAGCGCCATGTGCGCCTGTCGTTCGCCAGCGCCATGCCGCATCTGCAGGAGGCCATGCGCCGCCTGACCCGTGAATTGCGGTGATGGCAAGAGCGGTGACAGCGGGTTAACGGTCCAGAAACTCGGCGCATTTCCGGGTGCACCCCCCCAAGCAAGGGGGTTAAGCTGCGAAGTCGTGGCCTATCACTTTTTTCACCGCCGCCCCCGCAACGATGCGGCGCCCAGCGACTTCGCCGCCACCGTCGCCACCCTGCCGCCCGGCGCCGATTCGGTGCCGGTGGCGGTTGACTCCTGGCCGTCTGCCATCGACAGCGGCGCACCCGACGCCAGCGCCGACCTGGGTGCCGACAGCAGCGGCGACAGCCTGCCCGCGCCGGTGGAGCAGCAGCCCACCATCTCGCACATCGGCCGCTATGCACTGAAGGGCGTGCTGGGCATCGGCGGCCTGGGCCAGGTGCACGAGGCCTGGGACCCCCTGCTGTCGCGCACGGTGGCGGTGAAGACGCTGCAGTTCGACATCGACCCCGCGAACCGGCAGACGCTGGACGACCTCTTTCTCAACGAAGCGCGCGCGGCGGCGGGCCTGTCGCACGCGCACATCGTCACCGTGCACGACGCGGGTCTGTCCAGCCACGGCGTCTACATCGCCATGGAAAGGCTGCAGGGCCAGGACCTGCGCCAGCGCCTGGCCGAAGGCTGGCACCCCACGCCAGGGCAGGCGGCACAGCTGGTGCGGCGCGTGGCCGACGCGCTGTCGTATGCCCATGCGCGCGGCGTCGTGCACTGCGACATCAAGCCGGCCAACATCTTCCTGAACAAGCGCGACAAGCCCAAGGTGCTGGACTTCGGCATCGCCCGCATCGCCAACAGCCGCGTGCTGCCGCAGCTGGAAGGCATGGTCGTCGGCTCGCCGCACTACCTGGCCCCCGAGCAACTGCAAGGCGGCGCGGTGGACGCGCGCACCGACATTCACGCCCTGGGCGTGGTGTTCTACGAACTGCTGACCTTGCGCAAGGCCTACAGCGGCGACAGCGTCGAGCAGATCACCACCGCCGTGCTCACCAACCACCCAGCGCCGGCGCATGAAGTGCGCCCTGGCGTACCCAGGACGCTCGCCGGCGTTGCCGCCAAGGCGATGGCGCGTGACCCGTCGGACCGCTACACCACCGCGGCCGAGATGTCGGCCGACCTGCGCCGCTGGGTGGAGCGCCACAGCGTCAACGAAGTGGCCGACGACACCACCGCCGCGCCCACCGTCGCCACGCCATCGGCGGCTGCCGGCCAGCCTGCGCAAGCGCCGGCCGGGCGCTCGGCCGGTCTGGGCATGCTGGCCGCGGCGGGCGTGTTGGCACTGGGTCTGGTGTGGCTGGCCGATCATCGCCAGGCTGCGCCGCCGCCGGTGGTTGCGGTGGCCGCCCCGGTGGCCGCGCCAGCACCCGCAGCCATGCCCGCACCCACGGTCGAAGCGGCGCCCGCGGTCGAGCCTTCTGCATCGAGCGCCAGCCCCGAAGTCACGGCCCCCACTGCCCCATTGCCGGCGCCAGCGACAGCTGCCGTCCGCACCGCCCCGCCAGCGCGCAGCAAGGCCACGGCCGGCCCCGTGCGCGAGGCGCGCAGCGCCGCCGCGCCTGCTGCCGCGCCGCCCGCGCTGGGCCTGCTGCAGCTGGCCATCAGCCCGTGGGGCCAGGTGGAGGTGAACGGCCAGCCTGCCGGCACGACGCCACCGCTGACGCGCCTGCAACTGCCCGAGGGCACGCACAGCGTCACCGTGCGCAATGAAGACTTCCCGCCCTACAGCGCCACGGTGCAAGTCAGCGCCGACAAGCCGGTGACCGTGCGCCACCGCTTCGGTCAGTGAGCATGCCGGCCCGCATCCGCCTCGTCACCGCCGCGATCGTCGTCGCACTGGTCGCCTGCGCCGCGCCGCCACCACCGCCGCCACCCGGCGGCCTGGCCGACCTGATGGAGCGCCCGGCCGAACGTTCGCTCTTCGAGGGCATCCGCGCCTACGACGACGGCCAGTACCCGCAGGCCGAAGCGGCCTTGCGCAAGGCCTTGCAAGCCGGCCTGCGCAGCGGCCGCGACCAGGCCAGCGCGCACAAGTTGCTGGCCTTCATCACCTGCACCAGCGAGCGCCTGGCCGAGTGCGAAGCCGCCTTCCGCGCCGCGCGCGCCGCCGACGCCAGCTTCGCGCTCAGCCGCTCCGAGGCCGGGCATCCGCTGTGGGGGCCGGTCTACAGGAAGGTCGTGCCTTAGGCCGCGGCGATAATCCGCTGCGCCGATGCCGCCGATCCCGCAAACCCCGACCCAGGCGCCCTTCCGCCACCCGTTGCGCGTCTATTGGGAAGACACCGACGCTGGCGGCATCGTCTTCTACGCCAACTACCTGAAGTTCTTCGAGCGCGCGCGCACCGAATGGCTGCGCTCACTCGGTGTGGGCCAGCAGGCGCTGCGCGAGGCCACCGGCGCCATCTTCGTCGTCACCGATACACAGCTTCGTTACCTGGCACCGGCGCGCCTGGACGATATGCTCGACATCACCGCGCGGCTGCAGCAGCGTGGCGCGGCGTCGATGCTCATCGCGCAGCAGGCCTGGCGCGCCAACACGCTGCTGGCCGAGGGCACCGTCCGCATCGCCTGCGTCGAGCAGGGAACCTTCAAGCCGCGCCGCATTCCGAACGACATCATCACCCGCCCATGAGCCAAGACCTGTCCATCACCGCCCTCGTCCTGCAGGCCAGCCTGGTGGTGCAGCTCGTGATGGCCGGCCTGGCGCTCACCTCGCTGACGAGTTGGACCGTCATCTTCGCCAAGGTCTTCGGCCTGAAGAAAGTGCGCAACAGCAACGAAGAATTCGAGCGCGAGTTCTGGTCGGGCCGCAGCCTCACCGAACTCAACACCGCCGTTAGCCAGAAGCCCGACACAGCGCCGATGGAGCGCATCTTCGCCAGCGGCATGCGTGAATTCCTGAAGCTGCGCGAAAAGCGCATGGACGCCAGCGCGCAACTCGACGGCGCGCGCCGCGCCATGCGCGCCAGCTTCCAGCGCGAGCTCGACGTCATCGAAAGCAACCTGAGCTTCCTGGCCAGCGTGGCCTCGGTCAGCCCCTACGTCGGGCTGTTCGGTACGGTGTGGGGAATCATGCATGCCTTCGTCGGCCTGTCGAACCTGCAGCAGGTGACGCTGGCCACGGTGGCGCCGGGCATCGCCGAGGCGCTGGTGGCCACGGCCATCGGCCTCTTCGCGGCCATTCCCGCGGTGGTGGCCTACAACCGGTTTGCGCGCGACATCGACCGCATCGCCATCACGCTGGAAACCTTCATCGAGGAGTTCAGCAACATCCTGCAGCGCAACGCCGGCGCCGCGGCCACCACCACGGTGATGGGCTCGGGCGCACGCTGATGCCCGCACTGTCGCACCGAGGCCACCGCAGCGGCCGCCGCTCGATGAACGAGATCAACATGGTGCCGTTCATCGACGTCATGCTGGTGCTGCTGATCATCTTCATGGTCACCGCGCCGCTCATCACCACCGGCGTGGTCGACCTGCCCAGCGTCGGCAAGAGCCAGCAGCGCACGGGCACGGTGATCGAGGTCATCGTCGGCACCGACGAGAAGCTGCGCATCCGCGTCGACAGCCAGGACCCGATGGCTGTGGCGCTACCGCAGCTGGCGGCGCAGGTGCGCGGCAAGCAGGCCGGCAATGCCGAGGTGCCGGTGGTCATCAGCGCCGACAAGAGCGTGCGCTACGAAAGCGTGGTGCGCGTGATGGACACGCTGCAGCGCGCCGGTGTCAAGCGCGTGGGCCTGTCGGTCAAGCAGGGCCCGAACTGAGCATGCAGGCCACGCTGCCGCACGATGCGCTGCTGCCGCGCCCCCCAGGCGGCAACGGCCCCGGCGTGGCGCTGTCGGTGCTGGCGCATGCAGGGCTGGCGGTGGCGCTGACGGTGTCGGTCGATTGGCGTACGCACGCGCCCGAAGTGGTGAGCGCCGAGCTGTGGGCCAGCGTGCCGCAGGTGGCTGCGCCGCGCGCGGTGGAACCCCCGCAGCCCGCACCCGCTCCCGCCCCTGCGCCGCGGCCCGCGCCCCCGCCGCCCCAGGCCGCGCCGCAGCC
>JANNFE010000061.1:0-18702 GCA_031379415.1 Betaproteobacteria bacterium | reverse complement strand
GGCGCCGTGGTGCTGGAAGCCAGCAGCGAGCCCGGCATCCTGGCCACCGATCTGCATGCCGACGGCAAACATGTCGGCATCCTGTGCGTGCCGGGCACGGTGGCAGGCGGCCAGGTGCTGGGCGACCCGCTGCTGAAGATGGACGGCCAGGCCGTGTTCAAGCTCGCCGTGGGCGTGCTGGAAAGCGCTGCACGGGCGACGCTGGAAAAGGCCGGCCGCACCGAAGCCGACATCGACTGGCTGATCCCGCACCAGGCCAACATCCGCATCATGCAGGGCACGGCAAAGAAGCTGAAGCTGCCGCTGGACAAGCTGATCGCCACCGTTGACGAACACGGCAATACCTCGGCGGCCAGCGTGCCGCTGGCGCTGGACGTGGCGGTGAAGAGCGGCAAGATCCAACGCGGTGACACGCTGATGCTGGAAGGCGTGGGCGGCGGCTTCACCTGGGGTGCCGTGCTGCTCGACTTCTGAGCGCCATCCTCATCCGCACCGACAGGCCATTCACGATGCCCGCATTCGCCTTCGTCTTTCCCGGCCAGGGCTCGCAGTCCGTCGGCATGCTCGACGCCTGGGGCGATCATCCGGCCGTCAAGCGCACGCTGGAAGAAGCGTCGTCGGCGCTGGACGAAGATCTGGCGCACCTGATCCACGCGGGTCCGAAGGAAGCGCTGGACCTCACCACCAACACGCAGCCGGTGATGCTGGCGTCCGCCATCGCCTGCTACAACGCCTGGCGCGCCGAAGGCGGCGCCGAGCCGGCCGCGGTGGCGGGGCATTCGCTCGGCGAGTACAGCGCGCTGGTTGCCGCCGGCGCGCTGACCCTGGCCGACGCGCTGCCCTTGGTGCGCCTTCGCGCCCGCGCCATGCAGGACGCGGTGCCCGTGGGTGCCGGCGCCATGGCCGCCATCATCGGGCTGGATGCCGATGTCGTGCGCGAAGGCTGCGCCGCCGTGGCGGCAGAGACCGGTGAGACGGTGGCGCCCGCCAACTTCAACGACCCCAAGCAGACGGTGATCGCCGGCAGCAAGGCCGGCGTCGACCGCGCCTGCGAGAAGCTCAAGGCCATGGGCGCCAAGCGCGCACTGCTGCTGGCCGTGTCGGCACCTTTCCACTCGTCGTTGATGAAGCCGGCTGCCGATGCGCTGCGCGAGAAACTGGCGACGGTGAACATCCGCACGCCGCGCATTCCGGTTGTGAACAACGTCGACGTTGCGGTGCAGACCGAGCCCGACGCCATCCGCGACGCGCTCTACCGTCAGGCCTTCGGGCCGGTGCGCTGGGTGGAGGTGACGCAGGCGCTGCGCGGTCGCGGCATGGCGCACATCTTCGAGTGCGGGCCGGGCAAGGTGCTGTCCGGGCTGGTGAAGCGCCTCGATGCCGAGATCGTCTCGACCACCGTGCTTGACCCAGCCTCGCTGCAAGCCGCCAAGGACTTGCTGGCATGAGTGAAGCCCAGATCGCGCTCGTGACCGGCGCCTCGCGCGGTATCGGCCGCGCCATCGCGCTGGCACTGGCCGGCGCGGGCTTCCGCGTCACCGGCACCGCCACCAGCGAAGCCGGCGCAGCGTCCATCGGCGAGGCACTGGCCGCCTACTCCGGCTGCCAGGGCATCGTGCTCAACGTCACCGACGGCGGCGCGCTCGACGCCGCCATCGACGGCATCGTCAAGTCGCAGGGCGGCCTGCACGTGCTCGTCAACAACGCCGGCATCACGCGCGACACGCTGTCCATGCGCATGAAGGACGACGACTGGGACGCTGTGCTCGACACCAACCTCAAGGCCGTGTTCCGCGCCTGCCGCGCCGTGATGCGGCCGATGATGAAGCAGCGCTACGGGCGCATCGTCAACATCACCTCCGTCGTCGGCGCCAGCGGCAATGCTGGCCAGGCCAACTACGCAGCCGCCAAGGCCGGCGTGGCCGGCATGACGCGTTCGCTGGCGCGTGAACTCGGCAGCCGCGGCATCACGGTCAACTGCGTGGCGCCTGGCTTCATTGCCACCGACATGACGCATGGCCTGCCCGAAGCCGCCAAGGCCGCGCTGCTGGCGCAGATTCCGCTCGGCCGCCTGGGTGCGGCTGAGGAAGTGGCGCACGCCGTGGCCTTCCTGGCCAGCCGCGAAGCCGGCTACATCACCGGCACCGAGCTGCATGTCAACGGCGGCATGCACATGGTCTGAAACATGGCCTGAGCCATCGGCGTCAATACGCAGAAATCCGGTGCGAGCCCCGCCGGTAGAATCGCGGGCTGTTTGAACCGATCCCACTCCTGGAGGAGTCATGAGCGATATCGAAGCGCGAGTCAAGAAAATCATTGCCGAACAACTCGGCGTACCTGAATCCGACGTCACCAACGAGAAGGCCTTCGTGGCTGACTTGGGCGCCGACTCGCTGGACACCGTGGAACTGGTGATGGCGCTCGAAGACGAGTTCGGGATCGAGATCCCCGACGAGGAAGCCGAGAAGATCACCACTGTGCAGCTGGCCATCGACTACGCCAGCAGCCACCAGAAGGGCTGAGTCCCCGATGCCGCGGCGCAGGGTCGTCGTCACCGGCCTCGGGCTCGTCAGCCCGGTGGGCAACAGCGTGGCGGAGGGTTGGGCCAATCTGGTGGCGGGCCGCTCGGGCATCGCCAACATCACCAAGTTCGACGCCTCGGCCTTTGCCTGCCGCTTCGCGGGCGAGGTGAAGGGCTTCCGGATCGAGGACTACATCCCCGCCAAGGAAGCCCGCCACATGGACACCTTCATCCACTACGGGATGGCGGCTTCCATCCAGGCCGTGCAGGACGCCGGCCTGCCGCATGGCGAGACGCTGGGTGAGGACGGTGCCGAACGCATCGGCTGCCTGGTGGGTTCGGGCATCGGCGGTTTGCCGATGATCGAACAGACCGACGGCGACTACCGCGAACGCGGCCCACGCCGCATCTCGCCCTTCTTCGTGCCGGCTTCGATCATCAACATGATCTCCGGCCATGTGTCCATCCAGTATGGCTACACCGGCCCGAACATGGCCATCGTGACGGCTTGCACCACAGGCTTGCACTGCATCGGTGAAGCCGGCCGGCTCATCGAGTACGGCGACGCCGACGTGATGATTGCCGGTGGCGCCGAAAGCACCGTTTCGCCGCTCGGCGTGGGAGGCTTCGCGGCAGCGCGCGCGCTGTCCACGCGCAACGATGATCCGCAGACCGCGTCCCGTCCCTGGGACAAGGACCGCGACGGTTTCGTGCTCGGTGAAGGCTCCGGCGTGCTGGTGCTTGAAGAGTATGAACACGCGAAGAAGCGTGGTGCGAAGATCTACGCCGAGCTGGCCGGCTTCGGCATGGGTGCCGACGCCTTCCACATGACGGCGCCCAATGTCGACGGCCCCAAGCGCAGCATGAAGGCGGCGCTGCGCAACGCCGGCATCAACGCATCCGACGTGCACTACCTCAACGCACACGGCACCAGCACGCCGCTGGGCGACGTGAACGAGACGAATGCGATCAAGCTCGCGTTCGGCGACCACGCGAAGAAGATGGTCGTGAACTCGACCAAGTCGATGACCGGGCATCTGCTGGGCGGCGCCGGTGGCATCGAGTCGGTGTTCACCGTGCTGGCGCTGCATTACCAGGTGTCGCCGCCCACCATCAACATCTTCAATCAGGATCCGGAATGCGACCTGGACTACTGCGCCAACGAGGCGCGGCAGATGAAGATCGAGGTGGCGGTGAAGAACAACTTCGGCTTCGGCGGCACCAACGGGACGCTGGTGTTCCGGCGCGCCTGATCCACCATGCGTGCCGCCGCCCCGGTGGCTGTGTCCTGCAGCGGCGGGCGGCGCTGGTGGCTGTTGAATGCCTGCTTGCCTGCGCTGGCCGCAGCGGCTTGTGCCGCCTGGTTGCTGCAACGGGCTGAGTTGCCGTCCCTGCTCGCCGCGCTGGCCGTTGCCGGAGCCATGGGCGGCCTGGCGTGGCGCCGGTCGGTGCCACGATTGGTGTCGTTGGCCTGGGACGGCCAGCGCTGGACGGCCGACGGCGCCGCCGGCCGCCTGGCTGTGATGATCGACCTCGGCCCCGCGCTGCTGCTGCGCCTGCAGCCCGAAGCCGGAGGCGCCTCGATCTGGGTGCCCGTGACCGAGCGCGAAGCCGGCGCGGCCTGGCATGGGCTGCGTGCCGCGGTATATTCGCGGCCTCCCGAGACCACCTCCCGCGTCCTCCTCCCGGAGCGTGCCACCGACTGAATGTCCGACGCGGATGCCGATGCCCTGCTCGTCGAACGCGTCAAGCGCGGCGACGTGCGGGCCTTCGAGATGCTGGTGGTCAAGTACCAGCGCCGCATCGAGCGCTTGATCGGCCGTATGGTGCGCGACGTCGATCTGGTGCAGGACATCGCTCAGGAAAGCTTCATCCGGGCCTACCGTGCGCTGCCGCAGTTTCGCGGCGAGAGTGCCTTCTACACCTGGCTCTACCGCATTGCGGTGAACACGGCCAAGAAGGCGCTGATGGACATGAAGCGCGACCCGCTGGTGCTGGAGTCTTCGCGCAGCCAGGGCGAGGATGGCGAGGAAACTTCACGCGCCGAGAATGAACTAAGCGATGGCGAGACACCCGAAGCCTTGCTCGCCAGCAAAGAGATCGCCACGGCCGTGAACTCGGCCATCGAAGCGCTGTCTGAAGAACTGCGCCAGGCGATCACGCTGCGCGAGATCGAAGGCCTTAGCTACGAAGAGATTGCCGACGTCATGGATTGCCCCATCGGGACGGTGCGCTCCCGCATCTTCCGCGCCCGCGAAGCCATTGCCACGCGCCTGCGTCCGCTGCTGGACACGCGCGATGGCGAACGCTGGTAGAGACTGCACACCGCCCCTTACACCCCCCGAGCAAGCCGCATGAACCCCAAGCCGCACGCCGATACCCCGCAACCGCATGCCGATGAACCACGCGCCTGGCTGTCGGCGCTGGTTGACGGCGACGCCCAGGCCGCCGATCCCGCCTGCCGCCTGTGGCGCGACGACGAGAGTGCGCGCCGCGACTGGCATGCCTATCACCTCATCGGCGATGTCATGCGCTCCGAAGAACTGGCCGGCTCGGCACCGCGCGACGCGGCCTTCCTGGCCGGCGTGCGCGCCCGCCTGGCGGCTGAACCCGTGGTGTTGGCGCCCGCGCCGCAGGCCGTGCCGCCACGGCGACGCCAGCCCTGGCTGCTGCCGGTGGCCGCCGCGGCCGGCTTCGTGATGGTGGCCGGCGTGTTGGTGGTGGCCCGCGTCGGCCAGCCGGGTCCTGGCGTCGTGCGAGGCGACAGCACGGAGCTGGCCTTGCGCGGCCCCAACGGCGCCGTGGTGCCAACGCGCCAGGTCATGCAGCGCGACCCCGTGCTCGACCAGTACGTCAACGCCCATCGCGCCGTCGGCGGCGGCGTGGCGGTGGCGGCGCCTGACGGCGTGCTGCGTCGCGTCGAGATGACCGTTCCGGCCCTTCCCGATCGCTGATGGATCCACGGGCCTGGCGCTGGCTGCCGCTGTTTGCGTTCGTCTCCACTTTGCTCCCGCTGGCCGCTGCGGGCGCGCCTGAGGCGGTGTCTCCGGCTGACCCGCGTGCCTGGCTGGCGCGCATCCAGTCGGCAGCACAGAACGGCAACTACCAGGGTGTGATGGTGTTCAGCGTCGGCGGCGTCATCTCGAGCACGCGCGTCTCGCACTTCGCCGTCGGCGACCAGACCTATGAGTTGCTGGAAGCGCTGGACGGCCGCCAGCAGCGCATCCTGCGCCACAACGATGCCGTGCAGCGCATCTGGCCGCAGTCGCGCATGGCCGCGGTGGAGCGGCGCGAATCGCTGGGCGCCTGGTCCAGCACGCCGCAGGCCGTCGACCCGCAGGCGCTGGAGCAATACGAGTTGCGCCGCGAAGGCACCGCGCGCGTGGCCGGCCGCGACGCCGCCGTCATCCTGATGGAACCGCGCGACCTGCTGCGCTATGCGCAGCGCCTGTGGGCCGACCTCGCCAGCGGCTTGATGCTGCGCGCCGACGTGCTGGGCCTGCCGACCGCGGCCGTGGCCGAGCGCGACGTGCTGGGCACCGTGGCATTCTCGGAAGTGTCCATCGGCGTCAGGCCGCAGCCCGAACTGATCCTGCAGGAACTGCGCAACCCGCGGCGTCTGGATGGCTTCCGCGTGCTGCGGCCGCAGCAGCAGCGCAGCACGCTGGAAGCCGAGGGCTGGGTGCTCAAGCGGCCGGTACCTGGTTTCCGGCTGGCTGGCTGCGTGCGGCGCGGCATGGAAGGTGCTGCAGACGAGGTGCCGGTGCTGCAGGCCGTGTTCACCGACGGGTTGACCCATGTCTCGGTCTTCATCGAGGCCTACCAGCCGCAGCGCCATGCTGCCGAATTCCGCGCCCAGCAGGGCGCCACCGGCACGCTCATGCAGCGCCGCGGCAAGCACTGGTTCACGGTGGTGGGCGACGTGCCGCCGACGACGCTGAAGCTCTTTGCCGAGGCCGTCGAACGCCGGCCCTAGTTCTCGCGACTGCCACGCCTCTTGTTCCTCGGCCTCCGGGCCCTCACCTCCACCCCTCGCTCCCTTTGCAAGCAGGAAAGCCAGCATCATGAATAGCCTTCGTTCCATGGCAGCCCCGTGGGTCCTCACGCTGGCAGTGGCCGCCTTTGCCGGCGCGGCGCTGCACGCGCCCAGCAGCCACGCCCAGGCCACGCCCACGGTGCAACTGCCCGACTTCACGGAACTGGTGGAGCGTGTCGGCCCGTCGGTGGTCAACATCCGCACCACCGAACGCCGTGGCACCGCCAGCGGCGCGTCGGAGATCGACCCCAGCATGGAAGAGTTCTTCCGCCGCTTCGGCATCCCCTTGCCCAATCGCCCCGATCAGCGCCCCGATCCGCGCCGCGGCAACCCGCGCGGCGGTGACGAAGAGCCGCAGCAGCGCGGCGTCGGCTCGGGCTTCGTGCTCACGGCCGACGGCTTCATCATGACCAATGCGCACGTCGTCGACGGTGCCGATGAAGTCATCGTCACGCTCACCGACAAGCGCGAACTGAAGGCGCGCATCGTCGGCGCCGACAAGCGCTCCGACGTGGCCGTGGTGAAGATCGACGCCACCGGCCTGTCGCCCGTGAAGATCGGCGACGTGAACCGCCTGAAGGTGGGTGAGTGGGTGATGGCCATCGGCTCGCCTTTCGGGCTGGACAACACCGTCACCGCCGGCATCGTCAGCGCCAAGCAGCGCGACACCGGTGACCTGCTGCCGCTGATCCAGACCGACGTGGCCATCAACCCCGGCAACAGCGGCGGCCCGCTCATCAACCTGCGCGGTGAGGTGGTGGGCATCAACTCGCAGATCTACAGCCGCTCGGGCGGCTTCATGGGCATCAGCTTCGCCATCCCCATCGACGAGGCCTCGCGCGTGGCCGAACAGCTGCGCACCAACGGACGCGTCATCCGCGGGCGCATCGGCGTGCAGATTGGCGCCGTGACCAAGGAAGTGGCGGAATCCATCGGCCTGGGCGCGGCGCGCGGCGCATCGGTGATCAGCGTCGAGAAGGACGGCCCGGCCGAGAAGGCAGGCATGGAGGCCGGCGACATCATCGTCAAGGTCGACGGCCGCACGGTCGAAAAGTCGGGTGACCTGCCGCGCTTCATCGGCGCCATCAAGCCGGGCGCCAAGAGCACGGTGCAGGTGTTCCGCCGCGGCAGCACCAAGGACCTGACGGTGACCATTGCCGAGTTCGAGGCCGACCGCCCCACGCGCCGTGCCGCCGGCGAACCTGCGACGCCGCCGCAGCAGATGGCCAAGAGCGCGCTGGGCCTGTCGGTGTCGGACCTGTCGGATGCGCAGAAGAAGGAACTGCGCCTGCGCGGTGGTGTGCGCGTCGATGCCGCCGACGGCGCAGCGGCGCGCGCCGGCCTGCGCGAGGGCGACGTGATCCTGTCCATCGACAACACCGAGATCGCCGACAGCAAGCAATTCAGCGCGGCGGCGGGCAAGGCCGAGAAGTCGCGTGCGATCAGCGTCCTGGTGCGGCGCGGCGAGTGGACCAACTACATGATCATCCGCCCCACCCGCTGACCGACGCGGCGCCCACCGGCGCCGCCACCGGACCCGGCCGACAAGTTGACCTTGTCACCGGGTCTTTCCACATCATGAAACGTCAGTGAGCACCCGAATTGGCATGCTTCCTGCCCAAACTTGCGGCTAAGTTAGTGACCTTTCACTTCATTTCAGCCGTCAGGGCGATTAGCGGTGGTGCCGTCTAGAATGCAGCCTTGCGGCGCTGTCTTTACCCGCGGAACGCGGACAAAGTCAGCACTGCCCAAAACATCCACAGGGCGTCGACCAGGCTGTGGATGATCTGTGGACAAGATGCGCCTGTCTGATCGCTGCAACGGCCGGAAATCAAGCAATGACGCGGGTTCCCGGCGGGTTGTTTTGGCTACAATGAATGCCCAACAAGCAGTTGCCAAACGTTCTGTTGGAAGGCGCGTCATCCTTTTGGACGCGCCTTTTTTTTGCCTCCCGCCGGGCTGCTTCGCTGCCCTTAACTTCGCTGTGCGAAGTTAGCGTTCGGCGCAGCGGCTCTGCCGCTGTGAGCTCGACGTGCGACCCGCTTCGCAGTTCATGAATCACATCCGCAATTTCTCGATCATTGCCCACATCGACCACGGCAAGAGCACGCTGGCCGATCGCATCATCCAGCGCTGTGGTGGCCTCTCCGACCGCGAGATGGAAGCGCAGGTGCTCGACTCGATGGACATCGAGCGCGAGCGCGGCATCACCATCAAGGCGCAGACCGCGGCGCTCACGTACACGGCGCGCGATGGCCAGGTCTACCAGCTCAACCTGATCGACACGCCGGGGCATGTCGACTTCTCTTATGAAGTGAGCCGGTCGTTGTCGGCCTGCGAAGGCGCGCTGCTCGTCGTCGATGCCTCGCAGGGTGTCGAGGCGCAGACCGTGGCCAACTGCTACACCGCGCTCGACCTCGGCGTCACGGTGGTGCCCGTGCTCAACAAGATGGACCTGCCGCAGGCCGACCCCGAGAACGCCAAGAGCGAGATCGAGGACGTGATCGGCATCGACGCCTCGGACGCCATCCCCTGCTCGGCCAAGACCGGCATGGGCCTGGACGACATCCTCGAAGCCGTCATCGCGCGCATGCCCGCACCACGCGGCAAGCCCGACGGCCCGCCGCGCGCGATGATCATCGACAGCTGGTTCGACAACTACGTCGGCGTCGTGATGCTCGTGCGCGTGGTCGATGGCAGCCTGAGCAAGGGCGAGCGCATCCGCCTGATGGCCACCGACGCGGTGTACGGCATCGAACAGATGGGCGTCTTCACGCCCAAGAGTCTGGCGCGCGACATCCTGAAGGCCGGCGAGGTGGGCTTCGTCATCTGCGGCATCAAGGAACTGCAGGCCGCGAAGGTGGGCGACACCATCACGCTGGACAAGAAGCTGCCCAACAACGCCGGCCCGGCCACCGCGGCGCTGCCCGGATTCAAGGAGATCAAGCCGCAGGTTTTCGCCGGCTTGTACCCGACCGAAGCCAGCGAGTACGACCAGCTGCGCGACGCGCTGGAAAAGCTCAAGCTCAACGACTCCTCGCTGCGCTACGAACCCGAGGTCAGCCAGGCCCTGGGCTTCGGCTTCCGCTGCGGCTTCCTGGGCCTGCTGCACATGGAGATCGTGCAGGAACGCCTGGAGCGCGAGTTCGACCAGGACCTCATCACCACCGCGCCCAGCGTCGTCTACGAGGTCGAGCTGAACGACGGCACGGTGATGCTGGTGGAGAACCCCAGCAAGATGCCGGACCTGGGCCGCATCAAGGAGATCCGCGAGCCCATCGTCACCGTGCACCTGTACATGCCGCAGGACAGCGTGGGCCCGGTGATGACGCTGGCCAACCAGAAGCGCGGCGTGCAGCTCAACATGGCCTACCACGGCCGCCAGGTCATGCTGACCTATGAGCTGCCGTTGGCCGAGATCGTGCTGGACTTCTTCGACAAGCTGAAGAGCGTGTCGCGCGGCTACGCCAGCATGGACTACGAGTTCAAGGAGTACCGCGCGTCCGACGTCGTGAAGGTCGACCTGATGATCAACGGCGACCGCGTCGATGCGCTGAGCATCATCGTGCACAAGGCGCAGAGCCTGTACCGCGGCCGCGCGGTGGCCGCCAAGATGCGCCAGCAGATCCCGCGCCAGATGTACGACGTGGCCATCCAGGCGGCCATCGGCGCCAACATCATCGCGCGCGAAGACATCAAGGCGCTGCGCAAGAACGTGCTGGCAAAATGCTACGGCGGCGACATCACCCGGAAGAAGAAGCTGCTTGAAAAGCAGAAGGCGGGCAAGAAGCGCATGAAGCAGATCGGCGCCGTCGAGGTGCCGCAAGAAGCCTTCCTGGCCATCCTCCAAGTCGATGACTGAAAACTCCATGTCCGCTCTCACCGCCGCCCTGTACGGCGCCCTCGTCGTCTATCTCGGCGGCTGGTTCCTGGGTTACTGGAGCGGCAACTTCTCGCTGCTGCTGTTCATGCTGACGGTGGTGACGCTGTTCTTCTGGATCGGCGAGCGCTTCCACTTCCAGCCCAAGCGCGAAGCGGCAGCGAAGGCCCTGGAAGAGCAGGACGCCATGCGCCGCACCGAACTTGCCAAGATGGGCATCCAGCGCGTGGACGGCGATGTCGCCGAGGCCAAGCAGCGCCTGCTCATGCAGCCCTGGTGGCTGGACTGGACGGCCGGGCTGTTCCCGGTGATCTTGATCGTCTTCCTGCTGCGCTCCTTTCTCTTCGAGCCCTTCAAGATCCCTTCGGGTTCGATGGTGCCCACCTTGGTCATTGGCGACCTCATCCTGGTGAGCAAGTTCCACTACGGCGTGCGCCTGCCGGTGCTGAACAAGAAGATCATCGACAACAACCCGGTGCAGCGCGGCGACGTGATGGTCTTCCGCTACCCGCTGGATACGCGGCTGGACTACATCAAGCGCGTGGTCGGCCTGCCCGGCGACGAGGTGGCCTACCTGAATCAGAAGCTCAGCGTCAACGGCCAGCCCGTGCCCGAGACGCCCCAAGGCGACCACTACGACGACGACACCTTCAGCTACGCGCCGATGTTCCTGGAGAAGCTCGGCGCGGTGGAGCACAAGATCCGCGTCGACCCGCGGCGCGGTTCGAACATCCAGCCCAAGGCCAAGTTCGAGAAGTTCGAGAACTGCCGTTACAGCCCCGAGGGCGTGGTCTGCAAGGTGCCACCGGGCCACTACTTCATGATGGGTGACAACCGCGACAATTCTGAAGATTCGCGGTTCTGGGGCTTTGTGCCGGACGAGAATATCGTCGGCAAGGCATTCTTCGTGTGGATGAACTTCGGCAACCTGGGCCGCATCGGCTCGTTCAAGTGAACGGCGCGGCGCGCGGGAAGCCAGCAGGAGCAAGCACAGCCATGAAGGCACCGGTCGTCCAGCAGTCGCCACGACGCACACGCGCTGCGCAGCGCGGCGTCACGCTCTTCGGCCTGATGTTCTGGGCCATCGTGATCGGCTTCGGCGCCTACCTGGTGATCCGCATCTTCCCCACGGTCAACGAGTACCTCACCATCCAGAAGACGGTGGAGACCATTGCGCGTGCGCAGCCCGCCACCGTGGCCGAGGCGCGGCTGGCCTTCGACAAGCAGCGCGAGGTGGAGTACTCCATCAGCGCCATCACCGGCAAGTATCTGACCATCACCAAGGAAAACGACAAGGTCGTGGTTGGTTACGCCTATGACAAGCTGGTGCCGATCTACGGCCCGGTGTACATCCTCATCAAGTACGAGGGTCGGTCGCGCTAGCCGTGGTGATGGACAGCAACATCAGCCCGGGTCTGCAGGCACTACAACAACGCCTGGGCCACCACTTCGCACAGCCCGATCTGCTGCGCCGCGCACTGACCCATCGCAGCTGGGGCGCCGACCACAACGAGCGGCTTGAATTCCTGGGTGACGCGGTGCTGAGCCTGGGCGTTTCGGCCCTGCTCTACCAACGCCATGGCGGCAGCGACGAAGGCGACCTCACGCGCGTGCGCGCGCACCTCGTGCGCGAAGACAGCCTGCATCGCGCTGCGCTCGGCCTGGGCCTGCCCGAGGTGCTGCGCTTGTCAGAAGGCGAGCTGCGTGGCGGCGGCGCACTGCGCCCTTCCATCCTGGCCGATGCGGTGGAAGCGCTGATTGGCGCGGTCTTCGTCGATGGCGGCTATGAACCCGCGCAGGCACTCGTGCAGCGCCTTTTCGGCGAAGTCATTCAGGCCACCGAAGCCGAGAGCTGGAGCAAGGACGCCAAGACCGAATTGCAAGAATGGCTGCAGGCGCGGCGCGTGCCGGTGCCGGCCTACCGCATCACGGCCACGCGTGGCCAGGCGCATGCGCAGACCTTCGAGGTCGAATGCGCCGTGGCCACACTGGGCCTGGCCGAGCGCGGCGAAGGCAAGTCGCGCCGCACCGCCGAGCAGGAAGCCGCACGCCGCATGCTCGACGCGCTGAAGGCCAGCGACAGGCCTGGCGGCCCGTTGAGGTCATGACCGGGACCAAGGACATGGGCGGATCCGGCTCTGCCGGGCCGCAGCATGAGCCCCCTCAGGGGGGGGCAGCGACCGAAGGGAGCTCGGGGGCACCATGTCAGCAGCGTTGCGGTCTCGTGGCCATCGTCGGCCGCCCCAACGTCGGCAAGAGCACGCTGCTGAATGCCCTGGTGGGGCAGAAGATCAGCATCACCTCCAACAAGGCGCAGACCACGCGCCACCGCATCACCGGCATCAGGACACTCGGCGTGACGCAGTTCGTCTTCGTCGACACGCCGGGTTTCCAGATGAAGCACCTCAGTGGTCAGGGGCAGGCGCTGAACCGCACGCTCAACCGCACCGTGCTGTCGTCGCTGGGCGATGTCGACGTGGTGCTGTTCGTCGTCGAGGCCGGCCGCTTCGGCCTGCCCGACGCCAAGGTGCTGGCGCTGCTGCCGCCGGGCAAACCGGCGCTGCTGGTGGCCAACAAGCTCGACACGCTGACGCGCCGCCAGGACGTGCTGCCCTGGTTGAAGCAGATGCAGGAGCGCCATGCCTTCGCCGAGTTCGTGCCGATGTCGGCCACGCGCGACGCCGACGTGACGCGGCTGCTCGGCATCGTCGAGCCCTACCTGCCCGAGCAGCCCTGGCTCTACGAGGAAGACGCGCTGACCGACCGCACCGACCGCTTCCTGGCCGGTGAGCTCATCCGCGAGAAGCTCTTCCGCCTGACCGGCGACGAGCTGCCCTACAACTGCACGGTGGTCATCGACAAGTTCGAAGAGGAAGGCCAGCTCAGGCGCATCGCCGCCACCATCGTGGTGGAGCGCGACGCGCACAAGGGCATGATCATCGGCGAGGGCGGCGAGCGGCTGAAGCGCATCGGCAGCGAAGCACGGCAGGAACTCGAACGGCTGTGGGAAGGCAAGGTCTTCTTGGAGCTGTGGGTCAAGGTGCGTTCGGGCTGGGCCGACGACGAGGCCCACCTTCGCAGTTATGGCTACGAGTAAGGCACCCCAGCTCGCCTACGTCCTGCACCATTACGACTGGAGCGAAACCAGTCTCATCGTCGAGCTCTTCATCCGCGCCCAGGGGCGCGTGGTGGTGGCGGCCAAGGGCGCCAAGCGGCCGACCTCGAACTTCCGGCCGGTGTTGCTGCCCTTCCAGCCGCTGCTGGTGCAACTGGGCAAGCCGCCCAAGGACGAACAGGCCGAGGTGCTGAACCTGCGCAGCGCCGAGTGGGCCGGTGGCCAGCCGCTGCTGGGTGCTGCGGCCATGTTCCCGGCCTACTACCTGAACGAGCTGCTGCTCAAGCTGGTGGCACGGCAGGACGCACACCCCGTGCTCTTCGACGCCTATGCCGCCACGCTGACGGCACTGGGCGCAGGCGACGACGAAGCCCCGGTGCTGCGCGCCTTCGAACTGCTGCTGCTGCGCGAACTGGGCTGGTTGCCCGAACTGGACACCGCCACGCTCACCGGTGCAGCGCTGCAGGCCGACGCACGCTATGCGCTGCAGCCCGAGGCCGGCGTCATCGCCCACGCGGCCGGCTTGCCGGGCAGTGCCTGGGTGGCGCTGGAGGCGGCGCTCGCACACGGCAACCCGGCCGCGCTGCAGGCCGCCTGCAGGCCTGTCGCCACCAGCCTGCGCGTGCCGCTGCGCACGCTGCTTCACTATCATCTGGGCTCCACCCCCCTGCGCACGCGCGGCGTCTGGCAAGGCGTGCAACGGCTCCTGGATACCCGATGAACCCTCTCGTCTCCGCAGGCGCGCCGCATGCCGGCACGCAGCTCTCGGTCAACGTCAACAAGGTGGCGCAGCTGCGCAATACGCGCCACCTGGGCATCCCCAGCGTGACGCATGCCGCCACGCTGTGCCTGCAGGCCGGTGCGCAAGGCATCACCGTGCACCCGCGGCCCGACGAGCGCCACATCCGTGCCCACGACGTGCACGACATTGCCGCGCTGCTGAAGGCCTGGCCGCAGGCCGAATACAACATCGAGGGCAACCCCTTCCACAACCTGATGGGTTTCATCCGGCAGGTGCGGCCGCAGCAGGCCACCTTCGTGCCCGACAGCGAAGGCCAGTTCACATCTGACCACGGTTGGGACCTCGCAGCCGACGGCGAAAGCCTGCGCTCCTTGATCGACGAGTGCCACATGCTGGGCGTGCGCGTGAGCCTGTTCATGGACGCAACACCCGCAGCCATGGCGCTGGCGCGTGCCGTGGGCGCCGATCGTGTGGAGCTCTACACCGAGCCCTATGCCGCCGCGCATGCGAAGGGTGATGCGCGGGTGCAGCTGCAGCAGTTCGCCGCTGCCGCGCGCGCTGCGCAGGCCGCCGGCCTCGGCGTCAACGCCGGCCATGATCTCAACCAGGCCAACCTGCCCGACTTCCTGCGCACCGTGCCTGGCGTGCTGGAGGTGTCCATCGGCCACGCGCTCATCGCCGACGCGCTGGAACTCGGCCTGCCCGAGACCGTGCGCGCTTACCAGCGCGCGATTCATCTCGCCGCCGCATGATCTTCGGCATCGGCACCGACATCTGCGACATCCGCCGCATCGAGGCCACCTTCGAACGCCGCGGCCTGCGCTTCGCCGAACGCGTGCTGGGCGACGCCGAACTGCGCATCTTCCATGCCCGGCGCGAACGCGCACCGGCGCGCGGCCTGCGCTTCCTGGCCACGCGCTTCTCGGCCAAGGAAGCCTTCTCCAAGGCCATCGGCCTGGGCATCCGCTCGCCCATGAGCTGGCGGCTGTGCCAGATCGTCAATGAACCCAGCGGCAAGCCCGTGTTGCGCCTGTCGGGTGCGCTGGCCACGTGGTTCGACGCGCGCGGCCTGGTGGGCCATGTCACCGTGACCGACGAAACCGACTACGCCGCAAGCTTCGTCGTCGTCGAAACCAGGAGCGCCGCACCGTGATCGCCCATGCCCCCGTCGTGCTCGACATCGCCGGCACCACGCTCAGCGCGGCCGACCGCCGCCGCATCCAGCACCCGCTCACGGGCGGGCTGGTGCTGTTCGCGCGCAACTGGGAAAGTCGCGCCCAGCTCACCGAGCTCACGGCGTCGATCAAGAAGCTGCGGCCCGACTTGCTGATCTGCGTCGACCACGAAGGTGGCCGCGTGCAGCGCTTCCGCACCGACGGCTATACGGCCCTGGCACCCATGCGCGCCATAGGCGAGCTGTGGATGAAGGACGCGATGAGCGCCACCGACGCCGCCAGCGCCGCCGGCTTCGTGCTGGCGTCCGAACTGCGTGCCTGCGGCGTGGACCTGAGCTTCGCGCCCGTGCTCGACCTGGACCATGGCGCCAGCAGCGTCATCGGCGACCGCGCCTTCCACCGCGACCCGCGTGTCGTGAGCCTGCTCGCCAAGAGCGTGATGCACGGCATGCTGCGCGCCGGCATGGCCCACTGCGGCAAGCACTTCCCGGGTCACGGCCACACCAGCGCCGACAGCCACGTGGCGGTGCCGGTGGACAAACGCAGCCTGAAGGCCATCCTGGCCGACGATGCCAAGCCCTACGAGTGGCTGTCCAGCACGCTCACCGCGGTGATGCCGGCCCATGTCGTCTACACCCGGGTCGACGGCCGCCCGGCCGGCTTTTCGGAACGCTGGCTGAAGGAGATCCTGCGGGGCCGGTTCGGCTTCACCGGTGCCGTGCTCAGCGACGACCTGTCGATGGAAGGGGCGCGCCGCCTGCAGGGCGCCACACTCACCCACGGCGAGGCCGCCGCGCTGGCGCTGAACGCCGGCTGCGACCTGGTGCTGCTGTGCAACCAGTCGCTGCACGAAGGCGGCAAACCCATCGACGCCTTGCTGGCGGGGCTGCAAGCGGCAGCACTGGAAGACCGCTGGCAACCCGACCCCGACAGCGAAGTCCGCCGCCTGGCCCTGCTGCCGCAGACCTCGCCCCTGGCCTGGGACGAGCTGATGCACGACGCGGCCTACCAGCACGCGCTGGAACGTCTGCCCTGACGCCCGCATGCCCCTGCCCGGCGAGACCAAGCGTCTGCAGATGGCCGACATCGCACGCCTGGCCGGCGTGTCGGTGGCCACGGTGTCGCGCGCGCTCAACGGCAGTCCTCTGGTCAACGCCGAGACGCGTGAACGCATCGGCGAGCTGGCGCGTTCGCTCAACTACAGCATCAACCTGGGCGCGCAGAACCTGCGCCTGCAGAAGAACCAGACCATCGCCGTCGTCGTGCCCTATGACGCGCAGAGCCGGCAGCACATCAGCGACCCGTTCTTCCTGAGCATCGTCGGTGCCATCGCCGATGCGCTCACCGACAAGGGCTACGACATGCTGCTGTCGCGCGTGGACGCCGAACGGCTGGACAGCGCCGCCAGCCTCTACGACGGCGGCAAGGCCATCGGCGTGATCGTCATCGGCCAGTGGCGACACCACGACCAGCTCAACCAGTTGGCCGCGCGCAAGGTACCGCTGGTGGTGTGGGGCGGGCAGCTGCCGCTGCAGCTCTACTGCAGCGTGGGCGGCGACAACGTGGCTGGCGGGCTGCAGGCCACGCAGCACCTGCTGGCGCAGCGCCGCCGCCGCATCGCCTTCGTCGGCGATGCCCAACTGCCCGAGGTGGCCCTGCGCCGCCAGGGCTACCGGCAGGCGCTGCAACATGCCGGCATCGAGCCCGACCCGCGGCTGGAGCTGCCGGTGCCCTTCGAGATCATCGCCGCGCGGGCGGCGCTGGACAGGCTGTGCAAGAGCCGCACCCGCTTCGACGGCGTGGTGGCCTGCAGCGACCTGCTGGCCTTGCAGGCCGTGCAGGCGGTGCGCGCGCACGGCCAGACCGTGCCCGGCGACGTGGCCGTGGTGGGTTACGACGACATGCCGGTGGCCACCTACAGCGACCCGCCGCTGACCACCGTGCACCAGCCGGTGGCGCTGGCCGGCGCCGAGCTGGTGGATGCGCTGCTGGCCATGCTGCGCGGCGACGCCGTGCCGCCGCGCACGCTGCCCGTGCACCTGGTGGTGCGCGCCAGCGCACCGGCCGCCGCCTGAGAGGCCAGGCGCGGCGCCAAAGCTGCGCATCGATTGCAGGAGCGGCCGCCCGGATCGGCGTGGCGCTGGTATATCAACTGAGATCGATGGGCGATCGGCTGCCCATCCGATGTTCAGGTTTCCCCTACTTTGCAATCGATTGCATCAGGTCTCCAATGCAACTGCAGCAACTCACCACGAACAAGGAGACAACATGCCCAGCGCCGCCTCGACCCACGCCAGCCCCGCGCCCAGCCACCTCGCCGCAGCCGTCGCGCTGGCCCTGTTGCAGCTGGGCGCCGCCCAGGCGCAGACCGCCGCACCGGCAGCGCCCGCAGGCGCAGCCTTCGACGGCCTGCAGCTCGACCGCATCGTCATCACCGGCACCACCAACAAGACCAGCAAGATGCGCTCGAGCATCTCGCTGTCCACACTGGAAGGCGACAGCATTGCCGCCAGCACGGCAGCCAGCGCCACCGAGCTGCTGCGATCGGTGCCGGGCCTGCGGTCCGAGTCCAGCGGCGGCGAAAGCAATGCCAACGTCGGCGTGCGCGGCATCCCCATCTCGGCCGGCGGCGCGCGCTACATCCAGTTCCAGGAAGATGGCCTGCCGGTGCTGCAGTTCGGCGACATCGCCTTCGCCACGCCCGACACCTGGATCCGTGTCGACAACAGCCTGGAGCGCCTGGAGGTGCTGCGCGGCGGCTCGGCCAGCACGCTGGCCACCGGCGCGCCGGGCGGCATCATCAACTACGTCAGCAAGACCGGCCAGGAACCGGGTGGCACGGCCTCTCTGAGCAAGGGCCTGGGCTACGAGCACACCCGCGTGGAGCTGGGCTACGGCGGCAAGGCGGCGGCCAAGACGCGCTTCTATGTCGGCGGCTTCTACCGCGTGGGTGACGGCGGCCGGCCCGGCGCCAAGGGCACCGAAGGCGGTGGCCAGATCCGCGGCAACATCACTCAGGAGTTCAAGGACGGCTACCTGCGTCTGAGCTTCAAGCACCTGGACGACCGCACGCCGACCTTCATGCCCACGCCGGTGAAGTTCGTGAACGGCAAGATCACCGAGATCCCGGGCCTGGACCCGCGCAAGGCCGCCTTCTACAACGCCGGCTGGCCGCTGGACAGCACGCTCACGTCGAGCAACGGCCGCGCCACCAGCAGCATCCGCGACGGCCT
>JANNFE010000052.1:0-2586 GCA_031379415.1 Betaproteobacteria bacterium | reverse complement strand
GCTGCGACCGCGTGGCTTCGATGTCGGGCAGCTCGGCCAGGCTGCCGGCGGGGAACCAGCGCGCCTCGTTCGTCATGAAGGTGCGCGGCATCAGCCAGGGCCCGCGGTGGGTACCGGCCACGAACTCCAGCGTGGACGCGCGGCGCACCGGGTCCACCGGGATCCAGAAGCTGACGTTCTGAAAACCAGCGACGTTGTAGTAAGGCTGGTCCTGGTGCCAGGGCGTGGGCTGGCGCGTGCCGGGCTCCTTGGTCAGCATGTGGTCGTGGTACAGGCGCACGCTGGCGCTCTGCATCAGCAGCGCGGCGGCGCGCGCCAGTGGCGAGTCGAAGATGAACTGCCGGTAGGCCGCGTTGTGCTGCCAGTTGCAGAAGTCCTCGATGAAGAAGCCCGGGTCGTCGGGCTGGCTGGCGACGATGGCGCGCGGGCTGGGCGCTGCCAGGTTGGCATCGATGCCATCGCGCAGCAGGGCCACGTCGGCGGCTGTGAGCAGGCCGCGCAGGCAGACCGCGCCGTTGTGCTGGTAGGCGTCCACCGTCTCGGGCGACACCGCGGCTGCGGCGCGGCGGGCCAGCTCGGCATCACGATTCATGGCTGGAACTCCCCATGCAAGGTGTACAGCGCACCGGGGTGCACCAGGCGCGCGATGGTGATGGGTGCCTGGCGCGTGAAGGTGCGGCGCACGACGACGAGGCAGGGCGCGTCGGGCACGATGCCGAGCAGCTGCGCTTCCTGCGCCGTGGGCCGCGCGGCCTCTATCGAACACTGCGCGCGCCACAGCGCGGTGTGCTGGAAGAGGTATTGCGTCGGCGTGACCTGCGTGAAGTCGGCGCCCAGGTAGCGGGGCGCGGTGGCCGGGTTGACGTAGCGGTCTTCGCACTGCAACGGCGTGCCGTTCTCGAAGTGCACGATGAGGGTGTGGAAGACCTCGGCGCCCGGCGCCAGGCCCAGCTGCGCGGCCAGGCCGGCGCCCGCAGCTTCGGCCTGCTGCAGGCGCACCACCGCGTCATGGCGGTGGCCGCGCGCCACGATCTCGTCATGCAGGTCGTGGATGGTGAGCGTGCTGCTCACGCGGTGCAGGGGTGCTGCGAAGGTGCCCACGCCCTGAGTGCGTTCCACCAGGCCCTCGGCCTGCAGTTCGCGCAGCGCGCGGCCCACCGTCATGCGGCTGACGCCGAACTCGGCCACCAGCTCGGCTTCCGACGGCATCAGCGCCCCCGGTGGCCAGCGCCCGGCGGCCAGGCCGTCCTTCAGGTGCTGCTTGACGCGGGTGTAGGGTGCGCCGGTGATGGCTGAACGCATGCCGCAGATGCTACTTGCATAGTCTTGTCTAGACAAGTACATTTCCCGGCCAGCGCCACACCGAAAGCCTGCCATGACCGACCTCTCCGCCGCCCGCCACATTGCCCCGGACCCGGCCCAGCCCCACCCGGTGCGTTCGCCGCGCGGCAGCCAGATCAGCTGCGCCAACTGGTTGATCGAGGCCGCTTACCGCATGCTGCAGAACAACCTCGACCCCGAAGTGGCCGAGAACCCCGACGCGCTGGTGGTCTACGGCGGCATCGGCAAGGCAGCGCGCAACTGGGCATGTTTCGAGGCCATCCTGTCGTCGCTGAAGAACCTGCAGCCCGACGAGACCCTGCTCGTGCAGAGCGGCAAGCCGGTGGGTGTGTTCCGCACGCATGTGGATGCGCCGCGCGTGCTGCTGGCCAATTCCAACCTGGTGCCGAAGTGGGCGACCTGGGAGCACTTCGACGAGCTCGATCGCAAGGGCCTGATGATGTACGGCCAGATGACGGCCGGCAGCTGGATCTACATCGGCAGCCAGGGCATCGTGCAGGGCACTTACGAGACCTTCGTCGAAGCCGGCCGCCAGCACTACGGCGGTGAACTGGCCGGGCGCTGGATCCTCACCGCCGGCCTGGGCGGCATGGGCGGCGCACAACCGCTGGCCGCCACGTTTGCGGGCGCGGTGAGCCTGAACATCGAATGCCAGCAAAGCCGCATCGACTTCCGCCTGCGCAGCCGCTATGTCGACGAGCAGGCGGCCGATCTGGACGACGCGCTGGCGCGCATTGCGAAGTACACCGCCGAGAAGAGGGCGGTGTCCATCGCGCTGCTGGGCAATGCGGCCGAAGTCCTGCCGGAGCTGGTGAAGCGTGGGATCAAACCCGACCTCGTCACCGACCAGACCAGCGCGCACGACCTCGTCAACGGCTACCTGCCGGCAGGCTGGAGCGTCGAGCGCTGGCAGCTGGCGCGTGCCGATGCGTCGCAGCACGCCGCGCTGCGCGAAGCCGCGGCGCAAAGTTGCGCCGTGCACGTGCAGGCCATGCTCGACTTCCAGTCCATGGGCGTGCCGACGGTGGACTACGGCAACAACATCCGCCAGGTGGCCTTCGACGCCGGCGTGGCGAAGGCCTTCGACTTCCCCGGCTTCGTGCCGGCCTACATCCGGCCGCTGTTCTGCCGCGGCGTCGGCCCCTTCCGCTGGGTGGCGCTGAGCGGTGACCCGGAAGACATCAAGAAGACCGACGCCAAGATGAAGGAACTGTTCCCCGACAACAAGCACCTGCACCGCTGGCT
>JANNFE010000054.1:0-2945 GCA_031379415.1 Betaproteobacteria bacterium | reverse complement strand
GCTGCCGTCGGCAAGCGCCGCGCTGGCGCTGCTGGCCATCGGGGCCACCGGCTACGGCCTGAGCCTGCGCTTGTACCTGCTGGCGCAGCGCGCCTTTGGCGCCGCGCGCACGGGTTCGGTGTTCGCCTTCGCGCCCTTCATTGGCGCCGCGTTCGCGGTGGCGCTGGGCGACCGCTCGGCCAGTGGGCTGCTGCTGCTGGGCAGCGCGCTGATGCTGGCCGGCGTGCTGCTGCACCTGGCAGAGTCACACGGCCACGCGCACGCGCACGAGGCGCTGGAGCACGAGCACGCCCACCGCCACGACGACGCGCATCACACGCACACGCACGACGCGATGCCCGTCGGCGAGCACAGCCATCGGCACCCGCACGAGCTGCTGCAGCACGTCCATGCTCACGTGCCCGACGCGCATCACGCGCACCGTCACTGAAGGCGGGCTGCCGTTCGCCAGCCCACGCCCTTGATTCGTGGCGCGCGAGAGTCGGCCAAGGCATAGGCGCCAGGCTGGATCGTCACCGGCACCTGGCCCGGCCGGTCATCGAGACCGCGGTCTTCGACCGAGCCGCCGGGGCCCTGGGCTGCCGGCCCGCCTGCTACGACGGCGGCCAACGGCCGCTGCAGGTCCGAAGGGCCGAGCGAGATGACCTGTTCACGCGGCGCCGGCAGTGAACCTGGTGCTGGACGCGTTCACGCGCTGTACGGCTGTTTCGCAGCCCGCCTGGCGCTGCGCCGCTGCAGGCCGATGATCAGCAGGCCGGCGGCCAGCAGCGCGCTGGCGGCCGGTTCGGGCACCGCGGTCGTCAGCACGAAATCGAAGCTGTAGGGCACGTCGCCACCGGTTTCGTTCAACCAAATTGAGTAGGTGCCAGCCAGCAGGCCGGGGCTCGATGGTGGCAGCAGGTAGCCCACCAGAATGTTGGTGCCGGTGAGCGACGGGTCGTAGTGGTTGTAGGCCAGCAGCGCGCCCGCGCCACCGACCGGGTAGGTGACCTGCGGTCCGGCCTGAATGGCGAAGAAGGATGCGCCACCAGAAACGGAAGTTCCGGGGTTCATGATCACCGCCGAAAGTGCCATACCTGCCGGCACCTCGAAACTGAAGTAGTCGGAATCGCTGCTGCCGATGGTGCCGCTGACCGTGTTGGCACCGCTGGCGAAGCTGAGCGGGGTGGGTGCCAGACCGCTACTGGACAAGTCGCCCGAGGCGGCTTCATCCCAGGCCGTGGCGGCATGGGCATGCCCACCGCACAACAGCAGCGCGGAGAACATGGCGGCCGTTGCGCGGTGAATCTGGATCATGACGACTCTCCTGGATGGACTGCATCCGATATTCGCTGTGCCAAATGGCTGAGGTGTGACAGGGCTGCGACACAACGCGAGTCCAGGCCGCGCACAAGGGTGGGGTCTGCCGGCCGTGCTGCCAGATGTACGTACCGGCCCGCGCTTCCGACACGCAGCCCGCTCATCGACACCGACACAGCTTGCCGAGGCTGCCGCATGCGCGATCACACGCCGGTGATCCTGCAGCACCAGCAGCACGATCGCGAGGCCGCACGAGATTGGCGTTCAGCCCTTCGTTGGCGGCGCTGCGCGCGCCCATGTCGCCGACATGGGCGCAGACCTGGTCGGCCACCCGCTCGAAGCGGACTTCGACCGCTGCAGCCATGACAGTCTGCGCTGCCAACAGTGCCGCGAACAACGGGGCCGCGGTATGGCGTGCCCTCACGACGGGCTGCCCACTGCAAGCCCGACACGGCGCCGCACCGCCTCGACCAGCGGTGCGATCGATGAGGGCGGAAACGGCGACACGCTGCTGACGTTGATCTCGCACAGCACGAAGCGCTGGGCGCCGTCGGCTGATGGCTCGCCGAACATGAAGTCGCAGTCCCACAGCAAGGGCAGCCGTTCGCGCGCAAGACCGACGCGCTCGCACAGCAGCGTGACCCAGCTCGACTCCAGCTGCTGCCGCAGCGACTGGAAGCCGCTCAGCTCGGGGCCGTGGTACAGGCGCGGCCCCGGCAGCGGCGCATCGGGATGCAGGGCGTTGACGGCCTGATGGCCGAAACCCGTCACGCGGTCCTCGACCAGATAGGCGCGCACCATGCCTTCGGCCAGACGTGGTTGCCAGGGCTGGTCGATCATGTGGCCGCCCGCGGCGGGCTCGAAGTACGGTGCCAGGGTGGCCTGCAGCGTCGGCATGTCCATGCGCTGCGGTGTGCTGCCACGCTGGGCATGCTGCACCGTCAGCACGCCTTCGCTGGACTGCTCGACGCGCCACACCCCAATGCCGCTGTGGCCGCGGTGCTGCTTGAGCACACGGGCACCGTGTCGCAGGCGCTGCGGCAGTTCCAACGCCAGTTGCGCCAGGCTGTCGATGCGGTGGACGTCGCTGCCGAAAGGCAAGCCGCGGGTCTCGAACAACACGTCTTTGGTGCCCAGGCGCAGGATGGCATCCGGGTGTGCGCTGACGATCGCACCCTGCTGCGCCACCTCACGCAACAGAGCATCCAGGCGGTCGCGACGGCGTCCATCCTCGATCGGGTTGCACCACACCAGCACGACCTGCACGCCGCGCAGCTGCTGCCTCAGCTCGTCGGCGAAGTCGTCGTGGTAGACGGCCGGTTCCGCGTTCACGCCGGCTGCGGCGAAGGCCTCGAACAGGGCTGCGAAACGGCTTGCCGCGGGGTCGGCGCGGTCACGGGCAGCGCGGTCGCCGGGATACAGCAGCGCGACCTTCGGCGTGGGCGAAACGTTCATGGCATCTGCCCTGCAGGCTTGTCCACCACCGGGCGCTGCGCGGATTGCCAGCCGTCGATGCCGCCACGCAGATAGCGCGCGTTGACACCGGCGGCACGCAGCCGCATCGCCGTGGCGCGGCCGACTTCATGGCCGTACACGCAGTACACCACCACGTCGCGGTCGGCCGGCAGTTCGGCGGACCACGTGGC
>JANNFE010000003.1:0-5462 GCA_031379415.1 Betaproteobacteria bacterium | reverse complement strand
GGCCAGCTGCTCCAGCAGCACGCCGGCGGCGGCCACGTCCAGCTTCACGGTCACGCCGGGGCGCGCGGCCTCGAAGGCGTGCGCAACCTCCTGCACGGCTTCGGCCATGCTGCTGTCGGCAGCCACGGCCAGGGTCTGCGCGCACACAGGCTGACTGGCCAGCAGGGCCAGCGTGATGATCGACAAGAAAAGGCAGCGCATGCCGGCGAGCCTAGCAGCCCGTGACCTGCGGACTCAGCCGGCCACACGCAAGCCCGCGAAAGGCCCGCGCCCGGTCACGGCGGCGATGCGCTCCAGCGTCGGCGCCACGTCGTCGCCGAGCATGTTCCAGTCAAAGCGCCAGCTCCAGTTGCCCTGCGCCGTGCCGGGCAGGTTCATGCGGTGGCTGCCGTCCAGGCCCAGCACGTCCTGCATGGGAAAGAGCGCCAGCCTGGCCACCGAGCGGCTGGCGGCGCGGATCAGGCCGAGGTGGATGTCGCCGTCGCCGGCCTGCAGGTATTCGCTGGCGAAGGCGCGCTGCGCAGCCGGCGCGCCCTGCCACCAGCCGACGGCGGTGTCGCTGTCGTGCGTGCTGGTGTAGGCCAGGCCGTGCGGCACGTGGTGGTGCGGCAGGAAGGGATGGCCGGCGTCGCCCGAGAAGGCTTCCTGCACGATGCGCATGCCGGGGAAACCGAAGTGCTCGCGCAGCGCAATGACATCGGGCGTGATGGTGCCCAGGTCCTCGGCCACGATGGGCAGCCGGCCCAGGGCGATTTCGATGGCCTCGAACAAGGCCTGGCCCGGCCCCGGCGCCCAGCGCCCTTCGCGCGCCGTGGGGCAGCTGGCGGGCACTTCCCAGCAACTGGCAAAGCCGCGGAAATGGTCGATGCGGAACACGTCGGCATGGGCCAGCGCGCGGCGCACGCGGGCGATCCACCAGGCATAGCCTTCGTCGGCCATGCGCTCCCAGCGGTACAGCGGGTTGCCCCAGCGCTGGCCGTCGGGGCTGTAGCCGTCGGGCGGGCAGCCGGCCACCACGCTGGGCTGGTGGTGTTCGTCCAGGCAGTACAGGTCGGGCCGGGCCCAGACATCGGCACTGTCGTGCGCCACGAAGATGGGCAGGTCGCCCATCAGGTGCACGCCGGCGGCCCGGGCTGCGGCGCGCAGCGCGGCGATCTGCACGTCGAAACACCACTGCACGAATTCATGGCTGGCGATGTCGACGGCCAGGCGCTGGCGCGCCGCGGCCAGCGAGCTGGCGTCGCGGCCTGCCAGGTCCGGTGCCCAGGCCCACCAGGGCCGGCCGCCATGGGCGTCTTTCAGCGCCGCGAAGAGCGACCACTCGGCCAGCCACGAAGCTTCGCGCTCGCGCCACGCCGCAAAGGCGGCGCGGCTCTCGTCCGTGGCACTGGCGAAGAACCCGTCAGCAGCTTCGTGCAGCCGGGCCCAGCGCCACGGCTTGACGGCGTCGAAGTCGACCCGTTGTGTGTCGAAGGCCGGCACATCGCGCAGCGCGTCGGCCGCCAGCCAGCCTTGCTCGACCAGCGGTTGCAAGGCCACCATCAGGTCGCTGCCGGCGAAGGCGGACGGACATTGGTAAGGCGAGTTGCCAGGCCCCACAGGGTTCACCGGCAACACCTGCCACAGCGTCTGCCCCGCGCTGGCCAGCCAGCAAATGAAGCGCCGCGCGTCTTCGCCCAGGTCACCCGCGCCGTGCGGGCCGGGCAGCGAGGTGAAGTGCAGCACAACACCGGAAGAACGTGTGAAGAGGTCCATGTGTCTTTGTAGTCATGCTACATCTGCAGCTGTTCAACATCACCATAAGTGGATGATTTACAAGGGTAAACCACAGATTCTGCGCTTCACTTGCCGATTGTCCTGTTGCAAGGCGACTTGTATATTAGCTACACAAGGTCCGCGCCACTGCCGGGCGCGGCGGAGACATGACGTGGCCGAAGTGAAGCTGTCCGGGGTCGGCAAGGCCTACGGCGATGTGAAGATCCTGCACGGCATCGACCTGCACATCCGTGACGGCGAGTTCATGGTCTTCGTGGGGCCCAGCGGCTGCGGCAAGAGCACGCTGCTGCGCACCATCGCCGGGCTGGAGGACATCACCGAAGGCACCCTCACCATCGGCGGCAAGGTGGTGAACGACGTGCCGCCGGCAGAACGCGGCATCAGCATGGTGTTCCAGAGCTACGCGCTCTACCCGCACATGAACCTGTTCGACAACATGGCCTTCGGCCTGAAGCTGGCGAAGCTGCCGCCGGCCGAGATTCAGAGCGCGGTGAACAGCGCGGCCAAGATGCTGCACATCGAGCACCTGCTGCAGCGCAAGCCGAAGGATCTGTCCGGCGGCCAGCGCCAGCGCGTGGCCATCGGCCGCGCCATCGTGCGCAAGCCCGAGGTCTTTCTCTTCGACGAGCCGCTCTCCAATCTGGACACTGCGCTGCGCGTGAAGATGCGCTACGAGTTCGCCAAGCTGCACGAGCAGTTCAAGACGACGATGGTGTACGTGACGCACGACCAGGTGGAGGCCATGACGCTGGCCGACCGCATCGTCGTGCTGCACGCGGGGCGCATTGAGCAGGTGGGCGCGCCGATGGAACTGTACGAGCACCCGTGCAATGTCTTCGTGGCTGGTTTCATCGGCAGCCCGGGCATGAACTTCATCCAGGCCACGGTGGTGGAAGCCAGTGCCGGTGACGCGAGCGTGAAGCTGGGTGGTGGTGAGCTCATCCGCTGCGCCGTGGACGCGCGCGCCGCGAAGCCCGGCGACACCGTGCAACTGGGCGTGCGCCCCGAGCACCTGCGCGCCGGTGTGGCCGACAACGCCTTGCAGACGCGGGTGACCTTCGTCGAAAGCCTGGGCAGCATGACCTACGCCTACTGCAGCAACCCGGGGCTGGAAGACGTGATCACCTGCGCCGTGGAAGGCGACCGGCCCATCGACATCGGCCAGGCGTTGCCGCTGGGCGTGCCGGTGGACAGGACCTACCTCTTCGACGCCAGCGGCCGCGCCTTCCAGCGCCTGGCCGCCAGCGGCCGCCGGCATGCAGCTTGAGCGCCTGCTGATCGCGGCGCTGCTGGCCGCCGGCTGTGCCATGGCAGCGGCACAGACCACGCCGCTGCGCCTGCTGGTGTGGATCAACGGCGACAAGGGCTACAACGGCCTGCAGAAGGTGGGGGATGCCTTCACGAAAGTGTCGGGCGTGGAAGTCGTGGTGCAGCACCCCGAAGGCGCGCCCGACAAGTTCACCGCCTCGGCCGCCGCCGGCAAAGGCCCCGATGTCTTCTGCTGGCCGCACGACCGCGCCGGCGAATGGGCCAAGAGCGGCCTCATCGTGCCGGTGCGGCCGCCGAAGAAGCTGCGCGAAGAGATCGAGCCCTCGGCCTGGCAGGCCTTCACCTACAAGGGCCAGACCTGGGGCTACCCCATCGCCATCGAAGCCATCGGGCTCATCTACAACAAGGCGCTGGTGGCCACGCCGCCGGCCACCTTCGACGAGGTGATCGCGCTCGACAAGAAGCTGAAGGCCCAGGGCAAGAGCGCCATCCTGTGGGACTACAACAAGTCCTTCTTCAGCTGGCCGATGCTGGCCGGCCCCGGCGGCTTCGTGTTCGGGCGTACTGCTGCGGGTGAGCTCGACGCCACGCAGGTCGGCGTGAACCACCCCGGCGCGCTGGCCGGCCTGCAGATGCTGGAACGCCTGATCAAGGACGGCCACATGCCCAAGGGCGCGCGCTACGCCGAGATGGAAGCCGGCTTCAACCGCGGCCAGGTGGCGCTGATGATCAGCGGCCCCTGGGCCTGGGACAACGTGAAGAAGAGCGGCATTCACTTCGGCGTGGCCGCTATCCCGGCCGTGGTGCCCGGCCAGCCGAGCAAGGCCTTCGTGGGCGTGCTGGGCTGCATGGTGTCGTCGGCCAGCAAGCAGAAGGACATTGCGCGCGAGTTCATCGAGCACCATCTGCTGAAGGTGGAGAGCTTGAAAGTCATTTCTGCCGACGTGCCGCTGGGCACGCCGGCCAACAAGGCCTACTTCCGCGAACTGGCGGCTGACCCGCGCATCGTGGCGACGATGGCGAATGCGCAGAGCGGGGAGCCGATCCCGAACATTCCGGAGATGCAGCGCTTCTTTCCGGCGATGGATGCGGCTTTGGAGGCCGTGACGAATGGGCGGCAGGGGGCGAAGGAGGCGTTGGATGGGGCTGCGGCGCGGATGGTGGTTCGGTGATGTTCGCGTTCGAGCACCTGGGCGGCAAAGGCGGGTGCCGTGCGCGAGCGCCAACACAGTCTCTTGAGCGGCAGGCGGTGCCCTGTGCGCGCGCTGTGTGGGACGGCAAGCAGCGTAGGGCCGGGGTCGGCGCGCGCAGCGCGCTTCGTCATCTGACTCGTCGAGACTGTTTGAACTTAGCGAACGATGTGAGCGCAGTGTGTTCCTCGACGCGACCCCGGACCGAGCAGCGCAGCGGAGTCGCAGCGAAGCGGAGACCGTCCCACCCAGCGCGTGCACAGGGCACCGCCTGCCGCGACGCGCGGATGGTGGAGCGCGCATGACCGCCACCACTTCGAAGCTGCAGGCAGCAACAGGAACAGCATCGACCCTGCTCCTGCTCTGGTTCGTCTTCAGCCTCTGGACCGCCGCGCAACCCTTGGCGGCCGTGGGCGTGCTGGCACTCGGCAGCGCCGCCATCGTCGTCTACGCCACTGCAACGAGCGTGGCCTGGAAGTACCTGTTCCCTGGCGTCGCCGGCATGCTCGTGTTCGTGGCCTTCCCGCTGCTGTACACGGTGCAGATCGGCTTCACCAACTACTCGTCGAACAACCTGCTGGAGTTCGAGCGCGCCAAGGCCTATCTGCTGGACCAGGCGCTGGCCGACGAAGAGCACGCATGGGCTTTCACGCTGCATGCCGAAGGCCAGATGCTGCGGCTGAAGCTCACGCCGCCCGAAGGCAACCCGGGTGTGGCGCTGGTGTCACCCCCGCTCGACCTGAAGCCCGGCAAGCCGGCAACGCCCGTGCAGATGCAGCCCCTGGGCAGCAGCACCCTGGCCGAGCCTCTGAACCTGCGCCAGGTCATCACCCACCGCGACGCGCTCACCACGCTGCAACTCAAACTCCCCGACGGCAAGCTCATCCGCTACGCCGGCCTGCGCGAGTTCGGCCCCATCCAGCCGCTGTGGCGCGCCAACGCCGACGGCAGCCTGACGCAGCTGTTGTCCAACACCATCTACAAGCCCAACCGCGACACCGGCTTCTTCGAGACGGCGCAGGGCGAACGCATGCAGCCCGGCTTCAAGGTCAACGTCGGCTTCGCGAACTATGCGCGCATGCTGCTGGACGCCGACTTCCGCGGCCCCTTCGTCAGCATCTTCATCTGGACGGTGATCTTCGCCGGCCTCACGGTGGTCTTCAGCACCGCTCTCGGCATGACACTCGCCGTGCTGCTGGAATGGCAGGCCCTGAAGTACCGCACGCT
>JANNFE010000044.1:0-6007 GCA_031379415.1 Betaproteobacteria bacterium | reverse complement strand
AAGCTCAGCTGCCAGGGCCAGACATGCGGCTGCTGGTTGAAGTAGATCTTGTGGCCGCGCGCCGTGATGCTGCTCATGGCGTCGGGCGAAGGTGCCTCGATCCAGTCGACCTGGCCCGACAGCAGCGCCGCGGTGCGGGCGTTGGCTTCGGGCATGGGCAGCATCACCACGCGGTCGATCTTCGGTGTGCGCTTGGGGTCCCAGTAGGTCTTGTTCGCGACGACCTCCAGCCTTTCGCGCGCCACGAAGCGCGCCATCTTGAAGGGGCCGGTGCCGGAGGCGTCGGCCGCAAAGGCCGCCCACGCCGCTTTGTTCTTGTCGGCCGGCGTGGCGCCCGTGGCCGAGTCGAACTTCTTCTGCCAGTGCGCCGGGCTGGCCATGAAGAGGTTGGTCAGGTTCAGCGGCAGGAAGGCGTCGGGCTCGCTGGTGGTGAGCTCCACCGTCAGGTCGTCGATCTTCTTCGCCGTGCGCAGCGTGGGCATGCGGCTGGCCGTCACGCCCACCTGGCTGGCGTCGAAGAAGGGTGCGTCCTTGTCCAGCACCTTGCGCACGTTCCAGACCACGGCGTCGGCCGTGAAGGCGCTGCCGTCGTGGAACTTCACGCCCGGGCGCAGCTTGAAGATCCACTTCGTCTTGTCTTTGGTGTCCACCGCCCAGCTCAGCGCCAGACCGGGGATGAGCACGCTGGGCGCGTCGGCCTTCGACAGGTCCCACTGCGTCAGCGCGTCGTACATCGGGATGCCGGTGAAGCGGTTGCCCTCGAAGCCCTGGTCGGGCTGGCCCAGCGTGCGCGGGATGTCGGCGGCCGTCATGGCGATGCGCAGCGTCTTTTCCTGCGCCAGCGCGGGGCCGGCGGTCAGCAGCGCGGCGGCCAGTGCCATCGCGGCCAGGCGGCCGAGGCTGGGGGTCTTGGTGTGCTTCATCTTGGCTCCTCGGGGTGTTGGTGTTTCGGGGTCGTCAAAGTGCCGCTGCGCGGCGGCTTTCGCGGTAGCGTGCAAACGGGTCGCGCGCGGTCAGCGACCTTTCGATCTCCAGCAGGTGGCGCTTCATCTCGGCTGCCGCCGGTGCGCCGCCGCGTTCGATGGCGGCCAGCAGTTCAACGTGGCGGTGCGCCACACAACCCACCACGCCGGCCGGCTGGTACAGCGCCAGCAGCAGCGAGGTGGTGGGCAGGAGCTCGTCGACCACGCGCACGAAGACGGGGTTGCCCGACAGCCGCGCCAGCGTGCGGTGGAACTGGCCCGACAGCCGGATGGCGGCCGGCCGGTCACCGCGTGCATGGGCATCGGCTTCCTGCTCGACGATGGCGCGCAGCTCATCGGTCTGCTCGGGCGTCAGCGTCGCGCCCAGGCGACGTGCGATCTCGCACTCCACCACGCGACGCGCATCGAAGACATGCGCTGCCAGTTCGCGCCCCGGCAGCGTGACCATGGCGCCGCGGTTGTGCTGCAGGTCGACCAGACCGTCCTGCGCCAGGCGCTGCAGTGCCTGGCGCACCACCGTGCGCGAGACCTCGAAGCCGGCGGCCAGCTCTTCTTCGCGCAGGCGCATGCCGGGGATGTGGCGGCCTTCGAGAATGGCACCGTAGATCGCCTCGTAGACGCGGTCGGTGGCGGTGGGCGCAGATTCAAGCACGGCGGCGACGGCCCACAGCGCTATCGTCGTGGCGGGCCAGGTGTCGGAAGACCAGGTCGGTGCGCTCACTCATCTTGAGGGGCTCTCACGCAATGGGCATGCCAGGCGGGCGCGGCACTTGCTGCACCTTGCCCAGGGCCGCCAGAAGGTGCAGGCGCGCCCGGGACATGCCCCATTTTGTATGCAAAATGCACCGCTCTGGACAGGGTGGGCCCTATGAAGCTGCTGCTCGTGAACCCGAACACCTCGTCGGTGATGACGGCCGGCATGACGGCGGCCGCGCAGGCCGTGGCGGCACCGGGCACCACGGTGGTGGGGCGCCAGCCCAGCTTCGGGCCGGTGTCGATCGAAAGCCACTTCGACGATGTCTTCGGCGCGGCTGGGGTGGCCGAACAGGTGCGGCTGGCGGCCGGCGAAGGTTTCGATGCCGTGGTCATTGCCTGCTTCGGCGATCCGGGTCTGGATGCGGCGCGTGAACTCACCACCGCACCCGTGCTCGGCATCGCCGAAGCCGCCTTCCACGCCGCCAGCATGGTCGCCACCGGCTTCTCTGTCGTCACCACCCTGACGCGCACCTGCGTCATCGCCGAACGGCTGGTGCTGCGCTACGGCTTCGAGCGCACGTGCCGCGGCATCCACGGCACCGACATCCCGGTGCTGGCGCTGGAACACGGCGGCGAAGAGACGGTGGCCTTGATCGAGGCCGCGGCACGCAACGCGCTGGCGCGCGACCGCAGCGAAGCCATCGTGCTGGGCTGCGGCGGCATGGCCGCGCTGTGCCGCACGCTGCAGCAGCGCCTGGGCGTGCCGGTCATCGACGGCGTGTCAGCGGCCGTGAAGTTCGCCGAGGCGCTGGTGGCGCTCGGCCTGCGCACGCCCAAGGGCGGCGACTACGCGCCGCCGCTGCCCAAGCGCTGGTCAGGCTGGGCCGCGGGCTTCGGCACGTCCCGGAGCCCCTAGACGACGGCCTTGCCGTCGTCGCCCCCCGAGGGGGTGGCGTTGCCCGGCAAAGCCGGATCACCGCCAGACGCATAGGCCTCGGGGTCGAGCCGGCGCATCTCGGCCTCGATCCAGGCTTCCACCTCGCGCATCATCTCGTCGGGCTGGCGGCCGGTGCTGGCAATCGGCTTGCCGATGCTCACTTCCACCAGCCCCGGGCGGATGAGGAAACTCTTGCGCGGCCACACCTTGGCCGAGCTGGCGGCGATCGGCACCACCGGGATGCCCACGCCGATGGCCAGCCGCGTGGCGCCGCTCTTGTAGGTGCCCTGCTGGCCGCGCGGGATGCGCGTGCCTTCGGGAAACATGATGACCCAGATGCCTTCGGCGGCCAGGCGCTGGCCCTGCGCCGCCACCTTGTTCCAGGCTTCGGTGCGCTTGCTGCGGTCGATGTGGATCATGTCCAGCCGGCCCATGGCCCAGCCGAAGAAGGGCACGTAGAGCAGCTCGCGCTTGAACACGAAGGCCAGCGGGTGCGGCATGAAGGTGGGGATGGCGAAGGTCTCCCAGGTGCTCTGGTGCTTGGCCGCCAGCACCACGGCCTGGTTCTCCTGCGCGGCGGTGGGCAGGTTCTCCATGCCGCGCACGGTGTAGCGCACGCCGCAGATCACTTTGCAGCCCCAGATGGCGATCTTCAGCCAGAACATCGTCGGCCAGTACAAGGGCTTGCCGCGGATGAAGATCGACAGCAGCAGCATCGCCAGGCCCCAGGGGATGACGGTGACCGCCATCCACAGCACGAAGAGCAGCGAACGGAATGCCCAGATCGATCTTTGCAAATGCGGCATCAGGACAGATCCCCGCTGGACGAGTCCACGACGTGATCGCGGCCGAGCAGGAAGCCGGCGAAGGCGTCCAGGTCGGCGTGCACACGCGCTGGCGGCACCTGCGCCAGCAGCTGCTGCAGCGGCTCGCCTTCCAGCCCGCGCGCGCGGCCGCTCAGCACCAGATGCGGCTCGCAGCCGGCAGCGGCGGCGGCCTGCAGGTCGCGCAGCGTGTCGCCGGCCATGGGCACGCCGGCCAGGTCGATGCCATAGCGTTTGCCGATGTCGAGCAGCAGGCCCGGCTTGGGCTTGCGGCAGTCGCAGTTCTCTTCGGGCGTGTGCGGGCAGAAGAACACGGCGTCAATGCGCCCGCCCTGCTGCTGCAGCATCTGGTGCATGCGCGCGTGCACGGCGTTGACGGCCGACATGTCGATCATGCCGCGGCCGATGCCGCTCTGGTTGGTGGCCACCACGGCGTGCCAGCCGGCCTGGTTGATGCGCGCCACCGCCTCCAGCGCACCGGGTATCGGCACCCATTCCTCGGGCGCCGTGACATGGCCTTCGCGGAATTCGTTGAGGATGCCGTCGCGGCCCAGGATCACGAGCTTGGTGGTGTGCATGGCAGCCTTCATGTGGCCAGGCGGGACAGATCGGCGACGCGGTTCATGGCGCCGTGCAACGCGGCCAGCAGGGCCAGGCGGTTGCGGCGCAGGTCGGCGTCTTCGGCATTGACCATCACGCTGTCGAAGAAGGCATCGACCGGCGCCTTCAGCACGGCCAGGGCCTGCAGCGACGCGGTGTAGTCGCCGCGCTCGAAGGCGGCGGCGGCCTGCGGTGCCACCTCGGACAAGGCCGCGGCCAGGGCCAGCTCGGCGGGCTCGACGAGGCGGCCGGTGTCGACCTTGCGGGTGTCCCCAAGGAAGGCTTCTTCGCTCTTCTTCAGGATGTTGCCGACGCGCTTGTTGGCGGCGGCCAGCGCCTCGGCCTCGGGCAGCGCAGCGAAGGCACGCACGGCCTGCAGGCGTTGTTCGAGTTCGGCCCAGGGCGGGCGCACGGCGATGACGGCGTCGACCTCGCGCGCGCTCCAGCCGCGTTCGCGCAGCAGGCCGGTGAGGCGCTCGAACAGGAAGGCGAGCAGGGCTTCGCGGGTGTCCTTCGTACTGGTGGGGAAGTAAGCCAAAGCCTTGTCCACCAGCACCGGCAGCGACAGCGCCAAGCCACGCTCGACCAGCATGCGCATCACGCCCAAGGCGTGGCGGCGCAGCGCGAAGGGGTCCTTGTCGCCGGTGGGCAACTGGCCAATGGCGAACAAGCCGGCTAGCGTCTCCAGCTTGTCAGCCAGTGCCACTGCAATGCCCACTTCGCCACGCGGCAAGGTGTCACCCGCAAAACGGGGCTTGTAGTGGTCCTCGACGGCCTGCGCGACCGCTTCGCTGTCGCCGCCGTGACGAGCGTAGTAACCGCCCATCGTTCCCTGCAGTTCGGGGAACTCACCCACCATGTCGCTCAATAGGTCAGCTTTCGCAATGGAGGCGGCACGGCCAGCCAGGGAAGCCAGCTCCGAGCCCCCGAGGGAGTCACCAACGAACATTGCAATCTCACGGACGCGTTGGGTTCGTTGCCCCATGTTGCCGAGCTTCGCGTGATAGACAACCTTGTCCAGTTTCGCGGCCCAGTCGTCCAACTTCTTCTTGCGGTCCTGGTCGAAGAAGAACTTGGCATCGGCAAGCCGCGGGCGCACCACGCGTTCATTGCCTTCAATGACCCGGCTGGGGTCGGCCGGGCTGATGTTGCTCACGATGAGGAAGCGGTCGGTCAGCTTGCCTGCCGCATCCAGCAAGGGGAAGTACTTCTGGTTGGCCTTCATCGTCAGGATCAGGCACTCCTGCGGCACGGCCAGGAACTCGGGCTCGAAGCGGCACAGCAGCACGTTAGGGCGTTCGACGAGGGCGGTGACTTCGTCGAGCAGCGCTTCGTCCTCGATGGGCCTCAAGCCTTCCTGGGCCGCTGCTGCATCGAGCTGGCGCACGAGTTCGGCGCGGCGTTCGGCAAAACTCGCGATGACGGCGCCTTCTTCGCGCAGCTGCTGCGCGTAGCTGTCGGCGGTCTTGAGCGTGATGGTGGGCGTGGCGGCTTCGAAACGGTGGCCGGTCGTCGTGCGGCCCGACTGGAGGCCCAGCGCCGACACCGGCACCACCTGGTCGCCGTGCAAGGCCACCAGGCCGTGCGCCGGGCGCACGAAGTTCACGCTGGTCCAGCCGTCGGCCAGCTGGTACTGCATGACTTTGGGAATGGGCAGCTTGGCGAGCGCTTCCTCCAGCGCCTTTTGCAGGCCTTCGGCCAGCGTGGCGCCGGGCACGCGGCTGTCGAGGAACAGCGCTTCGGCCTTGCCGTCGGGCGCGCGCTTGAGGCTGGGCACGACGCTGGCATCGGCGCCCAGTGCGGCCAGCTTCTTCAGCAAGGCCGGCGTGGCTTCACCTGTCGCCGACAAGGCGACGGCCACCGGCATCAGCTTCACCAGCTGCGCCTTGTCGGCAGCCTTGGCGGCCACGCCGGCCACCTGCACGGCCAGGCGGCGCGGCGAGGCGTAGGCCATGACAGCCGCATCG
>JANNFE010000399.1:0-15491 GCA_031379415.1 Betaproteobacteria bacterium | reverse complement strand
TGTGCTGGCGTCTGGCCGCCGGCTTGGCGGCGCGCGGGCAGCGCGTGCGGCTGGTCATCGACGATGCGGCGCCGCTGGCCTTCATCGCTCCGCGGGGTGCGCCGGGCGTGGACGTGTTGCCCTGGCCTGGGCCCGCTGCGCCCGGCGAGGTGGTGATCGAGGCCTTCGGCTGCGAACTGCCTGAAGCCACGGTCGCGGCCATGGCGGCGCGCCGGCCGGTGTGGATCAACCTGGAGTACCTCAGCGCCCAAGGCTATGTTGAACGCTCGCACGGCCTGCCTTCGCCGCAGCGCAACGGACTGACGAAATGGTTCTTCTACCCGGGCTTCACGCCGCGCACCGGTGGACTGCTGCGCGAGCCAGCTCTGCTGGCCGAGCGCGCGGCCTTCGACCGCAGCGCCTGGCTGCAGGCCCAGGGCATCGCGGTCCGCGCCGGTGAGCGCGTGGTCACACTGTTCTGCTATCGCAACCCCGCCTGGCCCGCGCTGCTGCACGACCTGGCGGCGCAACCCACCTTGCTGCTGCTGACGCCCGGCCCAGCCCAACAGCAGGTGAGCCATGCACCGCCCGGCGTGCGCCTGCACCAGTTGCCCTGGCTCGACCAGCCTGGCTTCGACCGCCTGCTCTGGGCCAGCGACCTGAACTTCGTGCGCGGTGAAGACTCCCTGCTGCGCGCCCTGTGGGCCGGCGCGCCCTTTGTCTGGCAGGCCTACCCTCAGCTCGACGGCGCACATGCCGCCAAGCTGGAAGCGCTGATCGCCCACGCGCAGTTGCCGCCCACCGTGGCTGCCATGTGGCGCGCCTGGAACGGTCTCACCTCAGCGTGGCCCGGCCTGCCGAGCCCTTGGCATGGCGCCATGCAGGCTTGGCGCACGGCGCAAGCGGCACAGCCCGACCTCGTGACGCAGCTGCTGGCCTTCGTGGATTCAACTGGCGACGTCACCCCCGGCTGCTAGAATCAGGGGCTTTGCGCCACGCGCATGCCCGCAGCGACACTTCATCCGAACTGACGCGGGCCGAACCTCCGAAACCTCTGATTCGCCCACGGAACACCCCACGGAACCACCCATGAAGATCGCTCAAGAAATCCGCGCCGGCAACGTCATCATGCAGGGCAAGGACCCCATGGTCGTGCTGAAGACCGAATACAGCCGCGGTGGCCGCAACGCCGCCACGGTGCGCCTGAAGATGAAGAACCTGCTCAACGGCGGTGGCGCCGAAGTCGTCTTCAAGGCCGACGACAAGATGGACCAGATCGTGCTGGACAAGAAGGAGTGCACTTACACCTACTTCGCCGACCCGATGTACGTGTTCATGGACTCCGAATACAACCAGTTCGAGGTCGAGGCCGAGAACATGGGCGACGCCATCAACTATCTCGAAGACAACATGTCGGTCGAAGTGGTGTTCTACGACGGCAAGGCCATCAGCGTGGAACTGCCCACCACCGTGGTGCGCGAGATCGAGACCGATCCCGCCGTCAAGGGTGACACCTCGGGCAAGGTGCTGAAGCCCGCCAAGCTGGTGGGCACGGGCTTCGTGGTCAGCGTGCCGATCTTCGTGGAAAACGGCGACAAGATCGAAATCGACACCCGCACGCACGAGTACAAGAAGCGCGTGTAGGCCCGCCACGCTCCTGAACCAGGCACCCTGCGGGGTGCCTTCTTGTTTGGGCATCATCGGCACCATGCCTTTCGACTTCGATGCCGCCGTCAGCGCGCCCTTCCGCATGCAGCCCGGCCTGCAGCGGCTGGCCGCGGGCAGCCCGCAGCTCACGCCGCTGGCGCCGGGCTCGCGCCACCAGCGCGAGAAGCTGGCCGTTCTGGGCGCCTACTGGCCGCAGGCGCTGTGCATGGTGCCTGGCTTCGACGCCGCGCCCGCTTTGCAGGCCCTGTGCGAACACGCCGCTGCCGAGCACCCCGACGCCTGGGCCTGGGACGGCCGCACGGCCAGCGCGCTGCGCATGGGCACGGCCGTCGGCCTGGACGGCGAGGTGCAGCAGTTGCAGGCCGGCAGCTTCGGCCTGGGCGACGAGGTGGCACGCTGCCTGCAGGTTTTGCCGCGTGAATGGCGACTGGCCGGTCTGGCCAGCCTGACCTTCGCCGAAGACTTCGCGATCGTCGACGGCGCGTCGGGCACCATCCCCTGGCTGGCCGTCACGCTGCCCAGCCACTGGGCGCCCGAGAGCAAGTTCGGCCGCCACTTCACCGAGGTGCACGGCCCGGTGGCCGACAACGCCTTGCTGCTGAAGGCCACGGCCGGGCTGCTGAAGCTGGTGACGAGCGAAGAGCGCTGGGAGCGCTTCGTCTGGACCATCACCGACCACCCGCGCCTGCACGCGCATCCGGCGCACGTGGACCCGCAGCGCTGGTTGCAGACGCCCGCGCATGCCGCCTGGTGGCGCAGCGAGCACCAGACCTTCATCCCGCTCCCCACGCGCGCACAGGCCGTGTTCACCATCCACGTCGACGTGCAACCGCTGGCCGACATCACGGCCACACCGGCGCGCGCCGCGGCACTGCACGGCGCCATCGCCAGCATGAGCCCTGCGGTGTTGGCCTATCGCGGCCTGACGCCCGTGCGGCAAGCCCTGCTCGACTGGCTGGCTGGCCGCCGTTGAAGACCCAGCCTGTCGAGCCGGCGCGCATCGAGTTCGGCAGCGCGCCCGGCGACGTGCCGCGGGCACCGCTGTTCGACGACCTCTACCACCCGCGCATCGGCGCGCTCGCCCAGGCGCGGCATGTCTTCCTGCAAGGCAACGGCTTGCCAGAGCGCTGGCACGGGCGGCGCCGCTTCGTCATCGTCGAGACCGGCTTCGGCCTGGGCAACAACTTCCTCGCCACCTGGGACGCCTGGCGCAACGATGCCGCGCGCTGCCAGACGCTGTGCTTCGTGTCGATCGAGCGCCACCCGCCGACCTTGACCGACCTGCGTCGCGCGCATGAAGGGTCGGCGCTGCCGGAACTCGCGCAAGCCCTGGTGAACGTGTGGCCGCCACTAACGCCGAATCTGCACGTGCTGGACTTCGAAGGCGGCCGCGTGCAGCTACTGCTGGCGCTGGGCGACGTGGCCGCGCTGCTGCCCGCGCTGCGCGCGCCGGCCGACGCCTTTTTCCTGGACGGCTTCGCGCCCGTGCGCAACCCGGCGATGTGGCAGCCGCGCGTGCTCAAGGCGCTGGGACGGCTGGCCGCGCCGGGTGCCACGCTGGCCACCTGGAGCGTGGCGCGCGAACTGCGCGCCGGGCTCGTGACGGCGGGCTTCGCGGTCGAGCGGGCCCACGGCATCGGTGGCAAGCGCGAGATCACGGTCGCGCGCTGGGCCCCGCGTCACACGCCGCACCGGCTGCCCGACGCCGCGCGGCCCGATGCGCGCACTGCCGTCGTGGTGGGTGCTGGCCTCGCCGGCGCCGCAGCGGCGTTGGCGCTGGCGCGGGCCGGCCTGCGGGTCACCGTCATCGAGCGCCACGCCGCGCCTGCGAGTGCGGCCTCGGGCAACCCGGCCGGCCTCTTTCATGGCACGGTGAATGCCGACGACGGGCACTATGCGCGCCTGTTCCGCGCTGCCGCGCTGCACGCGCGCCATGCCTACGGGCCAGGCGTCGCGCACGGCCTGCTGCGCATCAACGATGCGCAAGAAGGTCTGGCCGCGATGCAGGCGCTGCTGCAGCGCCAGGGCCTGCCGGCCGACTATGTGCAGGCGCTGGACGCCGCGCAAGCCAGCGCCCTGGCGGGCGTGCCGCTGGCGGCGCCGGCCTGGTTCTACCCGGCGGGTGGCTGGCTGGCGCCGGCCGCATGGGTGCGGCAGGCGCTGGCGGAACCCGGCATCGACTTCATGGGCAGCACGCAGGCCGCAGCCCTGCAGTTCGATGGCCATGACTGGTGTCTGCACGACGCCCACGGCCATGCCATCGCCCGCGCGCCGATCGTCGTGCTGGCCCATGCTGCGGGCGCGCTGCCGCTGCTGCCGGGCCACGCCCGCTGGCCGCTGCGCCACACGCGCGGCCAGGTCACGTTCTGGTCAGGTTCGCACCCGCTGAAGATGGCGGTGGCCGGCGATGGTTACGCCCTGCCCTTGCCCGGCGGCCTGCTGTGCGGGGCGACGCGCGAAGACGGTGTACCGGGTGACGAGGCCGTGCGCGCTGCCGATCATCACCACAACCTGCAGCGCTTGCATCGACTCACCGGCCTGCGGGCGCCGCCAGACCCGGCGTCATGGCAGGGCCGCACCGGCTGGCGACTGCACAGCGACGACCGGCTGCCCATTGCCGGTGCCTTGCCGCTGTCTGTCATGCCCAAGGAACAACGTCTGGATCAGGCGCGTCTGCTGCCGCGCGAACGCGGCCTTTTCGTGTTGACGGCGCTGGGCGCGCGGGGCCTGACATTGGCGCCGCTGCTGGGTCGCCTGGTCGCGGCGCAGGCGACCGGCGCGCCATGGCCGCTGGAGCAGGACTTGGCCGACGCCGTCGACCCCGGCCGCTGGCTGGTGCGTGCGGCGCGCAGCGGGAAACTTCAGCCCGCGCCCTGACCCGGCTCTGCGGGCGGGTCGGCTTCGTCCGGCTCGTCGGCAATCGGCGGCAGCCCCGCCGCCTTGCGCGCAGCCTTCTCCTTTTCCTTCTCTTCCTTCTTCTTCTTCTTGGCCAGCTCGCGTTGGCGCTTCTCGAACGAATAGTTGGGTTTTGCCAAAGCCGGTCCTTGGATGTGGGAGAGAGATTCCGCCCGCGATTAGAACACCAGCGTCTGCACGCCGGCAGCCGTGCCCAGCAGGCAGATGCTGGCGCGGTGACGCGCGAACAGACCCACCGTCACGACCCCTGGCCACTGGTTGATCTCGGTCTCCAGCGCCAGCGGGTCGGCGATGTGCAGGCCATGCACGTCCAGCAGCGGGTGGCCGTTGTCGGTGATGACGCCAGGCCGCAAAGCCGCCTGCCCGCCGATGGCCGCAAAGCGCCGCACCAGCTGCGCCGAGGCCATGGCGATGACCTCCACCGGCAGCGGGAAGGCGCCCAGCACCGGCACGCGCTTGCTCTCGTCTGCGATGCAGACAAAGCGCTCGGCCAAGTCGGCCACGATCTTCTCGCGCGTCAGCGCGGCGCCGCCGCCCTTGATCATGAAACCGTGATGGTCGATCTCGTCGGCACCATCCACGTAGACCGGCAGGCGCTGCACCTCGCTGGCCTCAAAGACGCGGATGCCGTGGGCCTGCAGCCTTTGTGTGCTCTTCACCGAACTCGACACCGCCCCCGCCACGCGGCTCTTCATCGTGGCCAGCGCGTCGATGAAGTGGTTGACGGTGCTGCCCGTGCCCACGCCCACCAGCTCACCGGGCACCACCTGCGCCAGCGCGGCCTGCGCAACCAGCGCTTTCAGTTCATCTTGCGTCATGCGGCGGATTATCAAACGCCGCCTGAGACAATCGCTTCCCATGCCGCTCGTTCCCTACAGCCTCACCCGCCCCTTCCTCTTCGGCCTGGACCCTGAACACGCCCACGACCTGGCGCTGCAAAGCCTGGCGCGGCTGCAGAACACCCCGGCACGCTGCTTCTGGGAGCAGCCGCGCGTGCAAGACGCGGTCACCTTGGCCGGGCTGAAGTTCCCCAACCGCGTGGGCCTGGCTGCCGGGCTGGACAAGAACGGCCGCTGCATCGACGGCCTGGGGGCGATGGGCTTCGGCCACATCGAGGTGGGCACGGTCACGCCCCAGGCGCAGCCTGGCAACGCCAAGCCGCGTTTGTTCCGCCTGCCGGCCAAACAGGCGCTGATCAACCGCATGGGCTTCAACAACGACGGGCTGGAAGCCTTCGTCGCCAACGTCAAGCGCGCGAAGAGCTTCCGCCAGGGCGGTGGCATCCTGGGCCTGAACATCGGCAAGAACGCCGCCACGCCCATCGAACGCGCGGTCGACGATTACCTGGCCTGCCTGGACGGCGTCTACCTGCACGCCGACTACGTTGCCATCAACATCAGCAGCCCGAACACGCGCAACCTGCGCGAACTGCAGAGCGACGCGGCGCTGGACGTGTTGCTCTCGGCGCTGCAGGCGCGCCGGGCCTCGCTGATGCGCGTGCTGGGCCCGCGCGTGCCCTTGTTCGTGAAGATCGCACCCGACCTCGACCCCTCGCAGGTGGAGGTGATCGCGGCCTCGCTGCGCAAGAACGGCATCGACGGCGTCATCGCCACCAACACCACGGTGGCACGCGACGCCGTGCAGGGCCTGCCGCATGCGCGTGAAGTGGGTGGACTGAGCGGGCGGCCGGTGTTCGAGGCCAGCAACCGCGTCATCCGCCAGCTGCGCCATGCGCTCGGTGCCGACTACCCGATCATCGGCGTGGGCGGCGTGATGAGCGGCGCCGACGCACGCGCCAAGATCGACGCCGGGGCTGACCTGGTGCAGATCTACACCGGGCTCATCTACCGCGGGCCGGAACTGGTGACTGAGATGGCGCAGGCCTTGAAGCGCTGAACGACTCGACACATCTCCCGTCATCGTGGGGATGCCGTCGCCGCGAGCCACCGCCCAGAATGCCGGCATGGCACTCCGACTCATCGAACCCGCGAACAACCGCTTCATGCTCACGCGCAGCGTGGTCGACCGCAAGGCCGTCATCGGCCATCTGCGCACGGTGCTGAACAGCTTCGCGAACAAGGACGGCTACACCAAGTTCTACATCGGCATCACCGGCAACCTGCAGGACCGGCTGGCGGGGCATCAGCGCAGCAGGCCCGACTTCCAATTGATGATCCCGATCTACGAAGAGCCCGCGAACTACCTGCAAGACAGCTTTGACAGCCTGGAGAGCGTGGCGATCAGCACCTTCAGGGCCGGTATCCAGCATCCGGTGACCAAGCAGATGCTGCTGCGCTGTGACAACGGTGCCGAGGGCGCGGCGCCGAAGAGCACGCTGTACATCCTGGTGGGCTGAAGCTCATCGCGGCTGCGCCGCCAGGAAGGCTGCGATCTGTGCATTCACCGCTTCGGGGTGCGTCACCGGCCCCATGTGGCCCACGCCTTGCAGCCGTACCGCCTGTGCCTGCGGCAGCGTGGCCGCCAGCAGCTCCGTGACGGCCCGGCCCGGCGGTGGCGAGTCTTCGCCATGCAGGAGCAGCACCGGCATGCGCCAGCCAGCGATGTCGTCACGCGTGAAGGTCTCGGCAAATATCGCCCGCAACCAGCGCCGCACCGGCGCCATCGAAGCCGCCACCGGCGCGCGCCGCGCGGCGGGTGTGGCGGCCCAGCTGCCGGCGCCCATCCAGAAGTCGATGAAGACCTGCGCCGCGCCGTCGAGGTCACCGCGGTCCACCGCGTCGGCGGCGCGGTGCGCGGCTTCGTCGATGCCGGCAGCTGCCGGGTGGTCGGCTTGCTCCTGACGCAGCAGCGCAAACAGCGTCGGCTCGAACAGCACCAGTGACGCCACGCGCTGCGGCATCGCCAGCGCGATCTTCGTGGCCACGCCACCGCCGTAGGAATGGCCGACGAGGTGGAAGCGTTCGCCGGCAGCGGCCAGCACGGGTTCCAGGAAGGCCACTTCGTCAGCCAGCCGCATCTCGCCCGGCCCCGGCCAAGCCGGGCTGCGGCCGGCGCCCAGGCCGTCGGGCGCCAGCACGCGGAAGCGCGGCGCCAGCAGCTCGGACAGACCGCGCCACTGCGCCGAGCTGCTGGCGTTGGCGTGCAGGCAGATGACGCTGGGGCCAGCGCCGGTCTCGCGGACGAACGGTGTCATGCAGCGCTCCTTCAGCGCCAGTCTAGCGCCGGCCGTCGAGGTGCAACTTGTCGCCGTCCGTGTGGAAGCCGGGCTCGAAAGCGTGGCCCCGATGAGCACCTGCGCCTTACCAGGAAGGCCGCTGCACCTGGGTGACGAAGCAGTCGTCGTTCGGGCACAGCATGGGGTCACCGTTGCGCAGCTTGTGCTCGCCCAGGCGGAAGCGCTGCGTGCCGCGCGTGGGCGAATCGGCGGTGATGACACCGCCGGCCGGCGTCACTGCTGTTGCTGGTCGTGCCCCCGTACATGCCCGGGGGCGTGGGCCGACATCGAACTCTCTGCCGCGCAGGTGTAGCGGCCGTCGGTTGTGCTGCGAAGGCACGCCAGCTCAGGCGCAGGCCGCCGCCAGGCGCGGGGCCGCGGGCCGGCTGCGCCTGGCCAGCCCGGCGGCCAGCAGCGCCAGCACCACCAGCGCGCCGACCGGGGGCTCGGGTACCTGCACGGTGCCGCCGTTCGTCAGCACGTCCACCATGTTGCGCGCCAGCGCACCCCCGGCACCGCCGAACTGCCCGGCGAAGTTGCCCAGGATGTCGACGTCCAGCACCGACAGCAGCGTGCCGGCGCCAGCGTTCACGAGCTCACCCCCATCGAAGAAGAGGCCGCTGCCTCCGCTGTCGTCGGCCAGCGCCATGACCCAGCTGCCGTTGCCCTGGGCGTCGAACATCCCCGGCGCGAGCAGGTTCACGCTGGCGACAGCGCCCGACAGATTGAATGGCGCACGCGCGGTCTGCGTCGAGTCGCCGTTCACGTTCTGGGCGTGCACCGTGCCACCGCCCGCGTCGGCGATGAGCTGCCGGATGTCGCCGTTGCGGTTGCGGTTGCCGAAGACGAACTCGTTGTCGCCGAACACCGCCAGGCGGCCGCCCTGCTGCAGGTAGCTGACGTGGTCGGCGCGGTCGTCGTCATCCAGCCGCAGGCGGAAGCCCAGGTCGCAGACCTGGCTGTAGCCGGCCAGCGATGCCGGCAGGTCGACGGCCACGGTGACGGTGTTGCCCGCCGTCACCTGCAGCGCGCTGAGGTTGGCCACCGCCTGCGTGGTGGGGTCGTCGTCGGCGTTGTCGCTGCTGCGGATGATGAGCACGGGCGATGCCCAGGCACTGATGCGGGTGACAAGGCCGAGCGCCAGCGCTGCCCACGAGGGCTTGCGCAGGGAAAGGCGGTGTTTCGAGCTGAGCATGGTCGTTCTCCGTTGATGGGTGCAGGGGGATCGCCAGGTCGAGGCATTGCTGATGCGGGGGCTGCGGCGGCTCACCATGGCGCCCTCACCTGTTCGCCGACGAAACACTCGCCGTCCAGGCACAGCATCGGCTCGCCGGCGGCGCAGTTGCGCCGGCTCAGCGCGAACCGCCGCAGGCCCAGGCTGTCGGACACGGCCGTCAGAACGGGGCCGGCCACCGACCAGCGGCCACTGTCGCTGCCGTCGCTGCTGGACAGCAGCACCGCGTGGCTGCTGCAGGCCGACACCGAGCGCTCCATCTCGAAGCGGTAGCGGCCATCGCGAAAAAGCGTGAAGCGGGCACCACGGAAGCTGCCGCCGCGCGCCAGGCCGCTGGTCGAGCGAGCCTGGCACCAGCTGCCGACCAGATCCTCGGGCTGGGTGTCGCCGGTGCCGGCGGACTCGAAGCGCCCGGCCGCAAGGGCCAGGGCCCGGATGAGCTGATGCGCATTCATGAGAAGGTCCTTTCGAAGGTGGTGCCGGCGCGGGCGGGCTGGGCACGGCGGCGCCAGCACCGCCGTCGAAGTTGGCTGACACCATCAAGGGCGAACGCAGAGTTGACGCACTGCTTCCTTCCAGGTAGCGGGTGCTGAACTCCAGCACCCGTTGGTCGGGCATCGCGAGCTGCGCCCCGCTGGCGATGTAGTGCATGTATTCCGCATGGGCGCCGGAGTTGAGCTGCCATGCGCCCGCAGCGGTGTAGCCGTCGTTCGCACTGCCGTTGGCGACACGCGTGAAGGCGCCGCTGGCGTCGGGGCGCTGGCCGCTGGCGGCGGTCCATGTGGTGGTGTCGGCGCTGGCGGCGCCACCGGCGAGCAGCGCGATGGGCCAGAGCACGATGCGCCATGCAGGGGTCTTCATGAGGTCCTCCGGGTGGGCTGGCGGGTTCACTGGTCGAGCTCGGCCTTGATGCCGGCGATCAGCGTCGGCGCCCAGTCCTGGCCGGTGATCTGCATCACCGAACGCTTGCGGCTTTGCACTTCCACGGTGTAGGTGGACGCGGTGGGCGTCAGCGGGCGCACGAAGACGCCCACCACCTCGCCCCAGGTGGCCATGCCGGCGGCCTTCTAGGCGCGCAGCGTGCCGCTGTGGCGGTCGCTCTCGGTGATGGTCAGTGTGGTTCCCGAGACGCGCACCACGGCCTTCCAGACCTCGTCGTAGGTCTTGCCGCGGATCTCGATGGTGGAACCGCCGGTGCCGGGGCGCACGCTGCTGCTGGTGGCGCAGCCGGCCGTGGCCAGTGCGGCAGCGATGCAAAGGGTGAACAGGTTCGTGGGGCTCTCCGAGGGCTTGCGGAAAGTGACGGGTGACTGAAGGGGGCAACCGGCGCCGATGCCAGCGCCTTATGGGTTACAGCGCAAACCAACACGGCCGCGGATCACCCGCCGCATCCCACCGATGCATGACGAGCCAGCAGCAGAACCGGCTTCTCAATGCGGCTTCTCCTATGCTTGCTCGCAGCGCAGGAGGGCGCCTTGAACGAGCAGACCATCGGCAGCGCGTTCGATGACAACTACCGCGCCCTGCTGCGCCTGGCCCACGCCAGGCTGGCGCGCGAGCAGGCGCCCATCTCCACCATCACGCTGGCCCACGAGCTCTACCTGGGCCTGCAGGGCCGCAGCGACCTGCGCTTCGGCTCGCGCGAAGAATTCCTGGGTTGCGCCAGCCGCGCCATGCGCTCGCTGCTGGTCGACATGGCGCGAGAGCGCCTGGCCCAGAAGCGCCACGCCGAACTGCTGCCACTGACGCTGGGCGAAGACGTGGCCGACCGCAGCGGCACGCCCGAACAGCTGCTGGCGCTGAACCAGGCGCTGGAACGGCTGGGCCAGCTCGATCAACGCCTGCTCGCGTGGCCGAGATGCGCGCCGTGATGGGCATGGAAGTGAGCGATATCGCGCTGGCCATGCAGATCTCGGAACCCACGGTGAAGCGGCACTGGCAGCGCGCCAAGGCCTTCCTGCACGACACGCTGGGGGGGCACCGACATCGACACCGTGCTGCTGAAGGCGCTGCGCAAGGCGCCCGCGGAACGTTACGCCTCGGCCGAGCGTTTCGGCGAAGACCTGCGGCGGCTGCTCGCCGACGAGCCCATCCTGGCGCGGCGGGTGCCGGCTTGGCGGCGCGTGCTGCTGCTGGTGCGGCGGCATCGCATGGCCGCGGTGCTCGGGGGCGCAGCCGCTGCCTTGCTCATGCTCACCGCCGGCCTGGCCTGGCAAGGCCGCCAAGCCACGCTGGCCCAGGAACTGCGGGCGAATGCCGTGCGCGGCTTTCTGTTCCAGATGATGAGCGACGTCGAGCCGGTGGACGGCGCCACGGGCGCCGAGGTCACCGGTCGCCAGATCGTCGCGGCAGCGGTGGACCGCGCGCGTCAGGAGTTCGGGCGGGAACCCGTGACACGCGGCGAGATCCTCGGTGAACTCGGCCGCATCCAGCTCCGTCTGGGCCAGGACGACGTGGCCGCCGGCCTGTTGCGTGAGGCCGTTGCGCTGCTCGAACCCCGTGTGGCGGACGGCCACGCAGGACTGAACATTGCGCGTGTCTGGTTGGCGCAGATCCTGATGCGGCGGGACCGGGCAGCCGCGCAAGCGCTGGCCGAACAGTCGCTGGCGGCCTGCTCTGCACCGGATGTGGCCTGCGGCAAAGCTCGCACGCATGCCCACTCCACGCTGCGCAACCTGCACGCGGCAGCGGGCCGCACGGACGCCGCTTTGAGCCACGGCCGGCTGGCGGTGACGGAGTCGGCCGCGTCCTTCGGCGAGGCCGACGCCAACACCGCCGCCGCCTGGCAATTCCTGGCCGTGGTGGCACGCAACGCGGCACGTCACGAAGAGGCGTCGGACGCCATCACCCGGGCCGCGGCGCTGTCCGGTGAGCGTGGGCACATCCGCGCCGCCGAACGCATCACGCTGGAGCGCACGCAGGCGTTGATCGCAATCGACCTGGGGCATTACCGGGCGGCAAGGCAGCAACTGGAGTCGCTGGTGGCGCGTACACCCGAGGGCATCGAGCGCCAACCAATGGCGCCTGCTGTCGGCCGCCTTCTACGGTCTGGGTGACGCCAAGGCGGCACAGACGGCAGCCGAACAGGGCATGAGCATGGCCCAAGGTCATGGCGACAAGCGCAGCGAACTGTTGGCGCGCCAGGCGCAGGCGCGCGCCTTGGCCCTGGCCGGGCAACCCGACCGGGCGCTGTCGGCTCTGGACGAGGCGTCGGCCGGCCTTGAGCGCCTGGGCTACGCGGCCGACGCACCCGAGATGCTGCGCGTGCAGCAGCAGCGGGCCGAGGCGCAATGGCGTCTGGACGACCTGGCGTCGGCCGAGGCCACACTCACCGATTTGTTGTCGCGCCATGCCGCTGCGGCGCCGCGACATCCCGTGGACCGTGGCCAGGCGCAGGATCTGGCTGGCCTCGTGGCCCTGGCCCAGGGCCGCACGGCGCACGCGCTCGCGCTGATCACCCAGGCGCAAGCATCGCTGGCCGCTGCCCTGCCGCCGGAGCATCCGCTGCGGCTGCGCAATCGGCTTTACGCCGCCAGCGCGCAGAGCGCGTCCAGCCCTTCAGGGGCCCGGCAACAGGCGCTGGAAGCTGCGGTCAACAGCCTGCGCGCCGGGCTGCAGCCTGGCTCCGCCTGGTGGTCCGCGAGCGGAACCTTCCTGCCGCCTGTCGCCGGCACCACGCCACCTCGGCCGACACCCCTGTCTAGGCATCCACTGGAGAGCACCCATGCCTCATCGCCGCATCTTGAGTGCCCTTGCGCTGCTCGTGATCAGCACGGCCGCCACCTCCTACGCACAGACGCTGCCAAAGAGAGCCGCCGGCGCGCTGCCGGAGCCGCCCGCGCAGGCCGCCAGCGACGCCCCCGCGCGCTGCCCACCCGGACCGAACCAGGCGAAGTGCATCGAACGTTGGCTGAAGCAACTCGCAGACGCAGCCAAGGCCATCAGCACCAGTTGCAGTGAAGGTTCATGTGGTCCGGGCCCGGTCTACAACGGCAAGCTCGCGCAGTGGGTCAAGCCGGGCGACCGTCAGAAAGTGGCGCGTGGATTGGCCGTTTTTGCGCAGTCGCAAGGCATCACCCAACAGGACCTTGCGGCCGCGTTCAAGTCAGTCACGCCGACGAGGTGATGAGGCGCACGGGGTCAGTCCCCGCGCGCCACGCCTTCCCGCCGCGGATCGGCTCCTGCCAGCAGCCCGCCACCCTGGCGCCGGACGGCCTGCACGCCGCTGGTCAGCGCAGCTTCGCTGACACGGTGGCCGCGGGCCTGCAGCGCCTGGATCGTCGCGGGCGGGAAGCGCCCCACCTCCAACACCAGCGGCCCGCCCAGCGTGCCGAAATTCGGCGCGGCAATGGCCGCCTGCGGGGCCAGGCCCCAGGCCTGCATGGCCAGCAAAGTGCGTGCCGTAAAGTGGATGATGAAGGCCCCGCCGGGCGATCCCAGCGTCACCAGCAACTCGCCACTCTTCGCGTCGAAGACGAGCGTCGGGCTCATGCTCGAACGCGGCCGTTTGCCGGGCTGGATGCGGTTGGCCACCGGGCGGCCAGTCGCGTCGGTGGGCGCCAGCGCGAAATCGGTCATCTGGTTGTTGAGCAAGTAGCCACCGGGCTGGCCGCTGCCGCCGTCGGCCATCACGCGCGCGCCGAAGGCGGCTTCGATGCTGGTGGTGAGTGCCACCGCACGGCCTTGGGCGTCGATCACGCTGATGTGGCTGGTGCCCTGCTCGGGCTGCTCGGGCATCGCGGCCCAGGCCGTGGCGGTGCCGGGCGGCTGGCCGGCGGCGGCATTCGCCATCGCCTTATCGCCCACCAGCGCGGCGCGCTGCGCAAGGTAGCTGCTGTCCAGCAGGCTGGCCCAGCCGCTGCCGGGGGCGGCGGTGAAGTCGGGGTCGGCCACATGCTGGGCGCGGTCGGCGAAGGCCAGGCGCGCAGCTTCGGTGTAGGCGTGCAGCCAGGCCGCGCCGGGCACGCCATCGGCCGGCGCGCTGGCGGCAGCGGCGGGCAGCCTGTCCAGCACGCCCAGCGTCTGCATCATGGCCAGGTGGCCCGACGACGGCGGTGGCATGCCGCAGACGCGCAGCTCGCGCCAGGGCGTGCACAGCGGCTCGCGGCGGCGCGGCGCGTAGGCTGCCAGGTCGGCTTCGCTCAGGCGGCCGGGCACGGCGTGGCTGCGCACGCGCTGCACCATCTCGGCCGCCGCCGGGCCGCGATAAAGCGCGTCGGAGCCTTGCAGGGACACGGCGCGCAGCAGCGTGGCCATGGCCGGGTTGCGCAGCAGGTGGCCCACCGGGTGCGGCGTGCCGTCGGCGCGGTAGAAGTAGGCGGCGGCGCGCGGGTCGCTGCGCAGTGCTGCGTCGGCCTGCAGCAGCGCGTGCAGGCGGGCACCCATGCGGAAGCCGTCGTCGGCCAGGTTGATGGCAGGCTGGAACAGCCGCGCCCAGGGCAGCTGGCCGTGTTCACGGTGCGCCGCCTGCAGCATGCGCAGCACCCCGGGCGTGGCCACGGCGCGGCCGCCGACGGTGGCGCTGTCGAAGGGTACCGGGCGGCCGTCGGGGCCGAGGAACTGGCGTTCGTCGGCCCTGGCGGGTGCGGTCTCGCGGCCGTCCCAGGCACTGACCTGGCGGCCGTCGCTGTGCATCAGGAAGGCGCCGCCGCCGATGCCGCTGGACTGCGGCTCCACCAGCGCCAGCACCATCTGCGCCGCGATGGCGGCGTCAAGCGCCGAGCCGCCGGCACGCAGCATGGCCAGGCCGGCGTCGGCGGCGAGTGGATGCGCCGCAGCCACCATCTGGCGGCTGGCCTGCCAGCCGGGTTTGGTCGCCCAGCCGGTGGCGGCTTCAGGTTGCGGAACGACCGGCGCAGGCGCGGGCTGCGCGCAGCCTGCCAGCAGCAGGGCTGCAGCCGCCGCGCGCCAGGCCACGATCACTGCAAGGTGACGCCGGTCTTGCTCTGCAGTTCGTCGCGCGTCACGCCCGGCGCCATTTCCACGATGCGCAGGCCATGCGGGCAGACATCCAGCACGGCCAGGTCGGTGATGATGCGGTCGACCACGCCCAGGCCGGTGAGCGGCAGCGTGCAGGCGGGCAGGATCTTGAGGTCGAAGCCGCCGTCCTTGCGCCGCGCCACGTGCTCCATCAGCACCACCACGCTCTTCACGCCGGCCACCAGGTCCATGGCGCCGCCCATGCCCTTGACCATCTTGCCGGGGATCATCCAGTTCGCCAGGTCACCCTTCTCGCTGACCTGCATGGCGCCGAGGATGGACAAGTTCACTTTGCCGCCGCGGATCATGGCAAAGCTGTCGTGGCTGCCGAAGATGCTGCTGCCCGGCAGCGTGGTCACGGTCTGTTTGCCGGCGTTGATGAGGTCGGCGTCGACCTCGTCCTCGGTCGGGAAGGGGCCGATGCCGAGCATGCCGTTTTCACTCTGCAGCCAGACCTCGATGTCGGGGTTGACGAAGTTGGCCACCAGCGTGGGCAGGCCGATGCCGAGGTTGACGTAGAAGCCGTCCTGCAGCTCCTGC
>JANNFE010000359.1:0-4216 GCA_031379415.1 Betaproteobacteria bacterium | reverse complement strand
CCGTTCACCTTCAGCCAGATGCCGCCCTTCTTGAAGTGGCCGATGCTGCTGGCCAGGTGGAAGGGGCCGATGGGTGCGCTGCGGTCGAAGCTCTTGCCGATCTCCCAGGGCTTCTTCTCGTCGCCCATGGCGCGCTGCAGGTCGCGGCGCGTCATGTCCAGGCCCAGCGCGTAGGCGTAGACATGCTCCAGCGCCCGTTCAACCGGGATGTCGCGGCCACCCTTGTTCAGCGCAGCCACCAGTTCCACCTCGTAGTGGTAGTTCTTGGTCAGGCTGGGGTAGGGGTGGTCGGCCACGGTGCCGATGGCCACGTTCTGGATGGCGTCGGTGGGCTTCTGGAAGAAGAAGGGCGGCTCGCGGTCTGGGTTGGAGCCCATCTCGATGGAATGCGCGCGGTAGTTGCGGCCGATGCAGTAGATGCGGCGCACCGGAAACATCATCTCGCTGCCCACGATGGGCACGAAGGTGTCGGCTACCGTGAAGGGCGCCTTCACGCCGCTGGCCGGGCTCGTGGTACTGGCGCAGCCGCTGGTGACGGTGCCGACGGCGGCGCCCACGGTCATGGCGGCGGCGGTCTGCAGGGCCTGGCGGCGGCCGGGGCGGGTGCTGGGTGTCATGCGGTCTCCTGGCGGGCCGTCAGGAAGCGGCCCTCATGTTCACTGTAGGAGCGCCGCGCGCGCGGCACCACGCAGGCAAGCCCTGATGTGTCGCGGCGACTACATGGCCTTGAAGAGATGCACGTAGGCGCGCGATACCGGCAGCTCCTGGGCATGGCCGCGCAGGCGCAGGAAGAGGCGGCTGGCCTCGTCGCGCCGCGTGCCGGCCAGGAAGGCCAGGTTGACGATGGTCGAGCGGTGCACCTGCACGAACACGGCGGGGTCCAGCGCCGCCGCCAGCTCGGCGATGGGCGTGCGGATCAGGTGTTCGGCGCTGGCCGTGTGCACGCAGGTGTACTTGTCGTCGGCGCGGAAGAAGAGCACGTCGTCCACCGCCACCTGGTGCGTGAGCTCGCCGCTGCTGGCACGCACCCAGCGCAGGCGTTCCACCGGCGCGCTGGCCGGCAGCAGCCGCTGCAGGGCGGCCAGCAGGCGCGTCTGATCGGCCGGCTGCGCCAGTGCGCGGCGCACGCGCTCCACGGTGCGCTGCAGGCGCGCGTCGTTCACCGGCTTCAGCACGTAGTCGATGGCCTCGCTCTCGAAGGCCTGCACGGCGTATTCATCGTAGGCGGTGACGAAGACCACGCGCGTCGCCCCTTCGATGCCCTGCGCGACCTCCAGGCCCGTGAGGCCGGGCATCTGGATGTCGAGGAAGGCGAGATCGGGCTGCAGCGTGGCAATGCGCTCGGCCGCTTCCAGGCCGTTGCGCGCCACGGGCAACAGTTGCAGCTCGGGCCACAGCCGCGCCAGATGCTCGGCCAGCGCGCGCGCCAGGTGCGGCTCGTCGTCGGCGATGAGCGCCGTGGTCATTTCAACGGTACCGCGTCGGCCGCCGGCCAGGCGGTGTCGCCCACGCGGCGCAGGTTCAGCTCCACCGTCTTCACCGGCGCCTGGCCCTCGACCAGGCGCTCGCCGATCTCGGTCCAGTTGCCGTCCTTGATGACGGCGGTGTTGCGGATGGTGACGCCGCCATAGCGCACGAACCAGACGAAGCCGTCAGGCCGCGCTTCGAAGTCGAAATTGGCGGACTGACCCTGGGCATTGGCGTGGAAGTTGTACTTGCCGGTGCGGGGTGCGAACGACACCACCCCGAAGGCATGGAACTCGAGCTGCCCGTCGGCCGCGTAGCCGCGGCCTTCGACGACCTTGAGGGTGCCGGCGAGCATGCTGCCGACACGTTCGGTCTGCACCAGTTCCTTGATGCGACCGCCGTCCTGGTACACGCGCGCCGTGCCGCGCCAGACGCCGTCCATCAGCGCCAACGGCTGCATAGCCTGGCGCTGCGCGGCCAGCAGCGCGGCGGTGTCGGGCTGCTGCGCCTGCGCCGCAGCGGCGAGTGCAAGGCCGCTCAGCAGGGCCAGGGTGCGAAGCATTTTCATCGGGTGACTCCAGGGGTGCGGAGTGATGGGTCGGGGTCGACCGGCAGGCGCATGACGGCGCGCGTGCCGGGGTTCGTGGCCTGCAGGTCCAGGCTGGCCCGCGTGCCGTAGCGCGACAGCAGCCGGCCGCGCACATTGGCCAGTGCCAGGCCCTGGCCCTTGCGTGCGCCCGGGCGTGGGGATGCCGGCCAAGCCGCCAGGCCGCGGCCGTCGTCCTGCACCTCGATTACCAGCTCGCCACCCTGCACGTGGGCGCGCACCATCACGCTGCCGCCCTGCACCTGCGGCTCCAGGCCGTGATGGATGGCGTTTTCAACCAGCGGCTGCAGCAGCAGCGGCGGCACCGGCACCTGGCGCGCCGCGTGATCGGCGTCGATCTGCCAGCGCAGCCGGTCTTCCATGCGCGAGCCCAGCAGGCGCAGGTAGTTCTCGGCCAGTTCCAGCTCCTGGGCCAGCGGGACTTCGCCACTGCGCAGCGTGGCCAGCGTGCTGCGCAGGTACTCGGTGAAGTCGTGCAGCATCAACTTGGCCTTGGCCGGGTCGTGGTCGATGAGCGAGAGCACGCCGGCCAGCGTGTTGAACAGGAAGTGCGGTTCGATCTGGCCCTGCAGCAGCCGCAGCTGCGCTTCGGCAGCGCGCTTCTCGGCCTCGATCTGGCGCGACTTCATCGCGAAGAACTGGTGGAACAGGAAGACCATCAGCAGTGCCAGCAGCACGCTGGCGACGATGCCGTTCTGCCCGCGTGTGCCGCGCATCATGTCCAGCAGCGATGCACCGGCGAACGTCACGCCGATGGGCCAGCCGATGAAGGTGCACAGCAGCGGCACGCCGCTGAAGTACAGCGTGCGCTTCCAGGCGGGCCAGCGCCGCACGCGCGACATGCCGCCCATCAACCAGGACAGCAGGTCGAACACACCGTGGATGAGCGCGCCGATGGTCATGCAGACGATGAAGTTGCGCCCGTACAGGGCGGCCCAGCCGGCCAGGTCATGCCAGGCGCCTGGCGAGTTGCGCGAGAAGGCGAAGAAGCCCATCACCGTGAAGGGCACGGCCAGCGCGGCGCAGAAGAGCACGGTCCACAGCCACTGCATCCAGACCGGGCCCACGGGGTCGCTGGACATGTTCAGCCACGAACGGCGCGAGGCTGCGAGAAGGGCGCGGTCGATGACCATGCCGCGCAGTGTAGGCAGCCAGGCGCGGGCTGCCAGCGCCTGCCGACGAACGGCGAGTGCACGCGCCGGATGGCCGGCCGCCGGCGCGGGCAGCTTGCGCGAAGGCGCTGCCTACAATGCCGCGAGTCACTTCTTCTGTGCGTGCATGAACATCGATCCCAGCATCTTCAAGGCCTACGACATCCGCGGCGTGGTCGGCAAATCCATCGACGAGACCTTCGCCGAACACCTGGGCCGCGCCTTCGGCAGCGAGGCCCTGGCGGCCGGCGAGAGGGCCGTGGCGGTGGGCCGCGACGGGCGCCTGTCGGGCCCTGGCTTGGCGACGGCACTCATCCGCGGCCTGAAGAGCACGGGGCTGGACGTCGTCGACATCGGCGCCGTGACCACGCCCATGCTGTACTACGTGGCGGCCACGCGCGGCCAGCACGGCTGCCACAGCGGTGTCATGGTCACCGGCAGCCACAACCCCAAGGACTACAACGGCTTCAAGATGGTGATGGCCGGCCGCGCCATCTATGGCGACGACATCCAGAAGCTGCGCCAGCGCATCGAGACCGAGACCTACACCTCGAAGCGCGGGCGCAGCGCCAAGATGGACATCGTGGCCGAGTACAGCGCGCGCATCGTCGGTGACGCGAAGCTGTCGCGGCCGATGAAGATCGTCGTCGACAGCGGCAACGGCATCCCCGGCGCCACGGCCCCGGCCATCCTGCGCGCCCTGGGCTGCGAGGTCATCGACCTGTACAGCCAAGTGGATGGCGACTTTCCCAACCACCACCCCGACCCGAGCAAGCCCGAGAACCTGGCCGACCTGATCAAGGTCGTGCACGCCACCGGCGCCGAACTCGGCCTGGCCTTCGACGGCGACGGCGACCGCCTGGGCGTCGTCACGAAGGGCGGCAACATCATCTACCCCGACCGCCAGGTGATGTTCTTCGCCCGCGACATCCTCAAGCGCCACCAGGGTGCGACCATCATCTTCGACGTGAAGTGCAGCCAGCGCCTGCCG
>JANNFE010000030.1:0-19526 GCA_031379415.1 Betaproteobacteria bacterium | reverse complement strand
CCTTCGCTGCTCCAGCGCACGCCTTCACCAGCGGCGGCACCGGCGCGGCGCGTCTCCACCGTCATGCGGTCGGCGACGATGAAGCCGCTGTAGAAGCCGACGCCGAACTGGCCGATGAGGTTGGCGTCCTTCTTCTGTTCGCCTTCCAGCTTGGCCATGAACTCGCGCGTGCCGCTCTTGGCGATGGTGCCCAGGTGGGCCACGGCCTCGTCGGCGCTCATGCCGATGCCGTTGTCGCGGATGGTGATGGTCTTGGCGGTCTCGTCGAACCAGACGCGGATTTCCAGGTTGGGCACGTCCTCGTACAACTCGGCCTTGTCCAGCGCCTCGAAGCGCAGCTTGTCGCAGGCATCCGATGCGTTGGACACCAGCTCGCGCAGGAAGATCTCCTTGTTGGAGTAGAGCGAGTGGGTGACGAGGTGCAGGATCTGCTTGACCTCGGCCTGGAAGGCCATCGTCTTCTTGTCGTGGGTGGTTTCCATCGTTTCGCGGCTCAGGGGGAGTGAAGGTCAGGCGGACACAGTCGGGGCGTGCAGTCGGTTTTCAAGGGCTTCAGCTGATGCCGGTTTCGCGCAGGTAACGCGGCGTCACGCGGCGGCGGCTGGCCTGCTCGTAGGCGTGGCCCAGGGCCAGCACCCGGGCGTCCTGCCACGCCAGGCCGCCGAAGGACAGCCCGGTGGGCAGGCCGGCCACGGCGCCCATGGGCACCGTCAGGTGCGGATAGCCGGCCACCGCAAAAACCGAACCGAAACCGCCGCCACCCGAGCGGTCGCCCAGCAGGTGGTCGATGGGCCAGGCCAGGCTGCCGGTGGGGCCGACCACGGCGTCGAGCTGGTGTTCCTTGAACAGTGCGTCGATACCCTCGGCCCGCGCATAGCGCCGGCAGTTGGCCAGCGCCTCGGCGTAGGCCGGCGCGTCCAGGCCGGTGGTGGCCTCGGCGGTGTCGAAGAGCTCCTGCGCGAAGATCGGCATGGCCTGTGGCTCGTGCGCCTTGTTCCAGGCGATGACATCGGCCAGGCTCTGCACGGGCGCATCAGGCTGATAGTCGCGCAGGTATTTGGCCAGGCCGTCTTTCAGCTCGTGCAGCAGCACCGCCAACTCGGGCGCGCGCAGCTTGTCGCGGTTGGGGATCTCAAACTTGTCGATGAGCACCGCGCCTTGGACGCGCAGCACCGCCAGCGCTTCTTCGAACAAGGCCGCCACGCCCGGCTGCGTGGGCACGGCATGGCGGATGACGCCAATGCGCGCGCCCTGCAGCGCGTCGGGGCGCAGCGCGGCGGCGTAGTCCGCCGGCATGGCGGGCGCGGCCGCGGTGGCGGCCGTAGCGGGGTCCAGCGGGTCGGCGCCGGCCAGCGCCTGCAGCAGCAAGGCGGCGTCGCGCACGTGGCGCACCATGGGGCCGGCCGTGTCCTGGCTGGCCGAGATGGGGATGATGCCGCTGCGGCTGACCAAACCCACCGTCGGTTTGAAGCCGACCACGCCGTTGGCATTGGCCGGCGAGCAGATGGAACCGTCGGTCTCGGTGCCCACGGTCAGCGGCGCCAGGCCGGCGGCAGCCGCCGCACCACTGCCCGAGCTGGAACCGCTGGGGCTGCGGTTCAGCACATGCGGGTTGCGCGTCTGGCCGCCGCGGCTGCTCCAGCCGCTGCTGCTGCGGCTGCTGCGGATGTTGGCCCATTCGCTCAGGTTGGTCTTGCCCAGGATCACCGCACCGGCCTCGCGCAGCCGCGTCACGATGTGCGCATCGGCCTTGGCGTGCAGACCGGCCAGCGCCAGTGAACCCGCCGTGGTGGCCATCCTGTCGGCGGTGGCGATGTTGTCCTTCAGCAGCACCGGCACGCCGTGCAGCGGGCCGCGCACACGGCCGGCGCGGCGTTCGGCGTCCAGGCTGCGGGCCTGGGCCAGTGCATCGGGGTTCAGTTCAAGCACCGCGCGCAAGCTGGGGCCGCGGCGGTCGATGGCGTTGATGCGCTTCAGACAGTGACGCACCAGCGCCTGCGATGTCAGCTTGCCGCCGGTCATGGCCGCCTGCAGCGTGGCCACGTCCATGGCGTCCAGCGGCGTGGTGGCCACACCAGCGGCCGCTGCCGGCGCGGCCGCCAGCGCCGCGCTGGCGCCCATGACAAAGCCGCGCCGATTCACCGTACCGCTCATGCCGACCGCCCGCTGACGCCGAAGAAGCAGCGGATTGTGCCTACTCGGGTTCGATCTTCGCGGCGCGGATGACGTCGCCCCAGCGCTTGATCTCGCTCGTCAGCAGGCTCTGCAGTTCGGCCGGCGTGCTGCCCTGCAGGCGCATGCCCAGCTTGCTCAGCTTGTCCTGTACGGCGGCCGAAGCCACGGCCTCGCGCGCGGCGCGGCCCAGCTTGTCCAGCACCTCGGGCGGGGTGCCCGCTGGCGCGGCCAGCGCGTTCCACGAGGCCACGTTGTAGCCGGCAACCCCGGCCTGCTGCACCGTGGGCACCTCGGGCAGCGCCGGGTTGCGCTTGTCGGACGACACCGCCAGCGCCTTGACCACACCGGCGCTGACCTGCGGCACCATGGGGCCGACGATCTCGAAGGCGATGTCGATCTCGCCGGCACGCAGCGCCGTCAGCACACCGGGGCTGCCCTTGTAGGGCACCACCAGCATGTCGACGCCGGCCACCGTCTCGAAGAGCTTGGCGCTCAAGTGCTGCGTGCTGCCCGGTGCGATGGTGCCGACGTTCAGCTTGCCCGGGTTGGCCTTGGCGTAGGCCAGCACGTCGCGCAGCGTGCCGAAGCGCGAGTTCGCTGCGACGAAGACGCCGATGTCGAAGTAACCCAGCGTGGTGATGGGCGCGAAGCCCTTCACCGTGTCGTAGGGCAGCTTCTTGAACAGGCCCACGCTCACCGCGTTGCCGTTGCTCATCAGCAGCAGCGTGTAGCCGTCGGGCCTGGCCGTGGCCACCGCCTGGCTGGCGACGATGCTGCCGGCGCTGGGCTTGTTCTCCACCACCACGGCCTGGCCCAGCACCTTGGTCATGTGCTCGGCCACGGCGCGTGCCGTGAGGTCGGCAATGCCGCCGGGTGCGAAGGGCACGAGCAGGCTGATGGGCTTGTCGGGGTAGCTGCTCTGCGCGTGCAGCGGGCCGGCCAGGGCCGCGGCGACGAACAGGGCGCCCATCATCTTCAGCAGCATGCTTTTCATGGCGAACCTCACTCGGGCTTGACGTTGCCGGCCTTCACCACCTCGGCCCAGCGCGGCAGCTCGCGTGCGATCAGATCGCCGAAGGCCTTGGGCGTGTTGGGCGTGGGCACGGCACCTTCGACGGCCAGCTGCTGCGCCACCTCGGGCAGCGCCAGCGCCTTGTTGATCTCGGCATTGAGCAGCGCCACGCGCGCCGCCGACGTGCCGGCGGGCGCCACGATGCCGTACCACTGGTCGGCATCGAAACCGGCGTAGCCGCCCTCGGCCACCGTGGGCACGTCGGGCAGTGGCGCGATGCGCTGCGCGCTGCTCACGGCCAGCGCGCGCAAGCGGCCGCTCTTCACGTGCGGCAGCACCGCGGGCGCGCCCGTGAAGGTGGCGTCCACCTGGCCGGCGATGAGGTCGGTGACCGATGGCGCCGTGCCGCGGTAAGGGATGTGCAGCATGAAGATCTTGGCGCGCAGCTTGAGCAGCTCGAAGGTGATGTGCGCCGCGCTGCCGTTGCCGCCCGACGAGAAGGCCAGCTTGCCCGGCTTGCTGCGGGCCAACTCGATGAACTCCTTGAAGCTGCGCGCCGGTGACGCTGCCGGCACCACCAGCACATTGGGCACCCGCGCCACCCAGGCCACGGGCACGAAGCTCTTCAGCGGGTCGTAGCTGAGCTTGGGGTACATCGCCGGGTTCACGGCCAGCGTGCCGATGTGGCCCATCAGCAGCGTGTTGCCGTCGGGCTCGGCCTTGGCCGCTTCACCCGCGCCGAGGGAGCCGCCAGCGCCGGGCTTGTTGTCGATGATGACGTTCTGGCCCAGCGCCGCGGCCAGCTTGGGGGCGATGGCGCGCGCCAGGATGTCGGTGCTGCCGCCCGGCGTGAAGGGCACGATCAGGCGCACGGACTTGCTGCTTTGTGCCCAGCTCAGCGGCCAGGCACTGAGGCCCAGGCTGGCCAGCAGCAAGCGTCGATTCAGATGGGTCATGGTGTTCGTGGGGATGGTTTCAAGCGGCGCGGTAGACCAGCGCTTCACCGCGCATCCAGCGGCCCAGGTTGGCGACGAAGATCTGGCCAGTGCGCGCGGCGTTGCCCGCGGCCTGGCCGGCGGAATGGGGTGTCACCATGACGTTGGGCAACGCCCAGAGCGGCGATTCTGCGCTCAGCGGCTCGTGCTCGAAGACATCGAGAAAGGCACCGGCGAGATGGCCGCTGCGCAGAGCGTCGATCAGCGCCACTTCCACCATCACCTCGCCACGCGCCACGTTGATCAGGTGCGCGCCAGCGGGTAAGCGGCCCAGCGCATCGGCGTCGATCAGCCCGCGCGTCTGCGGCGTCAGCGGGCAGGCCAGCAGCAGCCAGTGCGCCCGCGGCAGCACGTCCTTCAAGTCGGTGAAGCACACCGTCTCGACATCCGGCGCTGCCGGCTCGGCGCTGCGCCGCACCACCACCACCTGCAGGCCGAGCAGGCTCAGCACCGGCTGCAGCCTGCGCGCGATGGGCCCCCAGCCCACGAGCACCACGGTCTGGCCCGCCAGGTCGGGCGGCAGTGGCCCGGCCATCAGCGGTGCCCAGCGGCGCTGCGCCTGTGCGGCCATCAGCTGCGGGAAGCGGCGCGACAAGGCCAGCAGGCCGCCCAGCGCCGTCTGCGCCACGACCTCGGCATTCGCGCCCGAAGACGTGGTGACGGCCACGCCGCGCGCCATCAGCTCCGGGTAGATGGGCCGGTCGGCGCCGGCCGAGTGCGTGTGCACCCAGGCCAGCTGCGGCGAACGGCGCAGCACGCGGTAGCAGGCCAGCAACTCGGCCTGCGCCACGTGCTTGGTGGACAGACCGGTGATGTCGCGCGAGATGAAGGCGGCGTGGACCGTGGCCGCATCATCGCCAGCAATGTCCTGCAGCGCCAGAAACTCCGCCTGCAAACCTGCCAAGGCCGGGCCCAGCTCGCGCAGCATGCGCGCCGACAGCACGACGCGCGGGAGCGCGTCGTTCAACATCCCGCGCGGCGGCCCCTCGCTCATTCCGCCGTGGCTCCCGACTCGCGCACCACGGCGCGCCACTTCTCGAATTCACGCTGCACGAACTGGCCGAACTGCTGCGGCGTGCCACCCACCGGGTCGGCACCTTCGCGAATGAGCTGCGCTTCCAGCGCCGGCACGGCGATGATCTCGTTGACGGCCTTGTTCAGCGTGGCCACCACCTCCGCCGACGTGCCCTTGGGCGCGAAGAAACCGAACCACGAGCCGGCCTCGAAGCCGGGGTAGCCGCGCTCGGCGACGGTGGGCACGTCGGGCATGGAACGCGAACGCTTGGCGCTGGTCACCGCGATGGCACGCAAGGCGCCGCTGTCGATGTGCTGCTTGACCGAAGGGATGGTGGCAAACATGAACTGCACGCGCCCGGCCATCAGGTCGCGCAGCGCATCGGCGCCCTTGTAGGGCACGTGCACGGCGTCGAAGCCGGCGCGCTTGGCCAGGATAAAGCAGCTCAGGTGCGAACTGGTGCCGATGCCGGTGGACGAGCAGTTCAGCTTGCCTGGGTTGGCCTTGGCATGGGCCACGAACTCATCGAAGTTCTTCGCCGGCACCGAGGGATGCACCACCAGCACGTTGGGCACGTCGGCGATCTGCACGATGGGCACCAGATCGCTCAGCGGGTTGTAGGCCAGCTTGGGGTAGAGCGTGGGGTTGACGGCGATGGGGCCAACGCTGTTGACGATGAGCGTGTAACCGTCGGCCGGCGCACGCACCACCATCTCGGTGCCGGTATTGCCACCGGCGCCGGGCTTGTTCTCGATGATGAAGCTCTGCTTGAGCTTGTCACTCAGCTGCTGGCCGACGCTGCGCGCCAGGATGTCGGTGGTGCCGCCTGCTGTGAAGGCCACCACCACCTTCACGGGTTTGCTGGGCCAGGGCGCGGTCTGCGCGCCGGCCAAGCCGGCCGCCAGGGCCAGCGCGCACCCGATCAAACTGCTCTTCATGCGTGTCTCCTCTTCAAGTCTTGTAGCTCGGGTCCAGCCGGTCCAGCTTGCGCAGCAGCGCCGGCCATTCCATCAGTCCGTAGGGGCGGCGCGTGCCGCGCTGGTAGTTGTTCCAGGTCGCTTCCAGCACCGGCTGCGCCACCTTCACGAAGGGCGTGTTGCACGCCATGGCGGCCAGCTGCGAGTGGCAGCTGAGCTCCAGCCGGTGCATCCAGTTGAAGGCCTCGCCGATGGTGCGGCCCACCACCAGCGCGCCGTGGTTGCGCAGGATGAGCGCTTCACCGTCACCCAGGTCGGCCAGCAGCGAGGCCTTCTCGGCGTCGTCGAGCACCACGCCCTGGTAGTCGTGATAGCGCACCTTCAGGAAGCGCATGGCGGTCTGGGTGAGTGGCAGCAGGCCGCATTCGAGCGCGCTCACCGCCATCGACGCCCAGCTGTGCGTGTGGATGACGCAGGCCACCTCGGGCCGCGCTTCGTGGATGGCGCTGTGGATGACGTAGCCGGCGCGGTTGATGCCGTAGTCCAGCGCGCCAAAGTCGGGCTTGGCGAGGATCTCGCCCGCCAGGCTGACCTTGATCAGGCTGCTGGCGGTGATCTCTTCGTACATCAGGCCGTAGGCGTTGATGAGGAAGGCTCCGGGCTCGCCGGGCACATGCGCGCTGACATGGTTGGCCATCATGTCGCTCATGCCGTAGAGGTCGACCAGGCGGTAGCACGCGGCCAGGTCGACACGCGCCTGCCATTCGGCGGGCGTGCAGTGAGGCTGCATCGAGGGGATGTTCATCGCAGGTGTTCCTTCCTCATTCAGAACCCAGGCGCAGCTTGGTTGGTTGGCGTCGTTCGATGGCCCACTTCAGCAGCGCCGCGCCGCGGTACACGCCATGCGCGAACTTGCCGTAGGGCAGCGTGGCGAAGAGCGCCATCACGGCGCCCAGATGCAGGCACAGCAGCAGCGGCAGCGCGGCGGTGCCGGCGGCCAAGGCCAGCGCCAGGCCACTGACGGCGGTGAGCAGCAGCAGCGCCGTGAAGCCCAGGTCCATGGGCCGCTGCGCCACCGCTTCATGTTGCGGGTGGCGCAGCAAGCGCAGGCGCAGCAGGCCGATGGTGCCCAGGGCTAGCAGCACCCCGCCGCTGGTGCCCAGCAGTTTGGGCAGGCTGATCCAGCCATAGGGTGCGACCCAGCCGAAGGCGTAGTGGTAGAGCGTGGCCACCGAGGTGGCCGCAAAGCACAGCATGAAGCCGTAGAAGGTGGCGTGGTGGCAGGCGCGGCGTTCCAGGGTCCAGCGGTCGTCGGCCTCGTTGCAGCCGCGGCCGTGACCGCCGTCCAGGTACTTCAGCGTCAGCGCGTTCTGCGCGGCCTCGCGCCACGCGGGTGCGCTGGTGGCACCGGGTTCGGCGTCACGCCAGAAGCGCGCCACGCCGACGCCCAGCGCCAGCACGGCAAACGCGAAGACGGGCAGGAACAGCGCGACCATCAAGCCATGCGGAAAGATGCTGTAGAAACTGCCAGCCGGCGCGCCCCACAGGCTGCCCTGGCGCGCCGCAGCCAGCGCCAGGAAGAGTGCCAGGCCGAAGGCCAGTGCCAAGGCCAGCGTGAGGCCGTTGCGTTCATACAGCCGCTTAAGTGGCGCCGGCCAGGCATGTTCTGCATAGGTGCGCGCGCGCACCGCGGCCATGGCCTGCGGCACGTTGACGGCGAATTCGTGCGGCGGCGCGTACTGGCAGGCGTGCAGGCAGGCGCCGCAGTTGTGGCACAGGTTGGCGAGGTAATGCGCGTCGGCGGGGCTGAACTCCAGCCGCCGCGTCATCGCCGGGAAGACGGCGCAGAAACCTTCGCAGTAACGGCAGGCATTGCAGATCTGCAGCACGCGCGAGACCTCGGCCTCGGCAATCAGCGCGTCGATGGGCAGTTGTGGTTCACGCGGCGACACGTTGATCTCCTTGCACCGCGGCCGCGGCTGATGCGCCCGCGATGCGCCCGAACACGGTGCCGATGGTCATGCCCACGCCGGCCGTATAGCCCTGGCCCAGCACATTGCCGGCCATCACTTCACCGGCTGCAAACAGGTTGGCGCTGGGCTGGCCTGCGAAGTGCACGGCGGCGGCCTGATCGACCAGCAGGCCCAGGTAGGTGAAGGTGACGCCCGGCTTGAGCGTGTAGCCGTAGAAGGGCGGCGTGGCTATGGGCCGCGCCCAGTGCGTCTTCGCCGGCAGCAGCCCAACGGTCGCGCAGTCGTCGAGCACGGCATGGTCGAAAGTGCCGACGCGGCAGGCGGCGTTGTAGTCGCGCACGGTCTGCAGGAAATCATCCTCGGGCAGGCCGAGCTGCTGCGCCAGTTCGGGCAGTGTCTGCGCCACCTCGCCGCGGAACACCGGCGGCATGAAGCGCCCCACGGCCTTGGCGTCGATGATGCAGTGGCCCACCTGCCCCGGCTGCTGCGCCACCAGACGGCCCCAGATGGCGTAGCGCTTGGGCCAAAAGTCCTCGCCCTCGTCATAGAAGCGGCGGCCCTCGCGGTTGACCATGATGCCCAGCGACACGGCGTCCACGCGCGTGCAGATGCCGCCGTCGTAGAGCGGCGCGCGTGCGTCGATGGCCACCATGTGCGCCTGCGTGGCGTCGCCGATGCGGTCGGCGCCCTGGGCCAGCAGGTCCTTCAGCAGCACACCCTGGTTGTAGCGTGTGCCGCGCACCGCGAACTGGTCGGCCGGCCATTCGCCGCGCGCGTTCTGGCCCCAGGCTTCGCGCAGCCAGGCGCGGTTGCTCTCGAAGCCGCCGCTGGCCACCACGCAGCTGCGCGCTTCGATGCGCTCGGTGGCCGTGTGCGCGGCGACGAAGCGGCCGCCCTGCAGTTCGATGCGTTCCACCGTCGTGTCGTAGCGCACTGCCACGCCCAGCGCCAGCGCGCTGCGGTAGTAGGCGTTGACCAGCGCCTTGCCACCGCCCATGAAGAAGGCGTTGGTGCGGCTGAGGTGCAAGGTGCCCGACAGCGAAGGCTGAAAGTGCACGCCGTGGCGGCGCATCCAGTCGCGGCAGTGGTGCGAGTCACGGATGACGCGCCGCGCCAGCTGCTCGTTGGTCTTGCCGCCGGTGACCTTCAGCAGGTCTTGCCAGAACTCCTCTTCGGGGTAGGCGTCGGTCAGCACGTCCTGCGGCGCGTCGTGCATGCAGCGGATGTTGCGCGTGTGCATGCTGTTGCCACCGCGCCAGGCTTGCGGCGCTGATTCGAGCAGCAACACCGAGCCGCCGTTGCCGAGGGCTTCGCGCGCCGTCAGCGCCGCGCACAACGCGGCGTTGCCGCCACCGATGACCAGCACGTCCCACATCACTGCAGCCATGGCCTCAGTCCGTGGCCAGCCCGCGCAGGCCGGCGTTCTGCGCCGCACGCTGCACCAGGCCTTCGCTGCGCATGGCGGCGGAGAACTGCTTCAGGTAGTCCGCCGCTGCACCACGCCCTTGCGGCACGGCGACGGCCAGGTGCTCCAGTCCCCAGCGCCCGGGCAGCACACGTGCGCCGGGCAGCGTGTCGGCCAGTTCGAAGAGGATGGCCTTGTTGGTGGCGAAGGCATCGAGCGCTCGCGCCTGCAGCATCTCGCCGGCGGCCTTCAGCGTCGGCGCCGCCAATACGCTCGCCTGCTTGAGATCGCGCGTGAGCACGCCCTGCGACGTGCTGCCCTGGGTGACGCCGATGCGCACGCCGGGCTTGTCCACCGCGGCGATGTCAGCCACCGGCGAGCCGGGCAAGACCAGGTAGCCGAGCTCCAGCGACACCAGCGTGGGCGCGAAGTCCACTTCCTTTGCACGCGCCGGGCTGGCGTTGGTGATGGTGAAGTCGGCCTGGCCGGCCTTCAGCGCAGCCACGATCTCGGCCACCCGCGGGTAGACCACGATTTCGGCCGGCACGCCCAGGCGCCTGGCCAGTTCGCGGCCGAGTTCAACGGACAGCCCGCGCATCTCCTGCGGGCCCGGTCCGCCCACCATCGACGTCGGGCTGCCGGGGTACACCGCGACGCGCAGCTTGCCACTGGGCGCCAGCGCCTGCCGAATCTCGGGGGCGACGGCCGGCGCTGCGGCCGGACCGGCGCAGCCTGCGAGCACAGCGGCCAGCAGGGCCGCGAAGAGTGAACGTCGGAGCAGCTTCATGTTCAGTCCGGCTTGATGCGCGCGTCGCGGATCAGCACCGCGTAACGCGCCTGCTCGCTGGCGATCAACGTGGTCAGCCGCTCGGTGGGGCCCGGCAGCACCTCGCCGCCGGCATTGACCAGCCGGTCGCGCACCTCGGGCACGGCCATCGCCTTCTGGATGGCGGCGTGCAGCTGCGCCACCACTGGCGCCGGCAAACCGGCGGGGCCGATGAAGCCGTACCAGACCGCGGCCTCGAAGCCGGGGAAGCCGGCCTCGGCAATGGAAGGGGTGTCGGGAAAGATGGCGGTGCGCTGCGGGCTCAGCACCGTCAGCACGCGCAGCTTGCCGCTCTTCACGTGCGGCTGCACTTCCAGCGCGTTCACGGCCACGGCCTGGACATGGCCGGCGATGACGTCGTTGATGGCCGGCGAGCCGCCCTTGTAGGGCACGTGGTTGAGTTCGATGCCGGCGGCGCGCGCGAACAGCTCCATCGCCAGGTGCGGCGTGGCGCCGTTGCCGGGGCTGCCGTAGCTCACCGACTTCGGCGCGGCCTTCGATGCAGAGATCAGCTTGGCCATGCTCTCGGGCCCGCTCTGCGCGTTGGCCGCGATGACCACCGGCACGCGCCCCACCAGCGCGATGGGCGTGATATCGCGCGCCGCGTCGAAGGGCGCGGGCTGGTACAGCGACGGGTTGGCGGCGATGGAGTTGGCCGTCAGCATCAGCGTGTGGCCATCGGGCGGGCTGTCGATGAGCGCGCGCATCGCGATGTTGGTGCCGGCGCCGGGGCGGTTCTCCACCACCACGGCCTGGCCCAGGCTGCCCTGCAGCTGCTGCGCCACGGCGCGGGCGATGATGTCCACCGCGCCGCCTGGCGCGAAGCCGACGATGAGCTTGATGGTCTTGCCGGGAAAAGCCTGTGCAGCAGCGCGGCCGGCGGCTGCACTCGCTGCCACCGCCACGGCTGCCAGCAACCAGTGGCGCCGTTGAGCACCGGACGGAATCTCGTTCATGCGGTCTCCTTGCACGCCGCGGCCGGAGCTGGCGTGGTGCCAGTGACTCTACGCCGCGACTGCCGAGTTCATCACCGCGCTTGCAGCCTGTTCGCTCAAGAGCCCTTCACGCATCGTGAAGACGCGCGCCCGGCCAGCGGCCCTGGCGCACGAGCTCGCGCGCCACGTCGGCCAGCGTCACGCGCGCGGCCAGCGCGGCGGGCGAGAGCTCGCCGTCCGACACGCTGACCAGCAGGTTGTGGCGGCTGGCCGCGGCGTCGGCGATCTCGCGCACGATCAGGCTGCCGGCAGCATGCCGCGGCTCCAGGCGCGAGATGGCCGCGCCGGGCTGCACCGTGGCCGCGATGCCCGCGCGCACGGCGTCCATCAGCATGGCCAGGCCGTCGATCTCGGCCACCACGTTAGGCACCACACCCGCGGCGGCGAAAACCGCGTCCAGCGTACTGCGCAGACCGTGCGAGCCCGAGGGCAAGACCAGCGGCAGCGCACCCAGGCGCTTCAGCCGCAGGCGACCGCCCGGTACCAGGCCGGCCAGGCTCGGCGCGCCGATGACGAAGAGCCGCTCCTGCAGCAGCGGCATCACGCTCCAACGCCGCGCGTCGTCGGTCTTGAAGAGCACGGCCAGGTCGAGCCGGCGTGCGTTGAGCATGTCGCTCAAGTGGCCCGACAGGCTTTCCACCAGGTGCAGGCGCACACCCGGGTAGCGCTCGCGCAGGGCCAGCATCAGCGGCAGGCCGAGCACGGCGCCGGTGGTCGGCGCCAGGCCCACGCTCACGTGCCCTGACAAACGTTGCTGCTGCGCCGCGAGCACGGCGTCGTCGGCATGGCGCAGTGCCAGCTGGGCCTGGCGCAGGAAGGCCAGGCCGGCGTCGGTGGGCAGCACGCCAGTGGCACTGCGTACCAGCAGCCGCGTGGCCAGTTCGCTTTCCAGCCGGCTGATCTGCTGGCTGAGCGCCGACGTCACCACACCCAGGTCGGCCGCTGCGCGGCCCATGCTGCCGAGCTCGGCCACGCGCACGAAGTAGCGCAGCTGGCGCAGTTCCATATCAGCAGGCTCTCACGGATTTGACCCAGCGAACGCCGCGGAACTGGCTCCGCCGGGCCGCTGGCGTTGCCCCTTGAGGGTCGGCGGCCGAAGGCCGCTCCGAGGTGGTCGTCTCAATCTGCCTTGATGCCGGCCTGACCAACGATCTGCTTCCAGATCTTCTGCTGCTGCGCGATGTAGGCCGCGAACTCTTCCGGCGGGCCGCCGCCGCCCACCGCGCTGTCACTGGCAAAACGCTCGGTCACCGAGTTGCTCTTCAGCGCCTTGAAGCTCTCTTCCTGCAGCCGCTTGACCACGTCCCTGGGCGTGCCGGCCGGTGCCAGGATGCCGTACCACTGCGAGGTCTCGAAGTCCTTGAAACCCATCTCGGCCACCGTCGGCACATCGGGCAGTGCAGGCAGGCGCTGCGGCGTGCCCACGGCGATGGCCTTGAGCTTGCCGCTCTTGATGTGCGACAGCAGCGCCGGCAGCCCGGCACTGCTGGCCTGCGTGCGGCCGGCCAACAAGTCCGTCAGCTGCGGGCCGGTGCCGCGATAGGGGATGTGCGTGATGAACATGCCCGTCACCAGCTTCAGGTACTCCATCGCCAGGTGGCCGGCGCTGGCGTTGCCGGCGCTGCCGTAGTTCAGCTTGCCGGGGTTCTTCTTCACGTAGGCCACGAACTCCTTGAAGTTGTTTGCCGGCACGTCGGGGTGGATCACGAAGAGGTTGGGCACCTTGGCCAGCAGCGTGACGGGCATGAAGTCCTTGTTCACGTCGAAGGGCTGGTTGGGAAAGATGTAGGGGTTGACGGCCAGGCTGCCGACGTGGCCCAGGATGATGGTGTGGCCGTCTGGCTTGGCCTTGGCCACGTCCTGCATGGCCGGGATGCCGGCGCCGCCGCCCTTGTTGTCGACGTAGACGGTCTGCCCGAGCTGCTTGGTGAGCTCGTTGGCCACCGTGCGCGCGACAATCTCGCTCGTGCCGCCGGGTGCGAAGGGCACGACGAAACGGATGGACTGCGTGGGCCAGGCGGCCTGGGCGCGGGCCAGCAGGGGCAGCGTCAGCAGCGGGGTGGCCAGGGCGGTGCGGCGGTTCAGTGTCATGGCAGGCGTGATGCGGCAGATGGGACCATCACTCTACGGGCTGCGCCGCCGCTAGGCACTCGGCATCTACGCTTAAACGGCCGTGATGCCGGCGCGCGCCACCTGCTCGCGCACGAAGGCAGGCACCGTCGTCATGCGCACGCCGTGGTCGCGCTCGTCGTCCACGGTGGCGTCGAAGCGCTGCGGCATGGCGGTGGCGTCCAGGCTGGACAGCTTCAGGATGCGCGCCACGCCCGGATGCAAGGGCTGCAGCCAGCGTGCCAGCACGGCCGCCACGCCGGCCGGCAGGTGCGACACGCACAGCGGCTTGCCGGGCAGCCGCGCGTAGAGCGCCGCCACCTCGGTGTTGACGTGGTGCCCGGGCCCGCCGATGTCCAGCGCACGGAAGGGCGGCGGGTCTTCCAGCAGCGCGCGCAGGGCGAAGCGCGCCACGTCCTGCGCGCAGACGAAGTTGCGTGGCTTGGTGCCGGGGCCGATGAGCTGGAGCTTGCCCTTGTCCAGCAGGCCCTTGCCGTTGAACAGGTGCACGTGGTGCTCCATGAAGGCGGTGGGACGCAGGATCGCGGCGCCTAGGCCGCTGGCCAGCAGCCGCCGCTCGATGGCATGTTGGTTGCGGAAGAAGTCGATCGGGTGATCGGGCCCCGCGCCATAGACCGAGGTGTCGGCAAAACGCTGCACGCCGGCGGCGCGTGCGGCGTCGATCAGCGCGCGATGGCCGGCATCGTCGCCCCTCTCGGAGCGATGGCGCCCGCGTCCCAGCATGCCGTGGGCGCAGGCCAGCACGCGGGTGACGCCAGTGCAGGCGCGCTGCAGCGACGCTGCGTCGGCCAGGTCACCGGCCACCGCTTCGGCGCCCAGCGCGGCAAGGTCTTGTGCCTGCTCAGGATGGCGGCACAGTGCGCGCACCGGCACAGCTTGCGCCCGCAGCAGCTGCACCACCGGCCGGCCGAGCGCGCCGGTGGCGCCGACGACAAGGACCTTCATGCGCAGCGCTGGCGGGCCGGCGGGCCTGGGTGGCAGGGGCGCTCAGCCGCGGCGACGTGCCGGGGCCGCTGCCTTCTTGGCCGGCGCCTTCTTTGCCGCCACCTTCCTGACCGGGGCAGCCTTCACAGCTGCCTGCTTGGCGGCCGCCTTCTTGGCTGGCGCCTTCTTGGCCGCTGTCTTCTTGGCCGCTGCCTTCTTCTTGCTCGGCGTCTCCTGCGGCGGCTCGTCGGCCATCTCAAGGTGCTGCGGTTCAGCCGCCGCGCCGCGAGCGCGCGAGACAGGTTCGCTCATCGCCAGTGCCTGCGCCGCAGTGACGAATGGGTAGCCGGTGGGCTTGCCGTTGGCACCGAACTGGGCAACGCGGATCTCGCCGCGGTTGCCGCCGGGCGCATTGCCGGACTTGTGCGAGACATGCACCCACTTCGTGCTGCTGTCCTTGGCCTCGTAAATGACCTGGTCGTAGGGCAGACCCAGCCGCACGATGGTCTTGAAGACCTCCACCACCGGGACGCCCGGGCACTGGATGTCGACCGCCTGGCCGAGCACATGCTGGCTGTCGGGCACGCCACCGACCAGCTTGTTCAGCACCGGGCCGCGGAAGCCGGAGTTGACCTTGATGGGGCGGCCCAGCGCATCACGCACCGGGTCGAGCACCGCGGTGCACAAGGCCTTCAGCGCGTCAGTGGCAGCGGCGTCGGGTACGTTGGCGATGCCCTTGCTGGCGGCCGTGGACGAGAAGCTCAGTTCCGCCAGCGTGAAATGCTTCGACAGGTTCATGCGCGCCCCCTCGTTGGAAGTGGCGCGAATGTAGCGGAAGCTTTCCCGCCTGACGAGGCCTCAGCGCGGCCTCATCTCTGCATCTGCGCCAGCACCCGATCGACCATCACCCCGCTCTGCCCCAGGTAGTTGGCCGGGTCGCACATCGCCGCCAGCTGCGTGCGGTTCACGTGCTTCATGATCTGCGCGTTCTCGCACAGCAGGTCGAGCAGGGGCCTCTGTTGCTTGAGCGATTCCCGGCAGATGTCGTAGACCAGGTCGTGTGCGTATTCGCGGCCGATGTAGGTTCCCAAGCCCATCATCACCGCCTCGCTCATCACCAGGCCGTGTGTCATGTCGATGTTGCGGCGCATGGCCGCGGCGTCGACCTCAAGTCCTTCGAGCACGGCGCGCGTCTGCTTCAGCGCGCCGGCCATCAGACAGAAGGCCTCGGGCATGACGATCCACTCGATCTCCCACGGCCCGGTGCTGCGTTCGTGGTCGGCGACCATGGCGTCCATCAGCGCCGCGGCATGCTGGCGCACCACGCTGATGGCGGCGTGGATGTAGCAGCTGGCGATGGGGTTGCGCTTCTGCGGCATCGTGCTGCTGCTGCCGCGGCCGTGGTGGTAGGGCTCGAAGACCTCGGCCACTTCGGTCTGCATCATCAGCTTCACGTCCATGCTGACCTTGCCCAGCGTGCCGCCGATGAGGCCCAGCACCGCGCCCACCTCGGCGATGTTGTCGCGGATGGTGTGCCAGGCGATGACGGGCTGCTTGAGGCCCAGTTCGGCGCACAGCCCGGCCTGGGTTTCCATGGCGCCTTTCTCCAGGCTCGCCAACGTGCCGGCCGCACCTGCGAACTCACCCACCAGCACACGTTCGCGCAGCTGGGCGATGCGCTCACGGTGGCGCAGGATGGCGCTCAGGATGCCCGCCATCTTGTAGCCGAAGGTCACGGGGATGGCCTGCTGCAGGTTGCTGCGGCCGATCACCGGCGTCAGGCGGTGGTCCTTGGCCAGCTTGGCCAGCGCGTTGGCGATGGCTTCGAGTTCGCCGTCCACCAGCACCAGCGCCTCGCGGATCTGCAGCACGGTGGCGGTGTCGGTGATGTCCTGCGTGGTGGCGCCCCAGTGCACGAACTCGCCCAGCTTGTCGCGGCAGAGCTGGTTGATCTGCGTCACCACGCCCAGGATGGGGTAGCCGATGCGCTCGGTCTGCTGGCGCAAGCGCGCCATGTCGATCTGGTCCAGCTCGCAATGGCTGATGATTTCGTCGGCCGCTTCCTGCGGGATCAGGCCCAGCCGCGCCTGGACCTTGGCCAGCGCGCGTTCGACATCGATGTACTTGCGCGTGCGGTTCTCGTCGCTCCACACCTCGCGCATGGCGTCGCTGGTGAAGATGCCCTGGAAGATGGAAGAGTCGATGATGGAAGCGGCCATGGTGTGGTCCTTGAAGAAGTGATGAATTCAGTCGGCGCGCTCGATGAGGCGGCGCGCGCGTTCGATGACCGGTTTGTCGATCATGCGGCCGTCCAGCAGCACCGCGCCCTGCCCGGCCGCCAGCGCGGCTGCAGCGGCGTCCAGCACGCGCTGGGCCCAGGCGCTTTCGGCGGGCGTGGGTGCCAGCGCCGCATGGATGGAGGCCACCTGCAGCGGATGGATGCAGAGCTTGGCGCTGTAGCCGTGCAGGCGGGCGCGCGCCAGGTCGGCCAGCAGGCGCGGTTCGTCGCCCACCGCCGTGGTGACGCCGGCCACCGGCGACGCAATGCCCATGGCACGCGAGACCAGCGCCAGGTGGGCATGGCCGGCGTCGAGCGCCAGCGGGTCGTCACCGAGGTCGAGATCCAGCGCGTAGTCGATGGTGCCGAAGACCAGCCGCTGCACGCCCGGTGCGCCGGCCAAGGCCTTGGCGCCCAGCATGCCCCGCGCCGACTCGACCAGCGGCAAGATCGTGATGGCCGGGCAGGCGGCGCGCAGGTCGGCCAGGGTCTGCACGCGCTCGGCCTTGGGCAGCATCACGGTCTTGGCGCCGCAGGCCGCGAGCATCGCCACGTCAGACGCGAACCAGGGCGTGCTCTCGTCGTTGATGCGCAGCAGCACGCGGGCGCGCATCGATGCCGGCATGGTGGTGAGCCATTGCGCGGCCGCCGTGCGGGCGTCGCTCTTGGCGTCGGGCGTGACGGCATCTTCCAGGTCGACCACCACGGCGTCGGCGCCACTGGCCAGGGCCTTGGCGAAACGCTCGGGGCGGTTGCCCGGTGCAAAGAGGTAGGTGCGGGCCAGCCGGCTCATGTCAGATGGCCTCGGCCGCGCGCAGCGCAGTGATGTCGGCTGCATCCAAGCCCAGTTCGGCCAGGATGGCGTCGGTGTGCTGGCCCAGCGCAGGCACGGCGTCCAGACGCGGGTCACCGTCGTCCCAGCTGCCTGGCGGCAGCAGCGTCGACACCGGGCCGGCCGAGGTGCCCACCTCGCGCCAGCGGCCACGCGCGGCCAGCTGTTCGTGTTGCCACAGGCCGGCCATGTCACGCAGTTCGGCGTTGGCGATCTGCGCCTCTTCCAACCGTTGCGCCACCTGTGGCGCGGTCATGCCGGCAAAGGCCTGCACGATGAGTGTTCGCAGTGCCTCACGGTGCGTCACGCGTCTGGCATTGCCGGTGAAGCGTTCGTCCTGCGCCAGTGCCGGCTGCAGCAGCACCTGGGCGCAGAACTTCTGCCACTCACGTTCGTTCTGCAACCCCAGCATCACGGTCTTGCCGTCGCCGCAGGGAAAGGGACCGTAGGGGTAGATGGTGGCGTGCGCCGCGCCGGCCCGCGGCGGCGGCGGAGCACCCTCGAAGGCGTAGTAGAGCGGGTAGCCCATCCACTCGCCCATGGCTTCGAGCATGCTGATGTCGATACGCCGTCCCTTCCCGTCGATGTTCCGCTGCAGCAGCGCGGCCAGGATGTTGGTGTAGGCGTACATGCCGGCGGCGATGTCGGCGATGGACAGGCCGGCCTTGCTGGGTTCGTCGGGCGTGCCGGTGATGCTGACGAAGCCCGACTCACTTTGAATGAGCAGGTCGTAGGCCTTCTTGTCGCGGAAGGGGCCGGGCGCGGCGGGATCATCACCATAACCCGCGCTGTCGCAGACGATGAGGTCGGGCCGGCGTTCCTTCAGCGCCGCACGGCTCACGCCCAGGCGCGCCGCGGCGCCGGGGGCCAGGTTCTGCACCACGCAGTCGGCCTTCTCGACGATGAGGCGGGTCAGCAACTCGGCGGCCTTCGGGTGTTTGACGTCGAGCGTCAGGCTTTCCTTGCTGCGGTTGGTCCAGACGAAGTGCGAGGCCAGGCCCTTCACGCGCTGGTCGTAGCCGCGCGCGAAGTCGCCGACGCCGGGGCGTTCGATCTTGATGACGCGTGCTCCCAGGTCGGCGAGCTGGCGGGTGGCGAACGGCGCCGCGATGGCGTGTTCGAGCGTGACGACGGTGAGGCCCTTGAGCGGTTGCATGGTGTTCAGCCTTTCAGCGCAGCGTGGCCACGGCGTCCATGGTCAGCCAGCCTTCGTGGTCCTGGGCCCAGAGCTTGACTTCGTTTCCGTTGCGCACACCATTCACCTTGAAGGCATGCAGGTCGAAGGTCGGCCGCACGGCCTTGAAGCGGAAGCTGGCCACCTCAGCCTCGGGTGCATGGCGGCGCAGCAGGTCCATCAGCTGCGTGGCGATGAGTGGGCCGTGCACGATGAGGCCGGGGTAGCCCTCGACTTCGGTGACGTACTTGCGGTCGTAGTGAATGCGGTAGCCGTTGAAGGTGAGCGCGCTGTAGCGGAAGAGCAGCACGTCGTCGGGCACGATCTCGCGCTGCCAGGGCGCGCCGGTGGCGGCGGGTTGCGGCGGTGGCTCGACATCGGTGGGTTGCTTGGCTTCGCGGTAGACGATGTCGTGGAACTCGGTCAGCGCCGGTGCGGCCGAGCCGTTGCAGAAGAGTTCATGCCTGACCTTCACGAAGACGAGCTTGCCGCTGCGGCCTTCCTTGCTGGTGACATCGGCGATGGTGCTCTTGCGCGCCACGGCATCACCCACCCGCACCGGCGCATGGAACTCGAACTGGCCGCCGGCCCACATGCGCCGCGGCAGCGGCACCGGGGGCAGGAAGCCGCCGCGTTGCGCGTGGCCGTCGGCGCCGAGCTCGCTCTGCCGGTGCATGGGCAGGAAGTACAGCCAGTGCCACAGCGGCGGCAGCATCGAGCCGGCGAACACCGGTGCGGCGGGGTGGTCCAGCGTGGCGGTGAGGGCCACCACCGGCGTGGCGCCGATGGTGTCGTGCACGGTCTCGCTGCGGCCGATCCAGGCGGCCAGGTCTTCGGTGGGTGCGTGGGTCATGGCGGGCTCCTTGGGGCGCGGC
>JANNFE010000298.1:0-26386 GCA_031379415.1 Betaproteobacteria bacterium | reverse complement strand
GGTGAAGCCCGCGCGGTCAGCGACTCCGCGGCCTACGTGGGCGGCCTGGTGGGCTATTTCTACAGCAACCGCGTCGGTGCGGTCATCAGCAACAGCGTGGCCAGCGGGCGTGTGTTCAGCGACGCGCCCGGTTCCCGCGTGGGTGGCCTGGTCGGCGAGGTGGGCCTGGGCAGCATCACGCTCAGCAGCGCCAGCGGCAACGTCACGGCGCAGGACAGCATCAACGTCAACTCCAGCGGCCATTACACGGGTGGTCTGGTGGGCCTGTTCAGCGGCAACACCACCAACAACATCACCGACAGCAGCGCCACCGGCAACGTGGCAGGCCGCTACCACACCGGCGGGCTGGTGGGCTACTACCAGAGCCAGCTGGGGCTGAGCAATGTCTCGGCGCACGGCAATGTCAGCGGCACGCAGATCGTGGGTGGCTTGATCGGTCAGCTGTACTACGCCGGCATCAGCCGGGGCGAGGCCACCGGGCAGGTGAGCGCCAGTTCGACCTCCGGCTCGGCCGGCGGGCTGGTCGGGTCGGCGAGCCTGTACTACGCCAACGCCGTCATCAGCAACAGCAAGGCCAGCGGCGACGTGAGCGGCGGTACCTACACAGGCGGCCTGGTGGGTGACTGGCAGACCTACAACTCCGGTGCCAGTGGCATCGGCATCAGCGGCAGCAGCGCCAGCGGCGACGTCACCGGCAGAACCTACGTCGGCGGCCTGGTCGGCTACTACTACAACCCTTACACCAGCACCGACGCCGGCATCAGCAACAGCCACGCCTCGGGCGTGGTGCGCGGCGACGTCTATGCCGGCGGCTTGCTCGGCTACTACTACGGCTATGGCGGAGTGCGCGACACGTCCGCCACGGGTGATGTCTTCGGCGGCAGCGGCACGTCAGCCCACTTCCTGGGCGGGCTGGTCGGCCAGTACACCAACCCCAACAGTGGCGCCGGCCTGGGCCAGCTGACCCGGAGTTTTGCCAGCGGCAAGGTGGCGCTGGCTGCCGGCGCGACACTGGGCAACACCACCGACGTCTACGCCGGTGGGCTGGTGGGCTATGTGAGTGGCTCCAGCGCCGCCAGCGTGGCCATTGCCGACAGCTACGCCACGGGCGCGGTGGGCATCACGCACACGGTGGGCCGGCTGCGCGCGGGCGGGCTGGTCGGCTATGCCAACGGCAGCCTGGCGCGCACCTACGCCACGGGCGCCGTCAGCGCCACGGGGGGCAGCACCCGCGTGGCCGGTGGTCTGGTCGCCGAGCGCAGTGGCGCCGCCACCGCCACCGCCAGCTACTGGGCCACCGACACCAGCGGCCAGGCCGCCAGCACCATGGGCACGGCCCGCACGCTGGCCGACCTGAAGGCGGCCGCCAACTTCACCGGCTGGGACATTGCCACCACGGGCGGCAGCACCAGCGTCTGGCGCCAGTACGAAGGCCAGACGGCGCCATTGTTGCGCGCCCTGCTCACACCGGCCACGGTGGCGCTGGCCGACGTCAGCAAGACCTACGACGGCACGGCCTCGCTGGCCGGTGCCACGGTGCTGGCCGGCGGCACCGCCCTCGCGCACCCCGAACGCGTGCTGCTGGCCGGCACCGCCGTCGACGCCGGCACCTACGCCCTGGGTGCCGCCAACGTGTATTCGGTGCAGAGCGGCTACGACCTCAGCGTCAGCGGCAGTGCCGCGCTCACCATCAACAAGCGCCAGCTCACGCTGGCCGGCCTGGTGCAGGACAAGGTCTACGACGCCACCACCGCGGCCACGCTGGTGGCCAATGCGCGGCCCGGCAACCTGGTGGCCGGCGAGGACCTCGTCTTCCAGCCGGGCGCCGGCTTCGACATCCAGTTCGCCGACAAGAACGCGGGCGCCGCCAAGCGGGTCAACATCGCGGGCAGCTACGGCTGGGCCGACGGCACGCTGGGCAAGGCATCGAACTACCTCATGCCCACGGCCGTCACCACCACGGCCGCCATCACACCGGCGCTGCTGAATGCCGGCAACTTCAGCGCCAGCTCGCGCGCCTACAACGGCACCACCACGGTGGCCGTCTCGGCCACCGCGGCGGCGCTGAGCGGCGTGCTCGGCAACGACAACGTCGCCGTCGACCTGTCGTCGGTGAGCAGCGGCACGGTGGTCGACAAGAACGTCGGCACGGGCAAGACGGTGACGGTGCTGGGTGCCAGTCTGTCGGGCGCCGACGCCGCCAACTACACGCTGGCCGGCATCGGCAGCGTGCTCGTCGACATCACGCCCAAGGCCGTGACGGTGAATGGCATCACCGCCACCAACCGCGTCTACAACGCCAGCACCAGCGTGTCGCCGGTCACCACGGGCGCCTTCCTCAGCGGCCTGATCGGCAACGACCTGGTGGAGGCCAAGCTGACCGGCCTGACCGGCAGCGTGGCCAACAAGAACGCCGAGGATGGCAAGGCCGTGACCTTGGCTGGCCTGGGCCTGCGCGGCCCCGATGCCGGCAACTACACCGCACAGCAGGGCGCCATCAGCGTCAACATCACCCGGCGCCCGCTGACCATCCAGCTCAGCCCCACCGGGCAGACCAACCGCCTGTACGACGGCACCGCCAACGCCAGCGTCAACATCGCGCAGACCTGGCTGGGCAACGACAACGTCGTCGTCGCGACGACGAGCATCGGCTATGCGGACAAGAACGTCGCCTACAACAACAGCGGCGTGGTCACCAGCAAGACGATCACTGCCAGCGGCATCGAGATCAGCGGCAACGATGCCGCCAACTACACGCTGCAGAACGCCACTGCCACCACCACCGGCACCATCAGCCCGCGGGCCCTGGCGGTCAGCGGCATCACGGCGGTGAACCGTGTCTACGACGGCACCCGCGACGTGGTGGTCAACGTGGCCGGCGCTACCGTGGACACCGGCAACGTGGTGACCAACGACGACGTCGCCGTCACGCTGCCCGGCGGCGGCACGGTGACCGGGCAGATGGTCAACAAGAACGTCGGCACCGGCAAGGCGGTGACGGTGCCCGGCCTGTCGCTGAGCGGCACCGACGCCGGCAACTACACGCTGAACAACAGCAGCAACGGCGTCACCGTCAACATCACGCGCAAGAACCTGACGGCGGCTTACACCGCCCCCGACAAGGTCTACGACGGCAACACCACGTCGCGCACCACGACCACGTCGAACGACGTCGTCGCCACCGATGCCGTCACCTTCTACAGCAACGACATCCAGGCCTTCTACGGCTACAACATCTACGCCAACTACACCGGCGTTGGCGCCAAGAACGTGGGCAGCGACAAGCCCATCGCCATCACCTACGACGCGCTGCAAGGCGCCGACGCCGGCAACTACACCTTCCTGAATGCCGGCCTGGGCACCACGTCCGCCAGCATCACGCCCAAGCCGGTGAACCTGGCCTTCAGCGGCGTGAGCAAGGTCTACGACGGTTTGACCACGGCTCCGGTATCGCTGAACTTCGGCGCCTCGGGCCTGGCGGGTGGCGACGTGCTCACCGCCACCACCACCGCGCAGTACACCGGCGTCACGGCCAAGAACGTCGGCACCAACAAGCCCATCAGCGTGACCAACATTGCGCTGGCCGGCGCCGACGCCTTCAACTACACCGTCGGCAACACCACCGCCAGCACCACCGGCGCGGTGACCGCCAAGCCGGTGCAGCTGAGCGGCATCACGGCCGTAAACCGGCCTTACGACGGCACCACCACGGTGGCGGTGACGGCGCAGGACGTCACCTCCAGTGGCTTCGTGACTGGCGACAACGTGGCCGTGGCGCTGCCCGTGGGCGGGCTCAGCACCGGCACCATCACCAACAAGAACGTTGGCAGCAACAAGCCAGTGACGGTGGCGGGCCTCACGCTGTCGGGTACCGACGCCGGCAACTACGCCATCGACATCGTCGGCAGCGGCATCACCGTGAACATCGGCGCCAAGGCCATCACGCCGACCTTCACCGGCAACAGCAAGGTCTACAACGGCGACGTCAATGCCGGCGTCACGGCTTCGCTGGCCGACATCGTGGCCGGCGACAACGTCACCTTCGTGCTGGCGCAAACGCCTGTCTACACCGGGCCCGACGCGCGCAACGTCGGCACGGCCAAGCCGGTCAGCGTGACCGGCATCTCGCTCGCCGGCAATGCGGCGGCCAACTACTCGCTCGTCAGCAACACCGCAGTGACCACGGCCGACGTGACCGCCAAGCCGGTGACGGCCATCTACACGGCCAGCAACCGCGTCTACAACGGCCTGGCCGACACCAGCGTGCAGGTGCTGGGCGACTCGCTGCAGCTGATCAACGGCGACGACGTCGGCTTCACGCAGAGCGCTGCCCTGGTGGGCGACGGGCGCGCCGGCGTCGGCCGCCAGGTGGCGGTGTCGAACATCGCCCTCAGCGGCAACGACGCGCGCAACTACAACCTGCTGAATGCCAGCGCCAGCAGCACCGTCACCATCAACCCGCGGCCGCTGGGCGTAACCGGTGTCACCGCCGCCGACCGCGTCTACGACGGCAGCACCACGGTGGCCGTAAACGTGGCCGGCGCCACCGTGGACACCGGCAACGTGTTCGCGGGCGACCAGGTCACGGTGAGCTTGCCGCCCAGCGGCATCAGCACCGGCACCATGGCCGACCGGCATGTCGGCAACGGCAAGCCCGTGGCCATCACCGGCCTGGACATCGGCGGCGCTTCAGCGGCCAACTACACCCTCATCGGTGCCACCGGCCTGACGGTGAACATCACGCCCAAGTCGCTGAGCGCCAGCTACACCGGCGTCGACAAGGTCTACAACGGCAATGCCGTGGCGCAGGTGCTGGGCAGTTCCACCGACATCGTCGCCATCGACGCCGGCAGCGTGTTCATCAACGCCACGGGTCTGTTCACCGGCGTCGACGCCCGCAACGCCGGCAGCAACAAGGCCGTGGCCGTCAGCGGCGGCGTGCTGGCCGGCGCGCAGCGCGACAACTACAGCCTGCTCAACCCCAACGGCAGCACCACGGCCAGCATCAGCCAGCGCCAGCTGACCGTCAACTACCAGGCCGGGCTGAGCAAGGTCTACGACGGCACCGCGGCAGCACCGGCCAGCGGCACCCTGGGCAACGTGGTGTCGGGCGACAGCGTGAACGTGGCGCAGACCGCCGCCTTCACCGGCAACGGCGCGCGCAACGTCGGCACTGGCAAGCTCATCGAGATCAGCAGCATCTCGCTGCAGGGCAATGACGCGGCCAACTACACGCTGGCGACGGCCAGTGCCAGCACCACCGGCAACATCACGCCCAAACCCATCACGGTGAGCGGCCTGAACAGCGTGGTGGCGCAGGATCGGGTCTACGACGGGACGCGCGACGTGGTCGTCAACGTGCCGCAGAACGTGGCACTGGTGCCTTCCAGCGCCGACATCGTGAGCGGCGACAACGTCATCATCGACGTGCCGAACGGCGGCATCAGCAGCGGCTCGGTGGCCAGCAAGAACGCCGGCAACGGCAAGGTGGTGACGGTCAGCGGCCTGACGCTGGGCGGCGCCGACAGCGGCAACTACAGCATCGCCGGCACGGCCGGCATCACGGTCAACATCACGCCCAAGCCGCTGCAGGCCAGCTACAGCGGCGTGAACCGGGTCTACAACGGCAACACCAATGCCACCGCCACCGGCAGCTCGGCCGACATCGTGGCCGGCGACAACCTGCTCATCAGCGGCAGCGGTGTCTTCACGGGCCAAGGTGCGCGCAACGTGGGCAACGGCAAGGCGGTGGACATCCTGCAGGCCAGCCTGTCGGGCAACGACCGCTTCAACTACGCGCTGCTCAACCCCACGGGCAGCACCACGGCCAACATCACGCCGCTGCAGGTGACAGCCAACTACTTCGGCGACAGCCGCGTCTACGACGGTACCGACCTGGCCACCGTGCGCGCCAGCAGCACTGGCTTCATTGCCGGCGACGCCATCGTGCTGACGCAGACGGCCATCTTCCGCACCGGCAAGAACGTCGGCAACGACAAGGCCATCGACATCACTGGCATCCAGCTCAGCGGCGGCGACGCCGGCAACTACGAGCTGCGCAACGGCACCGCGCTGGCCAGCGGCAGCATCACGCCGCGTGCCTTGCGCATCGACGGGCTGACGGGGGTGACCGCGGCCGACCGCGTATACGACGGCAGCAACCTGGTGGCCGTCACCGTCACCACCAGCGGCGCGCTCACGCCCAGCGCGCTGGACCTCATCGCAGGCGACATCGTCACCGTGGCGGCACCGCAGGCCGGCCTGACCACCGGCACGTTGGTCAACAAGAACGCGGGCAACAACAAGACCGTGACGGTGAACGGCCTGTCGCTGGGCGGCGCCGACGGCGCCAACTACAGCATCAGCGCGACCAGCGGCATCACCGTGAACATCGCGCGCAAGGCGCTCACCGCGGTCTATCTGGGGCAGGACAAGATCTACGACGGCACGAATGCCGCCACGGTGATCGGCAGCTCGGCCGACCTGGTGGCCGGCGACGTGGTCGCCATCTCGGGCACTGGCGTCTTCGGCGACGGCAAGAACGTCGGCAACGGCAAATCTATCACCGTCACCAATGGCCAGTTGGGCAACGCCGATGCGGCCAACTACACGCTGCTCAACCCGCTGGGCAATGCCACGGCCAGCATCACGCCGCGCCAGGTGAACGCCGTGTTCACCGGCGGCACGCGTGTCTACGACGGCAGCGTGAGCGCACCCGTGCAAGGCGCGGCCAATGGCGCCATCAGCGGCGACGAGTTGTCGCTGGCCGCCCTGGCCGAGTTCACCGGCCCCGGCGCCAAGAACGTGGGCGCAGGCAAGGCCGTGGCCGTGAGCGGCATCACGCTGCAGGGCGGCGACGCCGGCAACTACCGCCTGGCCAGCACCAGCGCCGCCACCACGGCCACGGTGACGCCCAAGGCGCTGCGCATCGACGGCCTGACCGGCGTGAGCGCGGTCGACCGCGTCTACGACGGCACCGCCATCGTGGCCGTCAACGTGGCCACCAGCGGCGCGGTGACGCCCAACGCCGAAGACCTGGTGGCGGGCGACGTGGTCACCATCACCGCGCCGCCGGCAGGCAGCACCACCGGCGCCATGCTCAACAAGAACGCCGGCAGCAACAAGCCGGTGACCGTGGCCGGGCTGGTGCTGAGCGGCGCTGACGCCGGCAACTACAGCGTCGCCGCCACCAGCGGCGTCACCATCAACATCGCACAGCGCGAGCTCACGGCTGTTTACGGCAGCACGAGCCGCGTTTACGACGGCACCGCGGGCGTGGCCGTGAACGGCAGCTCGGTCGACATCCTGGTGAACGACAGCGTCAGCATCCTGGGCGACGGTGTCTTCACCGGTGCCAGTGCGAAGAACGTGGGTGTGGGCAAGACCGTGGACGTGAGCGGTGGCCGCCTGGCCAGCCTGGACGGCGCCAACTACCGCCTGCTCAACCCCACGGGCAGCACCACCGGCAACATCACGCCGCGCCTGGTGAGCGCCACCTACACCGGGCTGAGCAAGGTCTACGACGGCAGTGCCAGCGCCAATGTCAGCGGCAGCGCAGCCGGTTTCATCGAAGGCGATGTGATCGGCCTGAGCCAGGACGCGGCCTTCACCGGGCCCGGCGCCAAGAACGTGGGCGCCGGCAAGACCGTGCTCGTCAGCGGCATCACGCTGACCGGCGCCGACGCCATCAACTACGCGCTCATCAGCAACAGCGTGGGAACCACCGGCAGCATCACGCCGCGGCCCTTGCGCGTGAACGGGCTCACCGGCGTGGTGGCCAACGACCGCGTCTACGACGGCAGCGTCAACGTCAATGTCTCGGTGCTGAGCAGCGGCGCGCTGTCACCCGACCTCAGTGACATCGTGCCGGGCGATGTGGTCACGGTCGACCTGCCGGCCAGCGGCATTTCGGCCGGCACCATGGCCGACAAGCACGTGGGCAGCAACAAGGCCGTGACCGTGGCCGGCCTCACGCTGGGCGGTGCCGACGGCGGCAACTATGCCGTGGCGGCGGCGCTGGGCGTCACCGTCAACATCGCGCCCAGGCTGCTCACGGCCAGCTACATCGGCCTGGACAAGGTCTACGACGGCACGGCCATCGCGCAGGTGGGCGGCAGCTCGGCCGACATCGTGGCCGGCGACCTGCTCACCATCGGTGGCAGCGGCGTCTTCAGCGGCGGCAAGAACGCCGGCCTGGGCAAGGCCGTGCTCATCAGCGACGGCACGCTGCTCGGCGCCGACCGCGGCAACTACACGCTGCTCAACACCAGCGGCGCCGCCACGGCCAGCATCACGCCGCGGCAGCTGGCGCCCGTGTTCACGGGTGGCACGCGGGTCTACGACGGCACCGCCGACGCCCCCGTCACGCTGGCCGGCAACGGCTTGCTGGCAGGCGACGACGTGAGCCTGTCGGCCACCGCGCAATTCACCGGCGTGGACGCCAAGAACGTGGGCAGCGGCAAGGCGGTGGCCATCAGCGGCATTGCGCTGGCCGGCGCCGATGCGGTGAACTACCAGCTGCTGGCCGACACGGCCAACACCACCGCCAGCATCACACCGCGGCCGGTGAACGTCTCGGGCCTGGGCAACATCAGCGCCGTGGACCGGGTCTACGACGGCACGCGCAACGTGCAAATCAGCATCAACGGCGCCACCGGCAACGCCACCGGTGACTTCCTCGGCGGCGACGACGTGGCCGTCAACGTACCGGCCGGCGGCCTGGGCGCCGGGCTGATGCTCGACAAGCTTGTCGGGACCAACAAGTCGGTGGCGATCGCCGGGCTCAAGCTGGTGGGCCGCGACGCGGCCAACTATCAGATCACCGGCACCGCGGGCGTCAGCGTGACCATCGCGCCCAAGCCGGTGGTGCTGCTGGGCGTGGCGGCGGTAGACCGGGTGTACGACGGCAGCACGGCCGTGGCCATCAGCACGGCCGGCGGCAGCATCAGCGGCGGCATCGGCGGCGACGAGTTGCTCATCCCGCTGACGGGTGTGTCGGGCAGCATGGCCGACAAGCATGTCGGCAGCCAGAAGGCGGTGCAGGTCGCCGGCCTGTCGCTGGCCGGCAGCGACGCCGGCAACTACGTGGTGGCCGGTGGCGGCGACCTGCGCGTGAACATCGCGCCGCGGCCGCTGGCGGCCACCGTCACCGCGGCCGACAAGGTCTACGACGGCAGCACCAGCGCGAACATCACGCTGGCCAGCACCGGCCTGGTGGCCGGCGACGACGTGACGCTGGCCGGCGGCGTGGCCCGCTTCGACAACAAGGACGCCGGCAGTGCCAAGGCCGTCACCGTGCAAGGCCTGGCCCTGGGCGGCGCCGATGCCGGCGATTACGTGCTCACCGGCAACGCCGGCAACGTGACGGCGAGCATCCTGCCGGCGCCATTGCGCATCAGCGCCGGCAGCCTGAGCAAGGTCTATGGCGAGACCGTCAACCTCACCGGCAGCGAGTTCACCACGTTCGGCCTGGTGGCCGGCGAGGAGATCGGCCTGGTCAGCCTGGCCAGCGCCGGCGCGGCCCCCGGTGCCGCGGTGGACGGCGGCCCTTACGCCATCAGCATCGCCGACGCGCGCGGCGGCAGCTTCAACCCGGCCAATTACGCGCTCAGCTACAACAGCGGCCTGCTGCTGGTGACACCGCGCACGGTGACGGTGACGGGCAAGAACATCGTGCGTTATGCCGGCGAGGCCAATCCGGCCTACATGGGCCAGCTCAGCGAAGTCGGCGTGAGCGTGGCGGCCGGCGGGTTGGTCTTCGGCGACAGCCTGGCCGGCGCCGTGCTCACCGCGCCGCCTGACAGCGGCAGCGCGCCCGGCGGCGCGATCTTCGAACTGGTGCCCGACAACGCCCGGTTCGCGGGCGGCGTGAACGCGTCGAACTACTCGCTGCGTTATGTCAGCGGCCTGCTCGTGGTGCTGCCGCGGCCGCCGCGCGTGGGCGACACCGATGGCGGCGGCAACGGTGGCAACGGCTTCGCGGTGCAGGTCGATCAGGCCGAGCTCGAACGCGCGCTGGCGGCGCTGGAACGCGCCGGGCTGTTCGCAGGGCAGTCGCGCAAGCCGCGCCTGGAACTGCCCGAGGCGCTGCGTGCCGCCGAGGACGCCGCCGCCGACGTGACGGTGCTGCTGGCCGGCGACAGCCGCCGCATCACGCTGCCGGCGCTGTTGAAGCTGCCGCTGATCTCCTTCGACCCCGCATTGCGCCGCCTGAGCTTCCGCGCCCCGGCGCGCACGAGCCCCTGAAACCGCACTGGCCCCCGATGACCCACCACCCTTCCTTTCGCCGGCAGCGCCAGGTCGCCGCCGCCGCAGCGCTGTGCCTGGCCTGTCTGGGTGCGCAGGCCGCACCGCTGGACGACCTGCGCACCCAGGTCGAGGCCAGCCAGTTCGAGCAGGCCTGGGCCACCGTGCAGGCCAACCCGCAGCTCATCGGCGACGTGCACTTCGACTTCCTCTACGGCCTGGCGGCCATCAACGTGGGCCGTGTCGCCGAAGGCGTGCTGGCGCTGGAGCGCCACTTGTCGGCGGTGCCGGCCAACGACCGCGCGCGCCTGGAGCTGGCGCGCGGCTACTTCCTGCTGGGCGAATACGGCCGCGCACGTTCAGAGTTCGAATTCGTGCTGCGCTACAACCCGCCGGCCGGCGTGCGCGCCAACATAGCCGGCTATCTGCAGGCCATGCAGGTGCGTGAACTGGCCGAAAGCCGCAGCGCCGCGCGCTTCTATGCCGAAGCCGGTTACGGCCGCAACAACAACGTCAACGGCGGCACCTGGCAGGAGCGCATCAACACGCCCATCGGCGCCTTCGTGCCCGACGCCCTGGCGCGCCAGATCTCCGACGACGCGGCCCAGTTCGCGCTGGGTGCGCAGAAGCTGGTGCGGGTGACCAACCGGCTGTCGGTGCTGGCCGGTTTCGACCTCAGCCACGCCGAGAACAAGACGTGGAAGGAGTTCAACCTCAGCAACGCCGGTGCCTACATCGGCCTGACGCAGCTTTCCAGCCTGGCCTTGTGGCGGCTGACGCTGAGTGCCAGCGAACTGCTGGTCGGCGCCAACCGCTACCGCGACACGCTGGGCCTGGGTGGCGAGGGCAACTTCAACCTCAGCCCGTCCGTCGCCGTGATGGCCTTCAGTGGCTACGAGCAGTACCGCCATGCCCAGCCCGACGACCGCCGCGATGCCGAGGCGAGCACGCTGGGCGTGATGCTCACCGTGTCGCCGGCCGGCTGGCCCGGTGCCGCTTCTTTCGGCGCGCGCGCGGCGCACACCCGCGAACGCAACACGCGCTTCCAGCGCGACCTGAACTTCCAGCAGCAGCAACTGCGCCTGTTCGCCGCCGCGTCGCCGCTGGACCGCCTGCGCATCTCGGCCGGCTTCACGGCCAGCCAGAGGAAGTACGACGCGGCGGGCGTGCTGGACCTGGCCATCCGCAAGGACGTCGGCCTGGCGGTCGACGGCGTGGCCACCTACGCCATCGACGACCGCTGGCAGCTGCGCGCCGACGGCAGCTGGTCCACCAACCGCTCCACCCAGGACATCTCCGACTTCGGCCGCAAGACCCTGTCGCTGAAGGTCCGCTACCAGTATTGACGAGGTCCGCCATGACACCCACCGCAATGCATGCCGCGGCCACGCTGGCCCTGCTGTTGGCCAGCATGGCCAGCTGGGCGCAGGTCGAAGCCCGCATCGTGCAGACCCAGGGCAGCGTCAGCGTGGACGGCGCACCGGCCCGCGCTGGCATGCTGCTGAAGTCAGGCAACGTGCAGACGGGGCCCGACGGCCGCGTGCAGCTGCGCACCGCGGCCGGCGCGCTGCTGGCGCTGCCACCGGCGAGCGAACTGCGCCTGGCCGCGGACGACGGCAACCGCGTCGCGCTGCAGCGCGGTGGCCTGCGGCTGAGCACCGGTGGTGCCGAATGGCGCATCGACCTGCCTGACCGCAGCATCCGCCTGAACGGCTACCTCAAGCTGCAGGACTGCGCTGCCGGCTGCAGCATCGCCCCGGGGCTTTATGGCCGTGTCTCGCAGGGCGAGGCGGCGCTGGAATACCGCGGCGGCCGCTCGGTGCTGCGCGGGCGCAGCTTCCACTGGCCAGCGGCCGACGCGCGGCCCACGGTGCTGGCCGTGCAGCCCGCCTTGCTGGACGACGCACACAACCAGGCCGAGGCCGCGCGCGCCCGCGTGGCGGTGGCGGCCACGCTGAAGACCGGCCTGGACGCTTTCGCCGCCGGCGACGACGCCGCGGCCGAACGCGCGCTGGAGAGCGTGCGCACAGCGGCGCCCGGCGAGCCGGTGGTGTCGTACTACCTGGGCCTCATCGCCCTGAAGCGCGAGGACAACGACAAGGCGCAGCGCCTGTTGCAGCAGTACGCCCGTGAAGACCCCGAAGGTGCGGCATCGCGCGATGTGCCCAAGACGCTGACGCTGCTGTCGTCGGCGCGGCTGCAGGAAGAGGTCGCCACCGCGGTGGCGCGCGAGACCGAAGTGGTGGCCACGCCGCCCGAGCCGGGCAGCATCGCCGTGCAGGCCTTCGTCAACAAAGGCAGCGAGGCCTACCGCGCCATGGCCAAGGGCCTGGCGGCGATGGTCATTGCCGACCTCAGCAAGGTGCCGGGGCTGAAGGTGCTGGAACGCGAGAAGGTGCAGTTGCTGGTGAACGAGGCCAAGCTGGGCGACAGCGGCCTGGCCGACACCGCATCGGCCGTGCGCTCGGGCCGCCTGATGCGGGCCGAGAAGGTGGTGGTCGGCAACTTCGAGGTGCAGTGATGAAGCCCTTCCCGAACATCCTGCTCGGCGCAGCGCTGCTGGCCGCCGCCACCGGCACGCTGGCGCAGCAGAGCTTTTCGCTCGAAGGCGCGGTCATCGACAGCCGCAGTTCGCAGAACCTGGGCGTCATCAGCGAACGCGGTGACCTGGCCTCGCTGTTCCGCGCCCAGAAGACCATGAGCTTCGGCATCCTGCGCGCCGCGGGCATCTCGCTGGAGCAGCTTCCCCCTGACGTGCGCGCGCGCATCGAACGCTTCCAGACCACCAACATCGACGCCTTCCGGGCCTTCTCCGAAGGCCTGGACCTCAAGGACCAGGGCAAGTTCGTCGAGGCCAAGGAGCGCTTCCGCCGCGCCGCTGAACTCGACCCCGGCTTCGCATTGGCCACCGAACAGCAGCAGGCCATGCCCGACGTGAACCTGGGCGTGGCCGTCACCACGCGCGCCGTGCTCAGTGCCGCGGCGGGCGCTGCGGTCGACAAGGGCAAGGCCAGCGTGGTGGTCGACACCGCGCGCGCCGCCGCGGCCATTGCCGCGGGCGCCACGGTGGTGGTGGTCAACGTGCCGCCCAGCACCGACCCGAAGAAGGACATCAACTACTCGGTCAACGACACCGGCGGCACCGAGCAGTTCCTGCCGCGCCTGGTGGCCGGCTACGCCTACAGCCAGCGCCTGGCCACGGGCGTGGCGGTGAGCGTGGCCAACGCGCAGGAATGGCGCGGCGACGCCTACCGCACCGGCACGGGCGCCAATGCCGGCGTGCTCGAAGCCCTGGGCACCAGCGGCGACTTCCAGGCCCTGCGCCAGGGCGCGGCCAACCAGCCAGGCCCCGGCACACCGCTGAACGACGGCTCGGTCGCCTATTGGGGCGCCTGGCTGTCGGCACCGGGCGCCAGCGCCACGGTGTCGGCCGGCGGTGTGCCCGCCAGCGCACCGGCGCTGGGCCGCTTCGACTACGTGTTCGGCAACGCCACGGCGCAGATGCCGGGCACCGGCACCGCCACCTACACGGCCGTACCCGGTGCCGGCTCGCTGGGCGTCAATGCCGGCAGCATCCAGGTCAATTTCGTGCAGCGCGAGGTGGCGGTGCAGAACCTGGGCTTCAGCCTCGACGGCCTGGCCTTCTCGGGCATGAACGGTGTGGCCCGCTACGACAACACCACGGTGGGCAGCGGCAGTGCCGCGGGTACCTTCGCGGCGCGCTACACCAGCGGCCAGTGCGCGGGCTGCTCGGCCTTCGCGCCCACGGCCAGCAGCTTCAACGGCAGCTTCATCGGCCGCAACGCCGACGGCCTGGTCTTCAGCAGCATCCTCATCACCGGCAACCCGGGCGGCAGCACCAGCGCCGGCGTTCAGCTGCTCACGCGGCCGCCACCTTAGGCTGCGTCATCCGGCCAACGTGGGCAGCGTGTCAAGAGCCTGCGCCAGGTCGGCCTGCAGGTCGGCCACGGCTTCAAGACCGACCGAGAAGCGCACCAGATGGCCGCTCAGGCCACCGCGCTGCAACGCTTCGGCGCTGCGCAGCAGGCCCAGGTCGTAGGGCACCACCAGGCTCACCGGGCCGGCCCAGGAATAACCCAGGCGGAACAGGCGCAGCGCGTCGATGCAGGTGTCGACCTGCGCCCGCGAGTAGCGCGCGTGCAGCAGCACCGAGAACAGCCCCGCCGCCGTGCGGCAGTGTTGGCGCCAATGCGCGTGTCCCGGCGCGCCTTCCAGCGCTGGGTGCAGCACCCGCGCCACCTCGGGACGGCCAGCCAGCCATTGCGCCAGCGCCAGGCCGGCGGCGGCCTGCGCGGCGTAGCGCAGCGGCATCGACGGCAGCGAGCGCAGCAGCATTTCGACGTCGTTGCCCGCCACGCCGATGCCCAGGTGCATGTGCGTGAGCTTGATGCGCTGGTGCAGCGCCTCGTCGCGCGTGACGACCGAGCCCATCAGCACGTCGCCGCCGCCGCTGGGGTATTTGGTCAAGGCCTGCATGACGATGTCCACGCCCAGCTCGAAGGGCCGCAGCGCCACGCCGGCGCCCCACGTGTTGTCGAAGGCGATGAGCACACCGCGCGCGCGGGCGGCAGCGATCAGGCCCGTGAGGTCGGGGAACTCCAGGGTGACAGAACCCGGTGCCTCGATCCAGACCAGCTTCGTGCGCGGGCCGATCATGGCCGCCAGCGCCGCCGCATCCAGCGGGTCGTACAGGCGGTGCGCGATGCCCCAGCGCGCCAGTTCGTTGCGGGCCAGCGTCTGGCCCGGGCCGTAGGCGTTCTCGGGGATCAGCAGCTCGTCACCGTGCGAGAGCAGCGCCTGGTTCACCAGCGCCAGCGCGGCCAGGCCGCTGGGTGCCAGCAGGCACTGCAGGCCGCCTTCCAGGGTGGCGATGCGCTCTTCCAGCGTGAAGGTGGTGGGTGTGCCGTGCAGCCCGTAGGTGTAGCCGGTCTTGTAGCGCCACTCGCGTTCGCGCAGCGCCGCCACGTCCTTGAAGATGACGGTCGATGCCTTGTGCACGCCGGGCATCGGCGCCTCGAAGCCAGGCGGCGGCAGGTAGGCATGGTGGATCAGTTCGGTGCCGAGTTCGCGCGGCCGCTTCGAGTCGCTCACACCGGCACCCCGACGAGGTCATGCCCTTCGGCAGCCACGATGCGCACGCGCGTGAACTCACCCACCTTCAGCGTCTTGCTGGCCTTTTCGCGTGGCAGCAGGCGCACCTGGCCGTCGATCTCGGGCGCGTCGGCGTAGCTGCGGCCGATGCCGCCCTTGCGGCCCAGTGCCGGCGCATGGTCCACCAGCACCTGCATGGTGGCGCCGATGCGCCGCTGCAGCTTGGCGATGGAGACCTCTTCGGCCACCGCCATGAAACGCGCCCGGCGTTCCTCGCGCACCTGCTGCGGCAGCATGCCGGGCAAGTCATTCGCGGTGGCGCCCTGCACCGGCGAGTAGGCGAAGCAACCGGTGCGGTCGATCTGCGCCTCGCGGATGAAGTCGAGCAGGGTCTCGAACTCGGCCTCGGTCTCGCCGGGGAAGCCGGCGATGAAGGTGGAGCGCACCACGATCTGCGGGCACAGCTCGCGCCAGCGCGCCAGGCGCTCCAGGTTGCGCTCACCCCCGTCGCCGGTTGCGGGGCGCTTCATGCGCCGGAGCACGTCGGGGTGGGCGTGCTGGAAAGGCACGTCCAGATAGGGCAGCACACGGCCCTGGGCCATCAGCGGCAGCACCTCGTCCACGCTCGGGTAGGGGTAGACGTAGTGCAGGCGCACCCAGGCACCGTGCGCCTCGGCCAGCTCGGCCAGGCGCGTGCACAGCTCGAGCAGCCGCGTCTTCACCGGCTGGCCGTCGAAGAAGCCGGTGCGGTACTTCACGTCCACACCATAGGCGCTGGTGTCCTGGCTGACGACCAGCAGTTCCTTCACGCCGCTCTCGAACAGCGCGCGCGCTTCGCTCAGCACATCACCCACCGGGCGCGACACCAGGTCGCCGCGCATGCTGGGGATGATGCAGAAGGTGCAGCGGTGGTTGCAGCCTTCGCTGATCTTGAGATACGCGTAGTGGCGCGGCGTGAGCTTGATGCCGGCCGCCCCGCGAAACTCGGCCCTCGCTTCGGGCACCAGGTCGACAAAGGGGTCGTGTGGCTTGGGCACGTGCAGGTGCACGGCGTCCATCACTTCCTGCGTGGCGTGCGGGCCGGTGACGGCCAGCACCTTGGGGTGGATCTGGCGCACCAGGTTGCCGCCGTCGTCACCCGCCTTCGCACCCAGGCAGCCGGTGACGATGACCTTGCCATTGGCGGCCAGCGCCTCGCCGATGGTGTCCAGGCTCTCCTTGACCGCATCGTCGATGAAGCCGCAGGTATTGACAATCACCAGGTCGGCGCCGGCATAGGTCTTGCCGGTTTCGTAGCCCTCAGCGCGCAGCTGTGTGAGGATGAGCTCCGAGTCGGTCAGCGCCTTGGGACAGCCCAGCGAGACGAAGCCGACGGTGGGTGCCTTTGCTGCAGGCGGCAGGACCGGCTTGAGTGTCAGGGTGTCATTCATGGCCCGATTTTGGCCGATGCGGGCCAGGGTGGCCGGCGAACCCTGCACGGCTGCGCCACCCATGAAAAAGCCGCCCTCGCGGGCGGCCTCTGGATGACGTTCCGGCAGGCTGCCGAATCAGGCTTGGCGTGCGGCCGTCTTGCGCAGCCGCATGGCGCCGAAGGCGGCGATGCCGGCCAGCATCATCAGCGCGCTGGTGGGCTCAGGCACTGCGGTAACGGTGATCGCCAAGCCGGTGTTCTCGTACGAATACGCCAGCACCTTGACCGAGCCGAGGACGGGTGGATTGGCCAGCTGCTCGACGGTCAGATAGCCGTAGTTGATGACGCCGGTTCCTTCGTTGAGAAATCGCAGACCGAAGTAGTGCACACCCGCCGTGGCCGAGTTGGCGTTGATGACGCCACTGGCGAAGGTCGAGGCCGCGCCGACCGTGGCGCCCGGCGCCAGCTGTGTGGCAATGCCGCCAGCCCCGACGGTGCCACCCGTGGCGGGTGTCAGAAAGCGGAACAGCGCCGCTGCCGTGCCCGAACCACTGAAGTACGGGTTGATGTCATAGCCGGCGAACGACGCCGTTCCAGTGGCCCCGGTGACCAGGTTGATGTAGAAGCCGTCGATGTTGTACGGCACGGTGGAGAACGCGTTCGCCGAGAAATTGACCGTGATGACTTCGGCGTAGGCCGTCTGCGCCGTCAAGGCGGCACCGGCGACCGTGGCGCACAAAACGAGCTGCAGAGCCCGCTTCCCGAGAGTGATTTGTTGTTTCATCTGACCTTCCTGGCGTTTGTGGACGATGGTGTCGTGATGGACCACGGCAACGTCCATCGCTCCTGGACTTTGCACAGACCATATCTCCGGCCGAAGCATGCTTGTTGGGGGGGACCAATGCGTCAACCCCCCGAGCACGGGGTCGACTGCACGACCAGGGTAAATGCTTACCCGCCGCGGTCCTCCAGCAGCAAGCTGCGGCGCAGAGGCTCCAGCAGCGCGCCATAGGCTGCAGCCGGTGTCGAGGCCCGGGTCAGGGGCTGGCGCACCTGCAGCGCACTGGGCGTGCGGATGGCCCGCTGCGCCTTGTGGAACTCCAGGCAGGCGGCGTCGAAAGGCAAGCCGCAGAAGGCCAGCAGTTCGCGTATCTGCGCCACCGGGTTGGCCACCAGTGCTTCGTAGGGCTGCGTGCGCCAACGCTGCGGATGCCGCTGCGCCCAGAAGCTGCCCAGGCGCTCATAGTCGTGCCAGTAGGCGGCCAGGCTGTCGAACCCGTAGGCGTAGCCGACCTGGTTCGGCCCGAACAGCTGCTTGTAGCAGGACCAGCAGGTTTCCACCGCGTCGCGACGGCAGTCGATGACCCGCGACTCGGGCAGCATGGCGAGCGCGGCGCCGGCGAGCAACCAGTTGTCGGGCAGTTTGTCGGTCGACACCGGCCGCTGCTCGCGCCAGCGCGCGCTCAGTTCGAGGTAGCGCCGGCCCATGCGTGCCCAGTCGCCGGCCGTTGCAGCGCCGACCCAGCCGGGAAAGGCCGTCGCGCGCCGTTGCGACTCTTCGTCAATGACATTGCGCAGGTAGGGCAGTTCGCTGGCACCTTCTACCTGCGGGTGGCTGGCCAGCACCTGTTCGATCAGGGTGGTGCCCGAGCGAGGCAGGCCCACGAGGAAGATCACCTCGGCACCTTGTGGCGTGGCCGCGGCAGCGCCCGCGGCGGCGAACGCGGCCTGGATGGCGTCGACCCGACGCGTGAAGGCCGCCGCATCCCAGGGGTGCACGGCCCGTGCCCGCCGGTTGGCCCGCTCCAGCACGCTGAAGGCCTGTGTGTGTTGCCCGGCGTCTTCCAGGGCCTTGCCGAGCGCAAAGTCCAGCAGCATGGCGTCCTCTGCCGCAAGGGCAGGCGCGGCCGTCGCCGCTTCGAGCTGCGCCAGTTCCTGCGCGCTCAGCCGCATCGTCTTCAGGTCGACGAGCGAGAACCACGCGCGCGCCACCAGCTGGCCGCACGTGATGAGCATGCGGCAATCGGCTGCCGCCGCATCGGCACGGCCCAGGGCCTTCAGGCAGCGCGCCCGCTGCAGCAGCGGCAGCGCTGCACCGGGCGCGCTGGCGAGCACCCGCTCGACGGCTGCCAGGGCATCTTCGACATGACCCTGACGGTCGAACTCCAGGCTCAGCGCCAGCCACTGCGGCGCGCCCTGGGCGCAGCGCGCTGCGGCGCGCAGGCTCTGCGGGGCGCCAAAGAAGTCGCCGGAGTGATCCTGCGCCGTGCCGAGCAGCAGCAGCACGGCGAAGTCGTCGGGCCGCAGCGCGGCCGCGCGCGCCAGGCAGGCCACGGCGGCGGGCCACTCGCCCTGATTGAAGTGACGGATGCCGCACCAGCGCTGCACCTCGGCGTGCTCGGGTGCGGCTCGCGTCAGCTCCAGCAGCAACTGCCCTGAAAGCAGGCGGTCGCCTGAAGCCAGCAGCTGCATGGCGCGTCGCAGCGACTCGGCCTGCGCAGGCTTGAGGCCCCGCAGGCGTGCGCGCAACTCGGCCGCGTCGGTGGGCGGCTGCCGGGGGTCGATCATCGCGGCGGCGGCCAAGGGCTCAAGGCTCGAAGGCTGACAGGATCTGCTGCGCTGCCTGCTCGGCCGTGGTCAGCACCGTGTCGATGCTGATCTCGGGCTGCTCGGGCCGCTCGTAAGGTGCGTCGATGCCGGTGAAGCCCGGCAGCTGTCCCAGCCGCGCGCGGCGGTACAGGCCCTTGGGGTCGCGCGACTCGGCCACGGCCAGCGGCGTGTCGACGAAGATCTCGACGAACTGCCCGGGTGCGAACAGCGCGCGGGCCAGGTCGCGGTCGGCCCGGAAGGGCGAGATCAGGGCCACGATCACCGTGAGCCCCGCATCGACCATCAGGCGTGCCACCTCGGCCACGCGACGCACGTTCTCGGCACGGTCGGCCGCCGAGAAGCCGAGATCCTTGTTGAGTCCGCGGCGCAGTTCGTCGCCATCGAGCAGGGCCACCGGTCGGCCCAGCGCGCGCAGCCGGCCGTGCAGGCAGTGGGCGATGGTCGACTTGCCCGCGCCCGACAGGCCAGTCAGCCACAGCACGCGGACGTGCGGTGGCGAAGCACCGTCAGCGCGGGTCATCAATGCCGGGAACGAGCCAAGACACCAGGGAGCGTTGACTCAGGGCTTCGGCGGGAAGCCCGTCATGCCCGGGAACAGCGAACCGGCCTGCTGCATCTTCTCGAACACCGTGCGGCTCTGTTCGAGGTAAGCGCCCATGATGTTCTGCAAGGCCGGGGCCTGGCCGGTCATGAACTGCGTCCAGACTTCGGGGCTCAGGTGCTTGGGGTCGTACAGGCCCTTGCTCTGGTTCAGAAACTGCGCCTGCAGTTCGGCAAACGCGGCCATGTTCTTCTCAAGCAAGGTGCCCATCACGCCTTGCATGGCGTGGCCGTACAGGCGGATGATCTGGCTCAGCGTCTGCGTGCTGAACATCGGCACGCCGCCCGATTCTTCTTCCAGGATGATCTGCAGCAGGATGCTGCGTGTGAGGTCATCGCTGGTCTTGGCGTCGAGCACCTCGAAGTCTTCGCCGCCCAGCACCATCTGCTTGACGTCGGCCAGCGTGATGTAGCTGCTGGTGCGGGTGTCGTAGAGGCGGCGGTTGGGGTACTTCTTCAGCGTGCGCAGCGTGCTGGCGGCTTCGCCTTCTGGCGCGGTGGCCGGGGCGCGGCGTTGAGACGGCATGCAGGTTTCCTTGGCAGCGTTGAAATTCATTCTAGGAGCCGGCCCCGCGCGATGAAATGCGGGTTCTCATGGCCGGGTTTGCCGTAGCGCAACGAATGGCCCGCCAGGTCGCACACCGACCCTCCGGCAGCGGCCAGCACGGCATGACCTGCCGCAGTGTCCCACTCCATGGTGCGGCCGAAGCGGGCATAGGCGTCGGCGTCGCCCGCGGCGAGCAAACCGAACTTCAGCGACGACCCGGCAGTGACCCGCGCCGCCACCTTGTGCGGCTGCAGCCAGGCTTCCAGTGCAGCTTCGTCGCCATGGGCGCGGCTGCAGGCCACGGTCAGGCCGGCAGCGGGCACGGCGCGGCAGCGGATGGCGCGGCGCACACCTTGATCCACCACCCAGGCGCCCTGCCCCACGACGCCGGCGTAGAGCCTGTCCAGCACCGGCAGGTGAACCACGCCCAACAGCGGCGCACCGTCCACCACCAGCGCGATGTTGACGGTGAACTCGCCATTGCGCGCCACGAACTCGCGCGTGCCGTCCAGCGGGTCGACCAGCCAGAAGCACGCCGCGGCGGCCGGTGCGGCGCCCTGGGCAGCCTCTTCCTCGGCGACCACCGGCCAGGCAGGGTGCAGCGCCCGCAAGGCCGGCACGATGTGGGCCTCGGCTCGCTGGTCGGCCGCCGTCACGGGCGAACGGTCGGCCTTGTTCTGTACGGAGAAGTCGCTGGCGTAGACCTGCAGGATCAATTCGCCGGCCTCGCGGGCGAGGGCCTCGATGCGTGGTAACAGTGCGGCCGCCTGGGCACCTATCTCGGGGGGTTTCACAGCTCCGATGGTAGAGGCCCGGCGCAGAGGGTGAATTCATCACATCGCAGCAGCGCCCCAAATCACTGCAAACGCACCAGATGCGAGCAACATCGCGGCCATGAATTCGACAGTCGCCACCCACCTTCACCGCAGCGCGGTTTCAGCCCCGCCACCGCCCCTGCGCAGGCCCTTGCACCTGCCCACTGAACCCCTGGTCTTCGCCGCACTGATGGTGGTGCTGATGGTCGGCCTGGCGCGCGCCCTGCCTGCGCCCAGCGCGCCCGCGCACGACGTGACGAGCCATCCCGTCACCGTGGCCCCCAACGCCGCGGCCTAGTCTCCCGCCGCGGCCACCACAGGCCGGCCGCCCGCGCGCGCCCTGGCCCAGGCCAGCGTGCGGCGCAGCCCGCGCCACAGCCAGCGCAGCAGCAGCAAGGTCAGCACGGCCTCGATGCCGGTCACCACGAAGGCGAAGAACGCATTCCAGCGCAGTGCGCGGCTGCCGAATTTGGCCACCATGCGGTCACGCGACTGCTCGATGCTGTCGTAGAAGCTCGGGATGACCAGCAGCGTGAGCAGCGTGCTCGTGATGGTGCCGCCGATGATGGCCACGGCCATCGGCCGGTAGAACTCGCCGCCCTCGCCCACGCCGATGGCCACCGGCAGCATGCCGGCGATCAGCGCGAAGGTCGTCATCAGGATCGGCCGCAGCCGCTTGCGCCCGGCGGCCATCAGCGCCTCTTCGCGGTCCATGCCCTCGGCTTCGCGCACGCGCGCGGCGTCGAGCAGCAGGATGGCGTTCTTCGCCACCAGGCCGACGAGCATGATGACGCCGATGAAGCTCATCAGGTTGAGCGTGCTGCGCGTGAGCAGCAGCGCCAGCACCACGCCGATGAGCGACAGCGGCAGCGAGATCATCACCGCCAGCGGCGCCGTGAAGCTGCCGAACTGCATCACCAGCACCAGGTACATGAGCATCACGCCGCTGAAGAGCGCGATGGTCATCTCGCGGAACAGCGCCTGCTGGTCGCGCGAGGCGCCGGCCAGTTCCAGGCCATAGCCCGGCGGGAAAGACATGGCCTGCGCCAGCTTCAACGCGTCAGCCGTGACCTCCCCCGAGGAGCGGCCCTGCGCGTTGGCGGCCACGCTGATGGTGCGCTTGCCGTCACTGTGCTGGATCTGGCTGGGCCCGCGGCCCATGGTGACGGTGGCGATCTGCTCCAGCGGCACCATGCGGTTGCTGCCGCCCACGGCCACCGGCAGGCGTTCGATGTTACTGGCGTCGACGCGGTCGTCGGGGTGCAGGCGCACCGAAACATCGCGGGTCTCGCCCGTCGGGTCGACCCAGTCGCCCACTTCCACGCCGGCAAAGGCCACGCGCAGGGCCTGCGCGGCGTCGGCGGCCGAGATGCCCAGGGTGTTGGCCAGGCCGCGGTCGAGCTCGATCTTCATTTCCTGCTGCGGGTCCTGCTCCGACAAGCCCACGTCCACGGCGCCCGGCACCTCGCGCAGCTTGGCCATGAACTGCTGCGTGATCTCGAGCAGCTTGCGCGAATCAGGGCCGGTGAAGCGGATCTGCACCGGCTTCTGTGCGCCCATGTTGATGTCGTCCAGCACCACGTACTCGGCGCCCACCAGGCGTGCCACGCGCTGGCGCAGGTCGGTGCCGATCTGGATCGCCGAGCGCTGGCGTTCGGTGCTCCTGCCGATGTCGATGAAGATGCGCCCGCCACCCGAGTTGACGCTGCTGTTGGTGGCCTTAACCTCGGGAATGGTGCGCGTCAGCCCGGCCGCTGCCTCCACCTTCAGCCGCGCGTAGGCCAGGCTGCTGCTGGCCGGTGTGCGTATCTCCACGACGATGGTGCCGGAGTCGGCTGAAGGCAGGAAGCTGGAGCCGCCGAACTTCAGGTGCAGGCCGATCGCGACCACCAAGCTGAGGATGGCGAAGGTCGCCATCCAGCGCCGGTGGTGCAGCGCCCAGGCGATGAGGCGGCCGTAGCGGTCGGCCTGGTGGTCGAACCAGTGGTTGAAGTGCTGCAGCCACAACGACAGGCCGCGTTTCGGCGCTGCGTGGTAACCCGGCGGGTCGCCCCAGTAGGCCGACAGCATGGGGTCGAGCGTGAAGCTGATGAACAGGCTCACCAGCACCGCCGCCACCACTGTGAGGCCGAAGGGTCGGAACCATTCGCCCGAGACGCCGGGCATGAAGGCCACGGGCACGAACACGCAGACGATAGAGAAGGTGGTGGCCGCCACGGCCATGCCGATCTCGGCGGTGCCGTTCAGGGCTGCAGTGCGCCGGTCTTCACCCAGTTCCATGTGGCGCACGATGTTCTCGCGCACCACGATGGCGTCGTCGATCAGCACACCGATGGCCAGGCTCAGGCCCAGCAGGCTCATGAAGTTGAGCGTGAAGCCGCACAGCCACACCGCGATGAAGGCCGCGATCACCGATGTGGGCAGGCTCAGCGCCGTGATGAGTGTGCTGCGCCACGAGTTCAGGAACACATAGACCACCAGCACCGTGAGGCCGGCGCCGAAGACCAGCGCCTCGATGACGTTGTTCAGGCTGCGCTGCGAGTCCTTGCCGCCGTCGCGCGTGATCTCGAGCCGGGTGCCTTCCGGCAGCGTGGGCGCGATCTCTTCGACCAGCTTGCGCACCGCCGCGGCCACCGCCACGGTGCTGGCTTCGCGCGTGCGCGTGACCATCACGCCGACGTTGGGGTTGCCGTTGCGCACCGAGTAGCCGCTGATCTCGGCGAAGCCGTCGACCACGGTGGCCACCTGCGCCAGGCGCACCAGTTCATTGCCGCGGCGCTTGATGACGATCTGCCCGAACTCGGCCGGCGACTCGATGCGACCGACGAGCCGGATGCTCTGGTCCTGCAGCGTGCCGCGCACCTTGCCCACGGGGGCGGTGGTGTTCTGCGCGCGCAGGGCGGCCACCACGTCGGTCACCGAGACGTCGACCTCGCGCAGCTTCTCGCTCTTCAGCAACACCGACAGCTCGCGCTTGAGCGCGCCGTTGACGGTGACCACCGCCACACCCGGCAGGCCGCGGAAGCGGTCGGCCAGCCGGTCCTCGGCCAGGCGCGAGATCTCGGCGTGCGACAGCACGCTCGACGACAACGCCAGCTGCACGATGGGCTGCGCCGCCGGATCTGCGCGCTGCAGGATGGGCTCGCGCATCTCCACCGGCAGCTTGTAGCGCACCGAGGCAATGGCGTTGCGCACCTCGTCGGCGGCGATGACCATGTTCTTGTCGAAGTTGAAGAACAGCGTCAGGTTGGCGCTGCCTTCGTTGGCCGTCGACGACAGCCGGTCGACCCCTGAAATGCCTTGCAGCGCCTTCTCGATGCGGTTGATGACCTCGCGCTCCACCGTGTCGGGCGAGGCACCGGGGTAAGGGATGCTCACCACCAGGATCGGCTGCTCGATGTCGGGGAACTGGTTGACGCGCAGCTTGGACAGGGCCAGCAGGCCGAGGGCCATCAGCGCGATGATGATGACCACCATCGCCACCGGGCGCTTGACGCTGAAATCGGACAGGAACATGGCGCCTTCCTTTCTCGTGGCCTTCAGCGCGACGCGGCGACGGCAGCCGGCTTGGCGAACTCGAACTTCTGCCCGTCGACCAGCGCACTGCCTGGATTGCGCAGCAGGCGGTCACCGCCGGCCACGCCGCCGAGCACCGGGACCTCGCCAGTGCGCGCGTCGCGCGGGCCCAGCTTCACCACCACCTTGGCCACGGTGCCGCCGCTCAGGCGCCAGACATGGGCGCTGTCGCCGGCACGCACGATGGCGTTCTCGGGCAGCAGCAGCACCTGCGTGCTGCCGGTCTCCACGCGGCCCTCGGCAAAGAGGCCGGCCACGCGCGGCGCCGCGGCGCCTTCGACGAAGGCCACGATCACCTCCACCTGCCGCGTGGTGGCATTGGCGGCGGCGTCGATGCGCCGCACCTTGCCGACGAAGTCGCCCTGCGTCACGCCGTTGATGCGGAAGCTCACCGGCTGGCCGATCTTCAACTCGCCCAGGCGGTCGGCCGAGACCAGGCCCTCGAAGCGCATGCTCTTCGGGTCGATGACCTTCAGCAGTTCCTTGCCCACCTGCACGGTGTCACCCACCGAGGCCTTGCGCTCGCTGACCAGGCCGTCGAAGGGTGAGCGCACGCCGGTGCGCTGCATCATCTGGCGCGCCGAGACCACGCGCGAACGCGCCGCCACGAGGTCGCTCTGTGCGTTGTTGCGCCGCACCTCGGCATCTTCCAGGGCCTGGGTGGACGTCATGCCCTGGGCCTGCAGCGTCTTCAGGCGCTGCACCTGGCGTTCGGCCTGCTCGAAGGCCTGCGTCAACGCACGCACCGACTCCTCGGCCGAGGCCAGGCTGTCGCGGATGGCGGTGTCGTCCAGGCGCACCAGCAGGTCGCCGGCGCGCACGGCCTCACCGTTTTCCTTCAACACCTGCAGCACCACGGCGGCCACTTCGGCCCGCAGGTCGGCCTTGCGTTCGGGTTGCACCGAACCGCTGATGACGGGCCCGCTGGCCAGCGTGCCGGCCTGCACGGTGTGCAGGTCTTCGGCGGCCAGCAGCAGCACCGGCGGCGCGGCTTTGGCGGCGGCGGCGGCGGCGGCCTTGTCAGTCTTGCCGCAGCCGGGCAGCACCAGGCAGACCATGGACATCACGACGAGGGGCAGAAGGACACGCATGTTCGATGGAGCCCCGCGCGCGGCGCGCGAGCCTGGAGCAAGGTCGGAGAGGCCGCAACCATAACGCGCCGTCATGACCGCACGCAGCCGGATGCGACGAAGCTGCGCTGCCGCGGCGCCAGGCGCCAATGCGCGCGTCAGGGCGCGTCAGGAAGCGTCAGGACGGCGGCGCGCCGCTGCGCCGCTTCTGCCAGGCGAGCAATTCGCCGACAAAGCCGCGCCGGAAGCCGACGACGCAGACCACGAAGATCAGGCCGATGATCACGGTGACCCAGGAGCCCACGCGGTCGGCCAGGAAGTTCTGCAGGCCGATGATGGTGAAGGCACCGATGACCGGCCCGGCGAAGGTGCCCATGCCGCCCAGCAGCGTCATCAGCAC
>JANNFE010000023.1:0-7741 GCA_031379415.1 Betaproteobacteria bacterium | reverse complement strand
GAGATTGAGCACGCGGATGTTGTATTTCTTGGCGTTGTAGATCGCCCACTGGATGCCCTCGAGTGCGTCGCTCACGGTGCCGAAGCCGGCGCTGTTGAGCACCCGAACGTCGACGAGATTGGCGTTGGGCGCAATGCCGTTGGCGTCCTGCTGCGTCGCGGCCTTGGGCGAGTAGTAGCGGCCCGCCGCCACCGACGCCACATGGGTGCCGTGGCCATAGGGGTCTTGCGTGACCGCGGAGTCGGCGGCGATTGCCGCGTCGTAAGCGGCCAGCGCCGCGCTGCCGGGCATCAGCGAGGTCGCACCGCCACCCGCCGTGGACCAGTTGGCCAGGCTCGCGTTGAGCATGTTGACGTTGGCCTTGACGCGTACGCCGCCGCTGACGTTGGGGTCCTCAAAGGCGTCATGCAACTTCATGATCCCGGAGTCGAGCACCGCGATGCCGACGCCGTTGCCGTCGAGACCGGCGTAGGCCGACTTGGAGCTGTAGCTGCGCACGTTGCTCGTCAGCGCGCCGGTGATCGACTCCAGCGTGCTGAAGGTGCGCTGCGTCTCGCGGTTGGGCGACACGCTGACCACGTCGTCGCGCTGCGACAGCGCGGCCACGTCGCTGGCCTTGATCTGCACAGTCATCGCGCGCATCGCCGGGTGCGTGGCGTGCACCGCGCCGCCGATGCTCTTCACGTAGGCGCGCAGGTTGGCCATCTGCTCGTCGCTGTCGTCGCTGACGACGATGACCTGCACATGGCGCACGCCGTTCACGTCGCGCGCCCAGCGGGCCTTGGGTTTGCCCACGCGCACGACTTCGTCGCCAAGATCGCGTGCAAGCTTGTCGCGCTTTGGTTTGCCGCCCGGCGCGGCGTGGGCTGCCGTGAGCCCGAAGCCCGACAGCAGCATGGAAATCGCGGTGACCGTGGCCACGGCAGCCTTGTGCGTGCGGCGGCTCTCGATCAGGACGATGAAACGGGACAAGGCATTCAATTCAGTTCCCCTGGGTGGCGAGGGTGGCAGTCGGCGAGCGACCACACTTCAAGGCTTGGCGGGTTTCGCTGCGGCTGGCACTGGGCCACCCCCGCAGGACACCGAGAATTCGCAGCTGACTGAGGGCCACCCCTGCGACTCGGAATGGCCTCATTGTCAGCGCCTCGCACCCGTCGTTACACACGGTCACGGCTGGAGATGTGCGGTCTTCACGCCGCTCATTTCACGGTTTCGGCGCCAGACGCACCGCTGCGGCGTGTCTTCAGGCGCGCGTGCCGAAGACCGCCGTGCCCACGCGCACGATGGTCGCGCCCTCGGCCACCGCGGCTTCCAGGTCGGCGCTCATGCCCATCGACAGCGTGTCCAGCGCCAGGCTGTCGCCGTTCAGCGCCGCGAGCAGTTCGCGCAGGGCGCGGTGCGGTGCGCGCTGCGCGGCGCTGTCGGCAGCAGCCTCCGGAATGGCCATCAGTCCGCGCAGGCGCACGCGCGGCAGTGCGGCCACGGCCAGCGCCACGGCCGGCACTTCGGCCGGCAGCAGGCCGCTCTTGCTGGCTTCGCCGCTGATGTTGACCTGCAGGCACAACTGCAGCGGCGGCAGCGTGGCGGGCCGCTGTTCCGACAGGCGCTGGGCGATCTTCAGCCGGTCGACGCTGTGCACCCAGTCGAAGGCCTCGGCCACGGCGCGTGTCTTGTTGCTCTGCAGGGGCCCGATGAGATGCCACTGCAGTTGGCTGCGCAGATCGGCCAGGGCCTCGATCTTGGCCAGCGCTTCCTGCACGTAGTTCTCGCCGAAGGCCTGCTGGCCGGCGGCGTGGGCCTCACGCACGGCCGCGGCCGGGAAGGTCTTGCTCACCGCCAGCAGCGTGACGTGTTCGGCACTTCGCCCCGCAGCCGCGCCGGCCGCGGCGATGCGCCGCTTCACTTCTTGCAGGTTGTTTGCGATGCTGCCCATAATGCCCCGAGCTTAATGGCCCGGCGCTCGCGCGCGCCGACGTACCCCCGCATGGACATCACCCAGCTGCTGGCCTTTTCCGTCAAGAACAAGGCCTCCGACCTGCACCTCACGGCCGGCCTGCCGCCGATGATTCGGGTGCACGGCGACGTGCGGCGCATCAACGTCGAAGCGCTGGACCACAAGGCGGTCCACGACATGGTGTACGACATCATGAACGACGCCCAGCGCAAGCATTACGAAGACACGCTGGAGTGCGACTTCTCGTTCGAGATCCAGGGCCTGGCGCGTTTCCGCGTGAATGCCTTCAACCAGAACCGCGGTGCCGGCGCGGTGTTCCGCACCATTCCCAGCAAGATCCTGACGCTGGAACAACTGGGCTGCCCCAAGGTCTTTGCCGAACTGGCGCTGCGTCCGCGCGGCATGGTGCTGGTCACCGGGCCCACGGGCTCGGGCAAGAGCACGACGCTGGCGGCGATGGTCAACCACCTCAACGAAAACGAATACGGCCACGTGCTGACGGTGGAAGACCCGATCGAGTTCGTGCACGAGAGCAAGAAGTGCCTGATCAACCAGCGCGAGGTCGGCCCGCACACGCTGAGTTTCGCCAACGCGCTGCGCAGCGCGCTGCGCGAGGACCCCGACGCCATCCTGGTGGGCGAAATGCGCGACCTGGAAACCATCCGGCTGGCGCTCACCGCGGCCGAAACCGGCCACCTGGTGTTCGGCACGCTGCACACCAGTTCCGCCGCCAAGACCATCGACCGCGTGGTCGATGTCTTCCCCGCGGCCGAGAAGGAAATGGTGCGCGCGATGTTGTCGGAATCGCTCGTCGCGGTGGTCTCGCAGACGCTGTGCAAGCTGAAAGACGGCAGCGGCCGTGTCGCCAGCCACGAGATCATGATTGCCACCTCGGCCATCAAGAACCTCATCCGCGAGAACAAGATCGCGCAGATGTACTCGTCCATCCAGACCGGCCAGAGCCTGGGCATGCAGACGCTGGACCAGAATCTGGCCGATCTGGTGCGGCGCAACCTCGTGTCACCGGCCGAAGCGCGCAGCAAGGCCAAGATTCCGGAAAACTTCCCGGGGTGATGTCGACCACCCCGGAGCGGCCTGCGGCCGCCGCCCCTCAAGGGGCAACGCCAGCGGCCCGGCAAAGCCGGTTCCGCGGCGTTCACTTGATCAGCGCCGCGTTGGCGTGATGGAGCAGTGATGGAACGCGACCAGGCATCGAAATTCGTCAACGACCTGCTGCGGCTGATGGTCAGCCGCAACGGCAGCGACCTCTTCCTCACCGCCGACTTCCCGCCCGCCATCAAGGTGGACGGCAAGGTCACCAAAGTCAGCCCACAGCCGCTGACCGGCCAGCACACGCTGGCACTCACACGTGCGGTGATGAACGACAAGCAGGGCGCCGAGTTCGAGCGCAGCAAGGAGTGCAACTTCGCCATCAGCCCGCAGGGCGTGGGGCGCTTCCGCGTGAATGCGTTTGTCCAGCAGGGCAACGTGGGCCTGGTCTTCCGCACCATCCCGGCCACGCTGCCCACCATCGACGGCCTGAACCTGCCGGTGGTGCTGAAGGAAGTGGCCATGACCAAGCGCGGCCTGGTCATCTTCGTCGGCGCCACGGGCTCGGGCAAGAGCACGTCGCTGGCGGCCATCGTCGACCACCGCAACGAGAACAGCTACGGCCACATCATCACCGTGGAAGACCCGGTGGAGTTCGTACACCCGCACAAGAACTGCATCGTCACGCAGCGTGAACTGGGCATCGACACCGACAGCTGGGAAGCGGCGCTGAAGAACACGCTGCGCCAGGCGCCCGATGTCATCCTGATGGGCGAAATCCGCGACCGCGAGACCATGGAACACGCCGTGGCCTTCGCCGAAACCGGCCACCTGTGCCTGGCCACGCTGCACGCCAACAGCGCCAACCAGGCGCTCGACCGCATCATCAACTTCTTTCCGGAAGAGCGGCGCCAGCAGCTGCTGATGGACCTGTCGCTGAACCTGAAGGCGCTGATCAGCCAGCGCCTGATGCCGCGGGAGCAAGGGCGCGGACGGGTCGCGGCGGTGGAGATCCTGCTCAACACGCCGCTCATCAGCGACCTCATCTTCAAGGGCGAGGTGGCCGAGATCAAGGACCTGATGAAGCGCAGCCGCGAACTCGGCATGCAGACCTTCGACCAGAGCCTGTTCGATCTCTACGAGAACGGCTCCATCAGCTACGAAGACGCGCTGCGCAATGCCGACAGCGTGAATGACCTGCGGCTGCAGATCAAGCTGCAAAGCCAGCGCGCGCGCAACACCGACCTGTCGGCCGGCACCGAGCACATGAAGGTGATGTAGGCCGCCGGCATGTTCATGGCAGCATCGCTGTCATGAGCACCCGCACCTACGACACCGTCACCCACCCGCGCCGCTGCGCCTTCCTCGGCCTGGGCGTGATGGGCCACCCGATGGCCGGCCATCTGGTGCGCGCCGGGCATCACGTCACCGTCTACAACCGCACCGCCGCCAAGGCGTTGGCCTGGGCGGCGGAATACGGCGGCGCCACTGCCGCCACGCCGCGGGAGGCGGTGGCCGGCGCACAGTTCGTCTTCGCCTGTGTCGGCAACGACGCCGACCTGCGCTCGGTGAGCGTGGGTGAACAAGGCGCCTTTGCCGGCATGGCGGCCGGCGCGGTGTTCGTCGACCACACCACGGCGTCGGCCGCCGTGGCGCGCGAGCTCCATGCCACCGCCAAGGCGGCTGGCCTGCACTTCGTCGACGCCCCGGTGTCCGGCGGCCAGGCCGGCGCGGTGAATGGCGCGCTCACGGTGATGTGCGGCGGTGACGTGGCGCCCTTCGAGACCATGAAGCCGGTGGCGCTGAGTTATGCCAAGGCCGTGACGCGCATCGGCGACAGCGGCGCCGGGCAGCTGGCCAAGATGGTCAACCAGGTGGCCATCGCTGGCCTGGTGCAGGGCCTGGCCGAGGCCATCGCCTTTGGCCAGCGAGCGGGCCTGGACATGCCGCTGGTGCTGGACACCATCGGCAAGGGCGCGGCGCAAAGCTGGCAGATGGACAGCCGCGGCAAGACCATGGTCGAAGACCGCTTCGACTTCGGCTTCGCTGCCGACTGGATGCGCATGGACCTGGGCCTGGTGCTGGAAGAGGCGCGCCACACCGGCGCGCAACTGCCGGTCACGGCGCTGGTGGACCAGTTCTATGCCGAGGTGCAGGCGCTCGGCGGGCGGCGCTGGGACACGTCCAGCCTGATCCGCCGCCTGAAGAAAGAGGCCTGAGTTATCTGGCCGGCGCCGAAGCCGGCGTGCCGGCCGGCACCGGCGTGCCCGTGCTCACGGGCGCCGGGCTGGCGTTGTTGCGGCCCAGGTTGGCGAGCTCGTCTTCGCTGAGGATCTCGAACACGCGCACCACCTTCTGCACGTCCTTCACCGAACGCGCGATCTCGGCGCCGCGCGCGGCCTCACGTTCGGTCACGCGGCCCATCAGGAACACGACGGCACGCTCGACCACCACCTTGTAGGCGTTGGCCTGCACGTCCTTGGCGTCGACCATGGTGGCCTTGACCTTGCCGGCGATGAAGGTGTCGGTGGTGCGCGAGCCGGTGCTGCTGTTGGTGCCGATGCCCAGCTCGTTGAGCACCGACTTGACGTTCTCCACCTTGCCCACGGCCTGGCCGACGGCAGCCTTCTCGGCTTCACCCGGCACCTCGCCGGTGATCAGCACCACGCGGTTGTAGCTGGTGACGTTGACATGGCCCAGCGTGGCCAGTTCGCGCACGCGCGCATCGGCGCGGCGCTCGATGCCTTCGTCCTCGATCTGCGTGCCGGTGGTACGGCGGTCGGTGGCGACGAGGCCACCGCCGACCACGGCACCGCCCAGCAGCAGGGGTGCGCAGCCGGCCAGCGCGCCGCTCAGCAGGCATGCAGCGGCGGCCAGGCGGGTGCGGTTCATCAGGGGCATCTTGGTCACGAGTTTTGTTCTCCCATCAGCTGGAAGTCGAGTGCATCGCACAGGCAATGCAGCACGATCAATTGAAGTTCAGCCACGCGCGCGGCGCGTTCGTGGGGTACCGCAACAAGGACATCGGTTTCGGCCAGAAGTTCATCGAAAGCCTGCGCACCACGCCCGGCGAGCACGACGATGGTCATGTCCTTGCCCTGCGCGGCCGAGATCACCGCCGTGCTGTGGCCTTCACCGTCGTCGATGTAGAGCAGCACGTCGCCCGGCAGGCCCAGCGCGCGCACCTGCTGCGCGGCCTCGTGGGCCAGGCCCTGGCTCAGCGCCAGCGCCGCCAGCGGCGGCCGTTCGCGTTCGAAACGGCCTGCCAGCAGCCTGGCCATGTGCGGCGCCAGCGCGGCGCCGGCACCAGCCCCGGTGACCATCACCTTGCCACCGGCCGTGATGGCGGCCAGCAGGGCCGCGGTGGCATCGGCGATCGGGCGCGCCAGCACATCACCCGCCCGGTACTGGAGGTCAGCGCTTTCGAAGAATTGCTGTTGGATGCGCTGTTCGAGCATGGCGGCGCATCATATGACAGCGGTTCTGGACCCAGTCTCCCTAGTTGGCACCGGCGTCGAAGGCCGCCGGCAGCCATTCGATCGTCTCGGCGTCGATGGCCACCACGTCAAAGCGGCAGGGCGGTGGCGTGTTGAAGCGCAACAGGTAGTGCATGGCCGCGCGCAGCAGGCGCTGGCGTTTGGCCGCGCCCACGCTGGCCGCCGCGCCGCCATGGCCAGCACCGCTGCGCTGGCGCACTTCGACGAAGACGAGGGTGCCGTCTCGGTCACGCATGACGAGGTCGATTTCGCCGCCACGCGCCGAGGGCCCGCGCGCCACCCGATAATTGCGCTGCTCCAGCACCAGCCCGCGCGCCTGCAGCCAGGCGGCGGCCCGCGCTTCGGCGGCTTCACCCCGGGCCTGCGTGCTGCCCCCACTCTTCGTGACCATAGCCCCCACCCCCTTGCACCGCGCGGCGCTGCTGGCCGCCGGCCACCAGCAGCATCCCGGCCGCACACTCTATGTGGTGGCCACGCCCATCGGCAACCTGGCCGACATCACGCTGCGCGCCATCCACGTGCTGGGCCTGGTCGACGCGGTGGCCTGCGAAGACACGCGCATGGCCGCGCAGCTGCTCAACCACCTGGGCCTGCACAAGCCGCTGATCGCGCTGCACGCGCACAACGAACATGCGGCCTCGGCCGTGGTACTGGAACGGCTGGCCGCGGGCGAAGCCGTGGCCTATGTCAGCGACGCCGGTACGCCGGCCGTCAGCGACCCCGGTGCGGTGCTCGTGGCGGCCGTGGCGGCGGCGGGCTACCGCGTCATGCCCTTGCCCGGGCCCAGCAGCGCGCTGGCAGCGCTCAGTGCGGCAGGCGATGCGCTGGCCAGCGGCTTCATCTTCACGGGCTTCCTGGCCGCCAAGGGTGCCGAGCGCCGCAGCGGCCTGGCGCAGGCCGTGGCCGAGCCGCGCGCACAAGTGCTGTTCGAGGCACCGCACCGCATCGCCGAACTGCTGGCCGCATTGGCCGCCGCTGCGCCCACGCGCCGCGTGACGCTGTGCCGCGAGCTGACCAAGCAGTTCGAGACCATCGTGACACGGCCTGCCGGCGAACTGCCGGCCTGGCTGGCCGCCGATGTGAACCGCGAGCGCGGTGAATTCGTGCTGGTGCTGCACGCGCTGCCCGCAGAAACCGCGGCCGCCGATGCCCTGCCGCCCGCCGCCCTGCACATCCTGCGCGTGCTGCTGCGCGAACTGCCGCTGAAGCAGGCCGCAGCGCTGGCTGCCGAACTGAGTGG
>JANNFE010000254.1:0-2974 GCA_031379415.1 Betaproteobacteria bacterium | reverse complement strand
CATCGTGCTGGACATCGTGCTCGGCGTGCTGGCGGCGGTGATCGTGGCCTGGTTCTCGCGCCAGCGCGAGTACCGCGCCGACGCCGGTGCCGCGGCGCTGATGGGCCGCAAGCAGCCCATGATCAACGCGCTGGCACGGCTCGGCGGGCTGGACCCGGGCGAGCTGCCGAAGAGCGTGGCCACCATGGGCATCAGCGGCAAGCCGAGCGGGCTGATGGCGCTGTTCAGCAGCCACCCGCCCATCGAAGACCGCATCAAAGCGCTGCAGGCCGCACAGTAGTCTGACCCAAGCGAACCCCGCGGAACCGGCTCCGCCGGGCCGCTGGGGTTGTCCCCTCGAGGGGGAGGCGGCGTCAGCCGCCTCGGGGGTGGGCCTTTGGCACCCGGCCCATGAGATAGAACTCGTCATTGGGCCGCATGGCTGTGACATTGGCCATGCGGTTGCTGAGGCCGAAGAAGGCCGTGATGGCGGCGATGTCCCATGCGTCCTCGTCGCTGAAGCCGTGCTCGTGCAGTGCGGCGAAGTCGGCGTCCTCGATCTCGTGCGACGCCGTGCAGACCTTCATCGCGAAGTCGAGCATGGCGCGCTGCCGCGCCGTGATGTCGGCCTTGCGGTGGTTCACCGCCACCTGGTCGGCGAGCAGCGGTTTCTTCTCGTAGACGCGCAGGATGGCGCCATGTGCCACCACGCAATACAGGCACTGGTTGTGGGCCGAGGTGGCGACGATGATCATCTCGCGCTCGCCCTTGGTGAGTGAGCCCGTCTCCTTGAGCAGCAGCGCGTCGTGGTAGGCCATGAAAGCGCGCCACTCGGCCGGCCGGTGGGCCAGCGCCACGAAGACGTTGGGCACGAAACCGGCCTTCTGCTGCACCTCCAGAATGCGCGTGCGCAGGTCCTCGGGCAGGTCATTCAGCGCGGGCACGGGGTAGCGTGAGATCGCGGTCATCGTCGGTCCCCTTCAGGTTCTGAACTGCATGGCATGCAGACGTGCGTACAAGCCGCCGCCAGCCAGCAGTTCGGCATGCGTGCCTTGTTCCACCAGCTTGCCGGCTTCCAGCGCCAGCACGCGGTCGGCGTTCTCGATCGTCGACAGCCGGTGCGCGATGACGAGCGTGGTGCGGCCTTCCATCAGCCGTTCCAGCGCTTCCTGCACCGCGCGTTCGCTCTCGCTGTCCAGCGCCGACGTGGCCTCGTCGAGGATCAGCACGGGCGCGTCCTTGGCAATCGCGCGGGCGATGGCCAGGCGCTGGCGCTGCCCGCCCGAGAGCTGGCTGCCGTTGTGGCCGATGGCCGTGTCCAGGCCCTGCGGCAGACCTTCGACGAAGTCCAGCAGGTTGGCCGCGCGCAGCGCCTCACGCACCTGCTCGCGTGGCATCTGTGCGCCGAGCGTGACGTTGGCGGCCACGGTGTCGTTGAACAGCACCACGTCCTGGCTGACCAGCGCGAACTGCCGCCGCAAGGCGCCGATGTCCCAGTCGCCCAGGGCCACGCCGTCGAGTGAGATGCGCCCCGAGCTCGGCTCGATGAAACGCGGCAGCAGGTTCACCAGCGTCGTCTTGCCGGCGCCCGACGGCCCCACCAGCGCTACCGCCTCGCCGGCCCGCACGTGCAGCGTCAGTGCGTCCACGGCGGGTGGCGTGTCTTCGCGGTAGCGCAGGCTCACGCCGTCGAAGTGAATGTCGCCGCGCGCGCGGCCGGGGTCGTGCGTGCCGCCGGCTTCGACGGGGCTTTGCTCGATGAAGTCGAGGCCACGCTCCACGGCGGCCAGGCCGCGCGTCAGCGGCGCCATCACGTCCGACAGATGTTTGGCCGGCGCCACCAGCTGGAGCATGGCGGTGACGAAGGCCACGAACTCGCCCACCGAGGTGCCGCCGCTGCGGCTTTGCCAGAGCGCGATCATGATCACCACCGACAGCGCGACGGCCGACAGCATCTGCGTCACCGGCGTCATGGTCGCGCCGGCCACCAGCGCCTTCATCATCAGCTGGCGCACACGCTGGGCGCGGCCGTTGAAGCGCTGCCCCTGATGCTGCTGCGCACCCTGCAGGCGCACGATGCGCCAGGCCAGCATGTTCTCTTCCACCACGTAGGCCAGCTCGTCGGTGGCGACCTGGCCTTCGACGGTGAGCTTGTGCAGGCGGCGGCCGATGGTACGCATGACCCAGGCCACGGCAGGGAAGAGCAGGCCGACGATGAGCGTGAGCTGCCAGTTCAGCGTCAGCAAATAGGTCAGCAGGGCCACCAGCACGAGTGAATCGCGCACCAGCGTCAGCAGCGCCGACGACAGCGTGCTCACGCCGTTCTGCGCTTCGTAGACCAAGGTGTTGGTCATGCCGCTGGCGGTCTGCTTCGTCAGCAGCGCCGGGGCGGTGGTGAGCAGGCGCTCGAACATGTTCTCGCGCAGCTGCAGCACGGCGCGGTTGGCCGTCCAGGCCAGGCCGTACTGCGACAGGAAGCCCGACAGGCTGCGCAGCGCGAAGAGGCCGATGATGGCCACCGGCACCAGCCAGAGCGGCATGCCGCCGCCGGCAAAACCGTGGTCCAGCAGCTTGCCCAGCAGCTGCGGGATGAGCGGCTCGGTAGCGGCCGTGAGTGCCGCGCCCACGCCCGCCGCCCACAGGCCGGCGCGGCTGTGGCGGATGTAGGGCAGGAGTCGCGCCAGGCGCTGCAGAAAAGTGGGCATGAAGGCGGGGATCCGCGCGCTGCGCGGCGTGCGCAGGCGCGGCGGATTATCGCGGTCTCGTCCTACGCCGGCCGTGCCGGAGGCCCTGCCTACAATCTGCCGCATGTGCCCGTCCGTTCACCGCGCCGCCAGATGATTCCCGTTGACCGTGCCCGCCGCGCGTTGCTGGGCGGTGCAGCCCTCACGGTCACCGTGCCCGCGCTGGCGCAGTTCCGTGTCGAGATCAGCGGCGTCGGCGCGCGGCAGGTGCCGCTGGCGCTGGCGCCCTTCCGCGACGAGGCGGCCTCCGG
>JANNFE010000239.1:0-4143 GCA_031379415.1 Betaproteobacteria bacterium | reverse complement strand
GGTGGAAGTGGATGGCCGGCGCTACAAGGAGTACTACGGCAGCGCCAGCGACTTCAACAAGGGCGAGTACAAACACGTCGAAGGCAAGCGCATCCTCGAACCCATCAAGGGCTCTCTTCCCGACACGCTGCGCGAGATGCGTGAAGACCTGCAGAGCAGCATCAGCTACGCCGGTGGCACCGTGCTCACCGACCTGAAGAAGGTGAACTACGTGGTGCTGGGGGGCGAGAACGCGGGCGAGCACCTCTTCATGAAGCGGGTGCTTGGGTGGCGCGGGGCTCAAAGCCCGCCTGCGCCCATGAGCCGTCGGTCAGCACGCACCCAGGCCGCCGTTCCGGGACTGCGGATCACATCGCCCGACACTCAAGGCCTGCAAGCCGCTCCCGCAGCCGCGCGGCGCGTGTTCCCCGCCAGCGTGCACTGGCTGGCCGCACACACCAGCTCGCGGTCGCCGCAGGCAGGCACCACGAAGATGTTGCCCAGGACCCTGATGTCCTTGGGTGGAAACGGACCCTCGGCATCCACTTCCAAGCCGGCGCGCTGCCTGCTGGCGCTGATGACGTTGCCTTCCAGGATCACGTCGTGCACCTGGCGCCCGGCCTCGGGCGGCGAGGCGGTGTACACACCCACCGCCGGCAGGGTGGCGCCGCCGCGAAATTCGTTGCGCCTGGCAATGATGCCGTTCGCGCCATGGACCAGCTTCAGCGCCACGCTGGTGGCGGCCACACGGTTGCGTTCCACCTTGATGCCCGTTCCGAACAGGTCCACGCCTTCGTCGACGCCGGAGATGTCGTTCTGCGCGATCACCGAATCGTGGCCGCTGCCCATGGCCGCGAAGTTGATACCGTCGCTCTGGTCCCTCCGATAGGTCACAGGCGCCATGTTCAACCCCGCGATGACGTTGTTGAACAAGCGCAGACCGGTGGACCCTTCGCCCTCCACGCGGCTGTCGTCCACTGAAATGCCGGTGATCTGGAACGACCCGACATCGGGTGGCACGGTGGTGCTGCGCGTGCACGAGGCGTGGATGAGCGAGCTCTCGACCGTCACGCCGTGTGAGCTGCGGATGGTGACGATGCCGGGCGCGACGGAGAAACCGCGCAGGCGCACGCGCCGGATGTTCACCGCCCTGGCCTGCACGACATCGATGCCGATGACGTAGCGGTCGTCCTCGAAGGCCTTGACGATGAACAGGTCGCTCAGCGTGATGCCGGCGCCGCTCAGGCGCAGGCCGGTGCCACGCTCGGTGTAGATGCCGGTGTCGGAGCGTTGAGCAAAGGCGTTGGAGAAGCCATCGGGCCCGCTTGCCATCAGCAGCGTGGCCGAGCCGGCCGATTGCAGCGCCTGGCCGCTGCGCATCTCGAGCCGGCGCGTCAGGCGGTACACGCGGTGCGGCGAGAGCCAAACGCGCATCCCCTGGTCCAGCGCACGCTGCAGCGCTGCGGTGTCGTCGGCGACGCCGTCGCCTCGGGCGCCGAAGGCCTCGGGCTTGACGTAACCCTTGGGTGCCACGCGCGCCGAGTAGCCGACATCCGCGCGCTTGAGCACACGCTGATAGAACAGCTTCGTCGCCGCGTCGTTGGCCTTGGCCAGCACCTGCTTCGGCGCATCACAGCCGGCGACCGTAAGGCCCGCCTGGGCGCCGGACACACCGGCCAGGGACAGCAGGAGAGCGACGATCGGGAGTCTTTGCATGCAGGCCATGGTAGCGAGCAGGCGCTGCAACCCCATCCCTAGTTGCCGGCCCTCACTGCGAGCTCGATGTGGGCGGCAGACCCTCGATCAACAGCGGCACGCCATTGAAGGTGTCAACGCGGGCCAGCGCCCGGCTGATAGCCCGGGAGAAGTTCCAACTTGATCGTCGGGTCCTGCGGTGCGCGCTCGCGAAAGCGCTGCACTTCGGTCTGCAGGCTGCCCACATCTGCTGCAGCGCATTGCCGAAGGAGCCGGTGTGCGCCTGGCGCGAACGTTCGGCAAAGCCGATCCAGGTGGCCTCGCCCTCCACGGTGGATGAGCCGGATGCGCGCATCAGCATGCGCCTGCTGCGCACGTCGAAGACGGCAGTTTCCAGCGCGGTGAGGATGTCTTACTTATCGGGTACGAAGGCGATGCCGATGCGGAAGGGCACCTTGAGCACCGCCACCTGTGCCGACCCCGCAGGCGGCGTGCTGCTGCCGGGGAACAGGAAAGAGATCAGCGAAGCCACCTGCTGGCGCGGCTTGGTGGTGCCGTCAAGCGACGAGCAGCCGGCCAGTGCCAGCGCCGCAGCGCTGCCCGCGATCAGCCGCCGTCGGCCGTTCGGGTTCCGCGTGGTGAGGCGTCACGCTTTCATGAAGGGCTCCGGCAGGCGCACAGGTCAGCGGGCGGACTGCAGGCTTTGATACAGCGCCATGTAGTCGCTGGCTGGGCCGGCCCACGACAGTTCCCGCTTCATCGCGGTGTGCATCACGGCGGCCCAGGCGGCGGGCTGCGCGCGCAGCTCCACGGCGCGCCGCACGCAGCGTTCCAGCGCCGCGGGCGTGGCGACGTCGAAGACGAAGCCGGTGGCGCTGCCGTCGGCCAGGGCCTGCGGCGTGGCGTCGGTCACCGTGTCGGCCAGGCCGCCCACGCGGCGCACGATGGGCAGCGTGCCATAGCGCAGGCCGTACATCTGGGTCAGCCCGCAGGGCTCGAAGCGCGACGGCACGGCAATGGCGTCGGCGCCGGCCACCAGCCGGTGCGCACGCGCCTCGTCGTAGCCGATGTGCACGTGCACGCGGCCCGCATGCGCCTGCGCCGCCATGCGGAAGGCGGCCTCGAAGACGGGGTCGCCGGTGCCCTGCACCGCCAGCTGCACGCCGGCTTTCAGCATCTCCGGCAAGGCGGTGAGCACGAGGTCCAGGCCCTTCTGCGACGTGAGCCGGCTGACCAGGGTGATGAGCAGCGACTCCTCATCGGCCTCCAGCCCCAGCTCCTTCTGCAGCGCGCGCCGGCAGGCCAGCTTGCCGGCTGGCGCCAGCGTGTCGTAGCGCTGCGCGATGGCGGCGTCGGCGGCCGGGTTCCAGATCTCGGGGTCGATGCCGTTGAGGATGCCGCTGACGGCGTTGCCACGGCCGCGGATCACGCCGTCCAGACCGCAGCCGAATTCGTGCGTGGCGATCTCGTGGGCGTAGGTCGGGCTCACCGTGGTGACGTGGTCGGCAAACTGCAGGCCGGCCTTCATGAAGCTCAGCTGGCCGTGGAATTCCAGCCCGGTGGGCGACATCAGGCGCGTGGCCAGGCCCAGCGTAGGCCAGTCGTGCATGGGGAACAGGCCCTGGAAGGCCAGGTTGTGCACCGTCAGCACCGTGGCCGCGGGCGTGGGCGGATGTTCGGCCACGTAGGCGCAGGCCATGGCGGCGTGCCAGTCGTGGGCGTGCACGATGTCGGGCACCCACTGCGGGTCGGCATCATCGGCGGCCAGGTGAGCAGCCACCCAGCCCAGCAGGGCAAAGCGCTGCAGGTTGTCGGGCCACTCCTCGCCCTGGCTGTCCTGGTAGGGGCTGCCACCGCGGCGGTAGAGGTAGGGCGCGTCGATCACGTACACCGGCAGCTTGCTGCCCGGCAGCCGCGCCAGCAGCAGGCGCACGCGCAGGGCACCGAAGCAGGCGCCGATGTCGACCACCAGGCGCGGGCTCTGCACGCCGTCCAGCACCGCTGGCAGGCCGGGCAGCAGCAGGCGCACGTCGGCGCCCTGTTCGGCCAGCGCCACCGGCAACGCCGCCACCACGTCGGCCAGGCCACCCGTCTTCACCAGCGGGAAGACCTCGGCCGCCACATGCAGGACCTTCATAGCAGGTGCCGCCTACTGCAGCTTGCGCAGCATGTCGCGCGTGACCAGCGTGATGCCGGACTCGGTGCGGTAGAAGCGCTCGGCGTCGAGCGCTGCGTCCTCGCCGATCACCAGGTGGTCCGGGATGATGCAGTCACGGTCGACCACCACGCGCGTGAGCCGCGCGTGCCGGCCCACCTGCACGCCGGGCAGCAGCACGCTCCAGTTCACGGCCGAGTAGGAATGCACCCTCACTTCGGAGAACAGCACGGTGCGGAACACCGCGCCGCTGACGATGCAGCCGCCCGACACCAGCGACTCGATGGCGGCGCCGCGCCGGTCTTCCTGGTTGT
>JANNFE010000147.1:0-11644 GCA_031379415.1 Betaproteobacteria bacterium | reverse complement strand
CCGAGTGCCGAAACGCGGGGCTCGTGTCAACGACAAGCACAGAGGCCCCGTTGTGAGTGGGCTGGCAGATCGAACCTGATCCACCACAACCACAAACCTGCTGAGGATCCCCATGAACAAGCTGCTCGCCGCCCTGATCGTCACTTCCTTCGCCTCCGTGGCGATGGCTCAAACCCCCGCACCGGCGATGCCGGCGACTCCGGCCGTGCCCGCCACGCCGGCTGTCGTCAAGGCCCAGGCCAGCGCCGACAAGAACACCGCCAAGGCGATGGACGCTGAAGCCAAGACCGGTGCCAAGGCCGATGCCAAGATGATGAAGGCCGACAAGAAGGCCGCTGCCAAGAAGAACGAAGCCAATGCCGACGCCGCCAACGACAAGGCCGCTGCGAAGGCCAAGGTCGCCAAGGCGGCTCCGCAAGACAAGGCCAAGGCTGATGCCAAGGCCGACATGGTGGGCGCCAAGGCCGATGCCTCGGCCACCAAGACCGCCATCAAGGCCGATGCCTCTGCTGACAAGGCCAAGGTCGAAGCCGGTGCCGACAAGTCGCTGGCCAAGGCCAACACCGCCGGCGTGAAGGCCGAAGGCAAGGCCGAGGTCAAGGCCGCGGTCACGAAGTAATCCGGCTGCATCAAGCCTGCGGCGTGCCTGCGCGCCGCCCATGAAGAAGGGACCGCTGTTGCGGTCCCTTTTTTCTTGCCGCAGCGTTCTGTGCGGGCTCTACATGAAGAGATGCTCGCCGGCGTTTTCGCCGCCGAGCACCACGTAATTCACTTTCTTCAGGTCTTGCAGCACACGCCCGCCGGCGTAGCTGATGCTGCTTTGCAGGTCTTCGCGCATCTCGCGCAGCGTGTCCGGCAGCCGGCCCTTGATGGGCTCGAGGATGCGTTTGCCCTCGACGTGCTTGTACTCGCCCTTGTTGAAGTCGCTGGCCGAGCCGTAGTACTCCTTGTAGCGCTTGCCATCCACTTCCACCGTGGCACCCGGGCTCTCTTCGTGGCCGGCGAAAAGTGAACCCACCATCACCATGCTGGCGCCGAAGCGGATGCTTTTGGCAATGTCACCGTGGTGGCGTATGCCGCCGTCGGCCACGATGGGTTTGGTGGCCACACGGGCACACCACTTCAGCGCGCTGAGCTGCCAGCCGCCGGTGCCGAAGCCCGTCTTTAACTTGGTGATGCACACCTTGCCCGGGCCCACGCCCACCTTGGTGGCGTCGGCGCCCCAGTTCTCCAGGTCGATCACGGCCTCGGGCGTGGCCACGTTGCCGGCGATGACGAAGGTCCCGGGCAGTTTCGCCTTGATGTGCTCGATGGTGGCCTTGACGCTGTCGGCATGGCCGTGCGCGATGTCGATGGTGATGTAGTCGGCGCCCACGCCTTCGGCGGCCAGGCGGTCGATGACGGCGTGGTCCGCCGGCTTCACGCCCGAGCTGATGCTGACGAACAGACCCTGGTCGCGCATGCGCCGCGCATAGGTCACGTTGTCCAGGTCGAAGCGGTGCATGACGTAGAAGTGGCCGCTCCTGGCCAGCATCTCGCTGATCGGGCCGTCGATCACCGTCTTCATGTTGCTCGGCACCACCGGCAGCGTGAAGCGCCGGCCGCCGAACTCGACCGAGGTGTCGCACGCGGCGCGGCTGTCCACGCGGCACTTGCGGGGCAGCAGCAGGATGTTGTCGTAGTCGAAGATTTCCATGAGGGCGGGCTCGGCGGATCGCGCAGCGCGCGGTGAAGCCACGATTTTAGGTGGCGGCACGGTGGTAGGCTGCGGCTCCGATTCCACTGCCCCACCGTACGCCGAGACGCCGATTGGACCCGAGCCGCCGCCATCGCCGTGAGTTCGGGTTGCTGCTGACCGGGGTGCTGGTGCTCGCAGCCCTGCTCAGCTGGGGCCGCCTCAGCGAGCGCCAGGGCGTGCTCGCGCGCGAGACCGAGCGCCTGGCCATGCAGGCCCGCGCCGTCGAGCAGAGCCTGGTGCAGCAGCTGCAAAGCATCTACGCCGCGCTGAAGGGCCTTCGCGATGACCTGCCGGACTGGCGCATGGATGAACGCAGCGAGCGCGCCGCCACGCGCATGGCGGCGCTGCGCGATGTGATGCCGGCGGTGAAGGACATGCATTGGCTGGACGCGAGCGGCCGCGTGCTGGCCAGCACCGACCCGCAGGCGCGTGGCCGTGACGAGGCCGCAGCGCCCTGGCTGGCCGCCCTGCGCCAGCGCCCGGACCCGGTCGTGCTTTTCGTATCGGAACCCTTCGACGCGCTTGACGGCACGCACACGTTGAAGCTCTCGCTGGCCATCGCGGCGCCGCAGGGCGGGCTGTCCGGCGTGGTCAACGTGACGCTGGACCCGAAGTTCCTGGACGCGCTGCTCGGCTCGGTGGCCTACGCCCCCGATGTCGCGGCCTTCGTGGTGCATGGCCGTGGCGCTGTGCTGCTGGCCCACCCCGGCGGCCCGGGCTCGGCGGGCCTGGCCGCCACGCGGCCCGATGAACGGCTGCTGGTTCAGCGCACGCTGCGCCCGCCCGGCGTGCCCATGGACCCAGCGCTGGTGCTGGGCATCGGCCGTCAGGTCGAAGCCGCGCTGGCGCCCTGGCAGCGGCAGACCGAACTGATCGCCGCCTTCTACGCCGCTGCCGTGCTGGCCGCGGCCTTCGCGCTGCGCACCCGGCAGCGGCGCCGCAGCGAGCAGGAAGCGCGGCGCCAGGCCGAAGCCGCCGAGGCCGAACGTCTGCGCCTGGCCCTGGCCGGCGGCGAGCTGGCGCTGTGGGACCTGGACGTGCCGGCCAACCATTCCACCGTCAACGAACGCTGGTCGACCATGCTCGGCTACCAGGTTGGCGAGGTGAAGGCCGACGATGCCGGCTGGCAGCAGCTCATACACCCTGACGATCGCGCCCGCGTGGTGGCCGCGCAGAACGCCCACATGGCCGGCACCACGCCGGCCTTCGAAGCCACCTACCGCATGCGCCACCGCGAAGGCCACTGGATCTGGGTGCTCGACCGCGGCCGCGTGCTGCAGCGCGACGCCCAGGGCCGGGCGCTGCGCATGGTGGGCACGCACATGGACATCAGCGAGCGCGTGGCCGCTGAGGACACGCTGCGCCGCAGCGAGGAGAGCCTGGCCATCACGCTGCAGTCCATCGGCGACGCCGTCATCGCCACCGACGCACAAGGCAGCGTGACACGCATCAACGACACCGCGCGGCGCCTGACCGGCTGGGCCGGCGACAGCGCTTTGGGCCGCCCGCTGGCCGAGGTCTTCCGCATCTTCAACGCGCAGACGCGCGAGCCCGAGTGCGACCCCATGCAGCGCGTGCTGGCCAGCGACGCCGTGGTGGGCCTGGCCAACGGCACGCTGCTGCTGGCGCGTGACGGCCACGAGTACCAGATCGCCGACAGCGCCGCGCCCATCCGCGCCGCCGACGGCCGCGTGGTCGGCGTGGTGCTGGTGTTCAGCGACGTCACCGAGCAGTACCGCATGGTGCAGGCGCTGCGCCTGGCCGGGCGCCTGGCGCGGCTGGGTGGTTTTCGCGTCGACCTGCGGCAAGAGCAGGTCTGGCTGACCGCCGAGACCGCCGACATCCTGGACGCCGAGCCTGGCGCCACGCACCGGGTGGCCGAGGTGATGCCGGGCGTGGCACCGCAGCAGCGCGAGCGCCTGCAGCAGGCGCTGCACGGCGGGCAGGCCTTCGACACCGAGATCGAGTTCACCACCGCGCGCCGGCGCGTGCTGCAACTGCGGGTGCTGGCCGAGCCGGTGACCGACGCCGCGGGCCAGGTCGTGGCGATGCAGGGCGCCCTGCAGGACGTGACCGATTGGCGCCGCGAGCAGCAGCAGCTGCGCCTGCTGGAAGCCGCAGTGGCGCGGCTCAACGACGTCGTGCTGATCACCGAGCCCGAGCCGCTGGACGCGCCGGGGCCGGCCATCGTGTTCGCCAATGCGGCTTTCGAAAGGCTCACGGGCTGGCCGGTGGCCGAAGTGCTGGGCCGCTCGGTCCATATGCTCATGGGTCCGGACAGCGATGCCACGGCGGTGGCGCGTTTCGGCGCCGCCGTCAGGCGCCAGGAGGCCGTGCGCGCCGAGCTGTTGCACTACGGGCGCGACGGCCGCACGTTCTGGGTCGACTCCGAGGTGGTGCCCCTGCTCGACGCTTCCGGCCGCACGCGCCACCTGGTGGCGGTGCTGCGCGACATCAGCGAACGCGTGCACGGCGAAACGGAACGCCGTGCGCTGGAGCGCCGGCTGCGCGAGGCGCAGAAGATCGAGTCCATCGGCACGCTGGCCGGCGGCATCGCGCACGACTTCAACAACATCCTGGCCGCCATCCTGGGCAACGTGGCGCTGGCCCGCGACGACCTGCCGCCCGGCCACGCCGCGCTGGCCAGCCTGGAGCAGATCAACCGCGCTGGCCTGCGCGCGCGCAGCCTGGTGCAGCAGATCCTGACCTTCAGCCGCCGCGAACAGCAGGCGCTGGTGACCCAGCCGCTGCAGCCGGTGGTGGAAGAGACGCTGTCGCTGCTGCGCGTCACCTTGCCGGCCACCGTGCGGTTGGACGCCACGCTCGCCGCCCAGCCTCTGCTGGTGCGCGCCGACGCCACGCAACTGCAACAGGTGCTGATGAACCTGTGCACGAACGCCTGGCATGCGCTGCCGGCGGGGCGTGGCCATATCCGCGTGGGCCTTGCGCCTGGTGCGCAGGGTGACGCGAACGGGGCCGTGACCACCGACGGGCCCGACAGCCCGCCACCCACCGCCTGCGCCCACCTGTGGGTGGCCGACGACGGCAGCGGCATGGACGCCGCCACGCGCGAACGCGTGTTCGACCCCTTCTTCACCACCAAGCCCGTGGGCCAGGGAACAGGCCTGGGTCTGAGCGTGGTGCACGGCATCGTGCGCGCCCATGGCGGCCGCATCTGGGTCGACAGCGCGCCCGGTCAGGGCAGCACCTTCCACGTCCTGCTGCCGCTGGAATCGCCGCTGCCTGCGGCAGCCGATGCGCCGGTAGCGGTCAGGGCAGCGCCCGCCGGCAACCGCCACGTGCTCTACGTCGATGACGACGAGGTCATGGCCTTGGTGGTGAGCCGCCTGCTGCAGCGCGCCGGCTACCAGGTCAACACCTGCATCAGTCCCGTGCAGGCGCTGGACGACGTGCGCGAGGCGCCCTGGCGCTACGACATCGTGGTCAGCGACCACAACATGCCCGAGATGTCGGGCACCGAACTGGCGGCGCGCTTGTTGCGGGTGCGGCCGGCGCTGCCGGTGGTCATCAGCACCGGCTACGTCAGCGACGCGCTGCGCCGCGACGCCGCCCAGGCCGGCGTGCGCGCGGTGCTGCAGAAGGAGCACACGCTGGAGCGCCTGGCCGGTGTGGTGCAGCAGGTGCTGGCGGGGGCTCTGCACGGTGGGTGATGCCGGGTGCTGGTGCCTAGAATGCCCGCATGCCCTCTGACGCCTCCGATCAAGCCGCCGATCACGCCCCCGATCAAGCCCCCGATCACGCACCCGAAGCGCAGGGCAACCCCTCGGCGCTGCTGCGCCACCTGAACCCCGAACAGCTCGCCGCCGTCACCTTGCCGGCGGTGCCGGCGCTCATCCTGGCCGGTGCCGGCTCGGGCAAGACGTGCGTGCTCACCACGCGCATCGCCTGGCTGCTGCAGACCGGGCAGGTGTCGCCGGGCGGCGTGCTGGCCGTGACCTTCACCAACAAGGCCGCCAAGGAGATGCTGACGCGGCTCTCCGCCATGCTGCCGGTAGCCGTGCGCGGCATGTGGATCGGCACCTTCCACGGCCTGTGCAACCGCTTCCTGCGCGCGCACTGGAAGCTGGCCGGTCTGGCCCAGGGCTTCCAGATCCTGGACAGCAGCGACCAGCTGAGTGCCGTCAAGCGCGTGATCAAGGCCATGAACCTGGACGAAGAACGCTTCGTGCCCAAGCAGGTGACCTGGTTCATCGCCGCGCGCAAGGAAGAAGGCGAAAGGCCACGCGACGTGGAAGTGCAGGACGAGCAGACGCGCAAGCTGGTGGAGATCTACCAGGCCTACCAGGACCAGTGCGAACGCGAAGGCGTGGTCGACTTCGCCGAGCTGATGCTGCGCACCTACGAACTGCTGCGCGACAATCACCCGCTGCGTGAGCACTACCGCCGCCGCTTCAGCCACGTGCTGGTGGACGAGTTCCAGGACACCAACAAGCTGCAGTACGCCTGGCTGAAGATGTTCGCGCCGCCCGGTCTCAACGGCCAGAGCGTGATTGCCGTCGGCGATGACGACCAGAGCATCTACGCCTTCCGCGGCGCACGCGTGGGCAACATGGCCGACTTCGAGCGCGAGTACCGCGTGCCGCGTGTCATCAAGCTGGAGCAGAACTACCGCAGCTTCGGCCACATCCTGGACGCTGCCAACGGCCTCATCGGCCACAACCAGCAGCGCCTGGGCAAGAACCTGCGCACCGACGCGGGCGCCGGTGAGCCGGTGCGAGTGTTCGAGTCCACCAGCGACTTCGCCGAGGCGCAGTGGCTGCTGGAAGAGGTGCAGCAGCTGCACCGCAGCGGCATGCCGCGCAGCGAGATCGCGCTGCTCTACCGCAGCAATGCGCAGAGCCGGGTGCTGGAAAGTGCGCTCTTCAACGCCGGGCTGCCTTACCGCGTCTATGGCGGCCTGCGCTTCTTCGAGCGCGCCGAGGTCAAGCATGCGCTGGCCTATCTGCGCCTGTTGGAGAACCCCAACGACGACACCAGCTTCCTGCGCGTGGTGAACTTTCCGGCGCGCGGCATCGGCGCGCGCAGCGTCGAACAACTGCAGGACGCGGCCAGAGCCAGCGGGCGCAGCCTGGCGCAGAGCGTGGGCGCGGTGCCGGGCAAGGCGGGTGTGAACCTGCAGGGTTTCGTGCAACTGGTCAATGACATGCGCGCGGCCACGCTGGGCCTGACGCTGCGCGAGATCATCGACCACATGCTGCACGCCACGCACCTGCTCGACTTCTACCGCACCGACAAGGAGGGCCAGGACCGCATCGAGAACCTGGAAGAACTGGTCAACGCGGCCGAGAGCTTCGTCACGCAGGAAGGCTTCGGCAAGGATGCAGTGGCGCTGCCGGTCGACGAGCAGGGCGCGGGCGATACGGCGCCCGACGCGGAGACGGGCGAGATCATGTCGCCGCTGGCCGCCTTCCTGACCCACGCCAGCCTGGAAGCTGGCGACAACCAGGCGCAGGCCGGGCAAGACGCCATCCAGCTGATGACGGTGCACTCTGCCAAGGGCCTGGAATTCGACGCCGTGTTCATCACCGGCATCGAAGAAGGCCTGTTCCCGCACGAGCAGAGCTTGAGCGACGCCGACGGCGTGGAAGAAGAGCGCCGGCTGATGTACGTGGCCATCACCCGCGCCCGCAAGCGCTTGTACCTGAGCTTCAGCCAGACGCGCATGCTGCACGGCCAGACGCGCTACAACGTGAAGAGCCGCTTCTTCGATGAGATCCCGGAAGCCACGCTGAAGTGGATCACGCCGAAGCAGCAGGGCTTCGGCTCGGGCTATGCGCGTGAATACCAGCAGGCCTGGGCGCGCGGCAGCGGGCTGTCGGGCATCGTGGGCGCGGGGCGCGTGGAACCGCCGGCGCCACCGGTGCCCTTCACACCTGCGTCGACGCCGGGCCAGCAAGGCCTGCGTGTCGGCCAGACCGTCTTCCACACCAAGTTCGGCGAAGGCGTGATCAGCGTGCTGGAAGGCCGCGGCGCCGATGCCCGCGCCCAGGTGCACTTCGGCCGCCATGGCAGCAAGTGGCTGGCGCTGGCCATCGCCAAGCTCACGCCGGTGGACTAGAAGGGGGCGTGGATGCGCCGCCGAAGCAGTCGTTGAAGGTGAACAGCACCGAGATGTAGAACACCGCCGACAGCAGCATCACGCCCGGCGTGACCAGGCTGCGCGCATAGGCCTGCAGGCCCAGCGCCTGCAGCAGCATCGAGCTCAGCAGGCCGAACAGCAGCAGCAGGCCGAACCAGGCCAGCATGTACATGGTGAACGCGCCCTTGTTGCGCCACACCGCCAGCGTGCTGGAGAAGATCGCCTGGCGCGCACCCTGGCCGCCCCAGTGCACCAGCGCCGGGGCGTGCCAGAAGGGGACCGAGACGAGCACGCCGCCCAGGCACATCAGCAGCGTGGCGCGCACCAGGTCGGGCATCAGCGCTTCCAGCTGGGCCTGGTCGGGATTGGCGCCCAGCGCTTCCATGCGTTCCCAGGCGCGGTCAGAAGCCAGGTGGGCCAGCAGCAGCATCACCACGATGGCCACGCCATAACCCAGGCACAGCTTGATCAGCGTGCGTCGGCGGGCGGCGTCGGTGCGCAGCGGCTCGATGAACTGGCGCGGGTGCACCGGGCCGCCCTGCAGCGCCGACTGGCCGGCGATCATGAAACCCAGGGTCAGCAGCGGCATGGCCATCAGCGGCACCACCGCACCCAGCAGCGGCAGCCACTGCACCAGCGTGCCGGCGATGGACACCACCACCGCCATCAGCATGAAGGAGAGCGGCCGCCGCGCGAAGAGCCGGAAGGCGTCGCCGATCCAGCGTGAGCCGGCGCCGGCGGGAACGGTCTTGAGTACCAGGGCCATGGTTTCCTGCTGCCTCAGCCCCTGGCGGCGTGCCAGGGCGCGGCGATGCGCGCGCGCAGCACGCGCTCGAACTGCTGCGGGTCCTTGGGCACCAGCAGGGCAGCGCTGCGCGGCTGGTGCCAGTCCCACAAGCGGCTGATCCAGAAGCGCAGCGCGGCGGCGCGCAGCAGGGCGGGCAGGGCGCGGTGTTCGGCGCCGGTGAGCGGGCGTTCGGCTTCGTAGGCGGCCGTGAAGGCGCTGGCCAGGGTTTCGTCCAGCGCGCCGCTGTGCACGTCGCTGCACCAGTCGTTCAGGCACACCGCCAGGTCGAACAAGAAGGTGTCGGTGCCGGCGAAGTAGAAGTCGAAGAAGCCGCACAGGCGGTCGGGCCCGGCGGTGTCGTCGAACATCACGTTGTCGCGGAAGAGGTCGGCGTGGATGGGCCCGCGTGGCAGGGCCTGCCCGGCGGGCGAAGCCGCCAGGTGCTGCTGGAAGGCCAGCTCCTCACACAGCAGTGCGGCTTGTGGTGGCTGCAGGTGCGGCAGCACCTCGGGCGCGGTGGCCAGCCACCAGGCCAGGCCACGATGGTGGGGCTGGCTCATGTCGAAGTCGGCGCCGGCCCTGTGCATGCACGCCAGCATGCGGCCGACCTGCGCGCATTGCTCGACACCGGGGCGCAGGCGGTGACTGCCGGGCAGGCGGGTCACGATGCTGGCCGGCTTGCCGGCCACGCTGTGCACCAGGGCGCCATCGGCGCCGGGCTGTGGCGCCGGTACGGGCACGCCGCGTGCGGACAAGTGCTGCATCAGGCGCAGGTAATAGGGCAGTTGCTCGGCCGGCAGGCGCTCGAACAGCGTCAGCACCCATTGGCCGCGCACCGTGGTGGCGTAGTAGTTGGTGTTCTCGATGCCCGAGTGGATGCCCTGCAGCTCGGTCAGCGCGCCCAGGCCCAGGCGCTGGCACAAGGCCTCGGCCTCGCCGAAGCCGACCTCGGTGTAGACGGCCATGCCGGCCCTAGAAGTTGAACAGCGACCAGGTGCGCTGCCCGGCAGCACCCTTGTCCTGCGAAGGATCCTTGCCGCCGGCGGGCACGATGATCTCGTACTCCCTGGTCCCCGGCAGCTTGCTGCGCACCACGATGCGCTGCGGCGCGCCGCGCAGCCGCGTTTCCTCGATGCGCACCGCCTCGTCCTCGATCACCGTCCTGGTCACCGTCTGCGCCGGGCGCGTGGCCGAAGCCGCCGCAGCGGCGGGCGCCGGGGTCAGCCGCTGCGGCGGCGGCACGGGCTGGGCCAGGCTGGTGCGCAGCAAGAGGAAAGGCCCCAGGAGAACGGCGCAGCGCGCGAGGAGATGCATCTCCGGCATTCTACGCAGCGGCCTGCCGGCAGGCCGGGGGTGGCGACCAAACGCCGCACAATGTCTGCATGACTGACAAGACCCTGCTGCTGGTGGACGGCTCCAGCTACCTCTACCGCGCCTTCCACGCCTTGCCGGACCTGCGTGCGCCCGACGGCTTTCCCACCGGCGCCATCCACGGCGTGGCCGCCATGATGAAGTGGCTGCGCGAGCGCTACCCGGCCGAACATGCGGTGTGCGTCTTCGACGCCAAGGGCAAGACCTTCCGCGACGACTGGTACCCCGAATACAAGGCCCAGCGCGCGCCCATGCCCGAGGCCCTGGCGCAGCAGATTGCGCCCATCCACGAGATCGTGCGCCTGCTCGGCTGGCCGGTGCTCGAAGTGCCGGGCATCGAGGCCGATGACGCCATCGGCACGCTGGCGCGCGTGGCGGCGGCCAGCGGGCACCAGGTCATCATCTCCACCGGCGACAAGGACCTGGCGCAACTGGTCACCGAGCACGTGACGCTGATCAACACCATGGCCAAGCCGCCCGAGCGGCTGGACATCGAAGGCGTGAAGGCCAAGTTCGGCGTGCCGCCGGAACGCATCGTCGACTACCTCACGCTCATCGGCGACACGGTGGACAACGTGCCCGGCGTCGACAAGGTGGGCCCGAAGACGGCGGCGAAGTGGATCGCCGATTTCGGCAGCCTCGACGGCGTGGTGGCCGCCGCCGACGGCATCAAGGGCGTGGCCGGCGAGAACCTGCGCAAGGCGCTGGACTGGCTGCCCACCGGGCGCAAGCTCATCACCGTGGTGACCGACTGCGACCTGAGCGGCCATGTCGATGCCTGGCCGGCGCTGGACGCGCTGGCGCTGCGCGACGAAGACCGGCCGGGCCTGCACGACTTCTACCAACGCTACGGCTTCCGCTCGTGGCTGAAGGAGATCGACGCTGCCCCCGGCGATGGCCCGCGCGCCGCACCGGCCGCTGACGCCGCCGATCACACCCGGCCGCCGCCACCCGCAGTGGCGCTGGCGCGTGAGTACGAGACGGTCGCCACCTGGGAACGCTTCGATGCCTGGCTGCAGGTCATCCACAGCGCCGAGCTGGTGGCGCTGGACACCGAGACCGACAGCCTGGACGGCATGCAGGCGCGCATCGTCGGCATCAGCTTCGCGGTGGAGCCGGGCCGCGCGGCCTACATCCCGCTGGCCCACAGCTACCCCGACGCGCCGGCGCAGCTGCCCATGGACCAGGTGCTGGCCAGACTCAGGCCCTGGCTGGAAGACGAGGGCCGCGCCAAGCTGGGCCAGAACATCAAGTACGACCTGCATGTCTTTGCCAACGCCGGCATCACCGTGCGCGGTTATCGCCATGACACGATGCTGGAAAGTTATGTGCTCGAAGCGCATCGCACCCATGGCCTGGAAGCGCTGGCCGAACGCCACCTCGGCCGCAAGGGCCTGAGCTACGAAGACCTGTGCGGCAAGGGCGTCAACCAGATCCCGTTTGCGCAGGTGGACGTGACCAAGGCGACCGAATACTCGGGCGAGGACAGCGAGATGGCGCTGCAGGTGCACCAGACGCTGTGGCCCGAGGTCGAGGCCGACGCCGGGCTGCGCTTCGTCTACGAGCAGATCGAGATGCCCGTGAGCGTGGTGCTGGAGCGCATCGAGCGCCACGGCGTGCTCATCGACGCCGCCGTGCTGGCGCGCCA
>JANNFE010000005.1:0-3520 GCA_031379415.1 Betaproteobacteria bacterium | reverse complement strand
GCCGCGCCCGCGCCGCGCACTGGCGCAGGCACCGGCCAATCGGCTTCCGGCAGCGCAGCGGGCGCGGCGAAGCGCGGCGCGATGTCAGCCCGCACCGCGCCGGGTTGCAGCGCGCTGGCGGGATGCAGGCGGTACAGGAAGTTCATCGCCTCAGCCGCCTTCTGCCAGTTGCAGATAGGCGCGGCGCCGCGTGGGCGACAGCGTCAGCACCTCGGCCTCGTTCCAGCCGTAGCGGCGGGCCAGCACGTCGACATCGAGCAGGCTCTGCTCGGCCCGTGCCTGCACCAGCGCCCAGAGCGAACGCGCCGGGTCGAAGGCGGCGTCCCAGTGGCGGGCGCAGGCCGGGCAATCGACGGCGAAGGACAGCGCCGCCGCCGGGTCCAGCAATTCCATGCGCTCGGCCAGCATCGCCACGAGGTGGGGCGCCAACGTCGGACTGCCGTCGCTGCCGTCGCTGCCGCCACGGACGCAGCGCGCCAGCAGGCGCGCGACGAAATCTTCGACCTCGGGCGTGTCGGCCGCGGCCACGTCGGCCGGCGTGGGCAGGCGAAAGCGCAGCGTCACGCCGTCGGCGGCCAGTTCGTGCTCGTGCAGTGCAGGCGGCGGTGGCAGCGCAGCGGCCAGTGCGCCCAGGTCGACTTCGAAGCCAAGATCCTCGCCGCAGCCCGGACAATTGCAGCGCAGCGGCAGCGCATCACCGCCCACGCGGCGGTGCAAGGCCAGCACGCGCAGCCGCTGCCCGCCCACGCTGGACATCTCGCCACCGACCTCGTGCGCCGCAAACAGGGCTGCACGGGCCGGCCAGGCCAGAGGCAGCGCCTGTTCCCAGAGTTCGAGCAGTGCACGTTCGTCGAGCGGCAACATGGCGCTCGCCGGTCCCCGCTCAGGCCGGTTCGGTGAAGCTGGGCTCGGAAGGCTCGGCCACGTCGTAGTCGCGCTCCCAGCCTTCGTTTTCGAGCTTCAGGGTCTGGATCAGCACCGCGTTGGCATTGGCGTCGAGGTCGGCCTGGGCCTGGTACTCGCTGACCCAGCAGCGGTAGATCTTGTAGGCGATGGCCAGCTGGCCGGCCTCGTTGTAGACCTCGAGGATGATGTCCTTGCGGAAGTCTTTCAGCGAAACCTCGGCACCCAGGCCGGAGCCGAAGTTCCAGACCTTGTTGGCCCACTTCTCGAACTCGGTGTCGTGGGTGACGCCGCGCTCCAGCGTGATGCCTTCGAACTTCGTGCGGCCGGGCGACTTGCGGCCGCTGCTCGGGTCACCGCCTTCGCGGTGTTCCACGACTTCGGTGCTGCGCTTGAGCGCCGAACACTTGGCAATGCCGGCGACGTAGCGGCCATCCCACTTGACGCGGAATTTGAAGTTCTTGTACGGGTCGAAGCGCGAGGCGTTGACGGAGAACTGGGCCATGGCGATGTCCTTTGCGCGGGTGGTCGTGCGGGCGGATCAGGCGTTGACCTGGCCGGCCATCTGCTGCAGCCGGATGACGACGAACTCGGCCGGCTTCAGCGGCGCAAAGCCCACCGCGATGTTGACGATGCCCAGGTTGATGTCGTTCTGCGTCGTGGTCTCGGCGTCGCACTTGACGAAGTAGGCCTCGCGCGGCGTGCGGCCCTGGAAGGCGCCCTGGCGGAACAGGTTCTGCAGGAAGGCGCCGATGTTCAGGCGGATCTGCGCCCACAGCGGTTCGTCGTTGGGTTCAAACACCACCCACTGCGTGCCGCGGTACAGGCTTTCCTCCAGGAACAAGGCCATGCGCCGCACCGCCAGGTATTTCCACTCTGAGGCCAGCGCGTCGGCGCCCACCAGGGTGCGTGCGCCCCAGACGACGCGGCCGTAGACCGGGAAGTCGCGCAGGCAGTTAATGCCCAGCGGGTTGAGGTCGCCGTTTTCGCCGTCGGTGAGCTTGGCCGTCAAGGCCGAAGCGCCATTGAGCGTGGCGTCGATGCCGGCGGCCGACTTCCAGACGCCGCGCGTGGCGTCGGTGCGTGCGATGGTGCCGGCCACCGCGCCGCTGGGCGCGTAGTCCTGCAGCGCATTGCCGCGCAGCGGGTTCGGGGCGCGCAGGCGCGGGAAGTACAGCGCCAGGTTGGCATGGCGTGTGAGTGAATTGGCGAAGGTGATGGCCTCGCCCACGGTGTCCACGTCGCCCGGCGGGTCGACGAGCAGGATGGCGCGCCGGCCCTGGCAGTAGGCGATGGCGTTGGCCAAGTCGCCGGCTTCGACATCGGCACCCGGCGCGTAGGGCGGTATGACCAGCATGTTGAAGAGATCGGCACGCTCCAGCGCGAAGATGCCGCGACGGGCGTTCTGCAGGCCGGCGCCGCTGACGATCTCGGCCGCGCCCACCGGGTCGCCATCACCGGTGGCGGCCACGGTCAGGCGCTGCGCTGTCACGTTGCCCGGCCGCGTGGCCGCGGCCATGCTGCCGCGCACCAGGCTGGAGCCGAGCAGCACCTCGCTGACGAAGCGCGGATGCGTGGCCGCCGGCGACAGGCCGAAATAGACCTCACGCTGGTCGGTGGCGGTGTCGCGCACGGTCAGGTTGAACAGCGGGTCGGCGAGCGCGCCACCCATGCCGTCATTGGTGTCGATGCTGACCTCGATTTCGCCGCCCCACAGGCCGGGGCTGGTGGCGCTGAGCGTGAGGGCGTCGAAGGCCCGTGCGGCTGTCAGCGCGCCGGCACCCACCACACGCACGACCAGGGCTTCGGAGCCGCCGTTCTGGAAGTAATGGTTGATCGCGAAGGACATCGGCGCGTCTTCCCACAGGCCGCCGAAGATGCGCTCGTACTCGGCGAAGCTCTTCACCCGCGTGGGCGAAAGGTTCTGCGCGTCGTTGTCCACCGGCCCGCGCCGCGCCCGGCCGACGAAGGCGGTGATCGACGTCGCCACCCCCGTGATGGTGCGCACGGCGCTGCGCACCTCCTCGACATAGACCCCGGGATAGTTGAGGACGGCGGGCATGCGCACTCTCCTTGGCAGGCTGGGCGTGAAGGATCGGGCCGCCGCGCGTTGCGGTGTCCGGGGCCGTTGGTTGTAGGCGCGCCCCTGGCTTGTGACCAACCCTAGAGCTAGGGGTGGTCGGCTTGGACGGGAAGGAGTTGCGATGCCCGCGCACCAGGCCGACGCCCGGCGCAGGCTCTTGGAGCGTTTACTTCACACCAATGAATCCTTGAATGGTTTGCTCCATCTGGTTAGCATGGCCTGGCATCCATCCCTTCCACCCGCAGGAGCCTGTCCCATGAAATTCAGTCAGTTCACGGCCACCCTCGCCCTGGTCGCCGGCCTGGGTTCCGGCTTGTTGGCACCCGCCGCCGCGGCCGAGTGGACCGTCGGCGCCAACATCGGCAACGTGCCCTGGGAATTTGCCGACGCGCAGGGCAAGTTCGTCGGTTTCGAGATCGACCTCGTCAACGAGGTCGCCAAGCGCACCGGCAACACGGTGAAGATCGAGAACATCCCCTTCAACGGGCTGTTCCCCGCGGTGAGCTCGGGCCGCATCCAGATCGCCATCTCGTC
>JANNFE010000112.1:0-45548 GCA_031379415.1 Betaproteobacteria bacterium | reverse complement strand
GCATGGTGCGTCGTGACGCTGAGGAAGAACTGGATCCCAAAGGGGGAGGTTCGACCCTGGCTTGCTGCGCCACTCCCACGGGTGAGAGTCCCGTCCCGGTAGGCGTCGGTGCGCCGGGTAGCAGGCCCCAGGTAGTGGAGGGAGACCTCCGTGCCCGAGCGGGGCGTCAAAAGCCCGTGAAGCGGCGAAAGCCGTTCAGCGGGGAGCGAGCACGCGGGCCGCAACATGAAGTGAAGCCTGCAGCCTCGACACATTTACAACCCGCAGGCCGAGCCTCTCATGTCACGGCGAAGGCAACATCACTGGTGCAAGGACCGAAGCGCGCCGGTGGCTGCGGCGGGGTAAGGGGCGCAGCACGTGTGCAAGGAGTGGTGTGGAACACGAGAGACCCGTCTACGCGGCCCGAGTCGGGGCAAGCGAGCTCGTATAAGCCCAAGGCGAAATCGAGCCGTGCGCAGCGGGAGTCCGAGGGGATCGTAGTACTGGACGGGGCGGCGCCAGCCGTGCCGACGAAGGCCGTGCGGCATAACGCGGCTGGAGGGAAGGGTCCCTGCGGTGGTCATGCTGCTGGAGCAGGTAAGCGCGAGGGAATGGCCGGCCACTCATTGCGAGATGGCGGACCTAACGACCCCGGTGACGATGAGTCACGCGACAAAGTGCGACAACTGCAAAGGCAACTCTGGGCCGCAGCCAAGCGGGCACCGGGAAGGCGCTTCCATGCGTTGTACGGCCAGATGTGCAGGGATGACATCCTGCATGAGGCGTGGAAGCGAGTGCGCCGCAACCGCGGCGCAGCGGGGGTTGACCGCGTGTCGATCCAAGACGTCGAGCAGTATGGAGTCCAGCGCTTCCTGCAAGAGCTGGGTGAAGTGCTGCGCGCAGGCGAGTATGGCGCGCAGGTCGTGCGGCGCGTGTACATACCCAAGGCAGACGGAGGAAGACGGCCCTTGGGCATCCCGACGGTGCAAGACCGGGTGGTGCAGATGGCGGCCAAGCTGGTGCTGGAACCGATCTTCGAGGCGGACTTCTTGCCGTGCTCGTACGGATTTCGGCCCAAGCGCAGTGCGACGATGGCGCTGGAGCGGCTCAGGCAACTGGGCAATCAAGGCGCCAATCACGTGCTGGATGCCGATATTGAAAACTACTTCGGCAGCATCGAACACGACAAGCTGCTCACCTTGGTGGGACAGCGGGTCGGGGACCGCAGGGTGCTCAAGCTGGTGAGGTTGTGGTTGCAGGCTGGCGTGATGGAGGACGGCGTGGTGCGCCATCCGGTGGCGGGAACGCCACAGGGTGGAGTCATCTCGCCGCTGCTGTCCAACATCTACCTGCACGTGCTGGACCGGGTGTGGGCCAAACACGGCGCGCACCTGGGCGAGTTGGTGCGGTACGCGGACGACTTCGTGGTCATGTGCGGCAACGCCAGGCGCTGCGAAGAGGCGCAAGGCCGTATTGAGCACGTGCTGGGCCGGCTGGGGCTGAAACTGCACCCGCAGAAGACGCGACGCGTGGAGCTGACGCAGGGCCGGGAGGGATTTGACTTCCTGGGCTGTCACTTGCACAAACGCATGAGCGGACGGCTGTGGGAGCAAAAGCGGATGCGTCGGTACTACCTGCACCGCTGGCCGAGTCAGCGAGCGATGAAGCGTGTGAGACAACGGGTACGGGAGCTGACGCCCAGGCGAAGCTGCCACCAGGATGTGCGAAGCGTCATAGCCGAGCTGAATCCGGTGCTGCGAGGCTGGGGGCAGTACTTCCGCAGCGGCAACGCGGCCGGGCCGTTCACAGCGGTGGACGGCTACGTCGTGAGGCGGTTGAAGAGCCTGCGCATCAAGCGCGCCGGTCGCCACATGAAGGCGGGCCAAGCCCAACGATGGGACCGCGAGTACTACGAGCAACTTGGGTTGTATCGCCTGCGTGGGACGATCCGCTATCCCGCGCCAGCCTTCTGGAAACAGGAGCACGCGTAATGCTGCGAGCCGACAGACCACTGGTAAGCCGTGTGCGGGAAATCCGCATGCACGGTTTGGAAGGGGGCGTTGGTTCTGCACCCGGCCTTCGGGCCGCTTAAGGAACCAACGTCTACCAATGTCCACACTCACGCTGCCCGACACAGGCGTCCGCCAGGACGCCAGGGTCATCGGCCTCATCGGCCTGGCGCACAGCATCAGCCACTTCAGCCAGCTCCTGCTGGCGCCGCTGTTCCCTTGGCTCAAGGACGAGTTCGGTGTCAGCTACGCCGAGCTGGGCTTCCTGCTGACGATCTTCTTCGTCACCTCGTGCATCGTGCAGGCGCTGTCGGGCTTCTGGGTCGACCGCGTCGGTCCGCGGCCCGTGCTGTTTGCCGGGCTGGCCCTGGTGGGTGCGGCGGCCCTGGGCTTCGCGGCCAGCACCAGCTACGCCTGGCTGGCGGCCTTCTCGGTGCTGGCAGGCACCGGCAACGGCGTCTTCCACCCCGTGGACTACACGGTGCTCAACCGCAAGATCGGCAAGGCGCGCCTGGGCCACGCCTACAGCGTGCACGGCCTCACCGGCAGCCTGGGCTGGGCGCTGGCGCCGGCCATGCTGGTGCCGCTGACGCTGGCCTATTCTTGGCGCACGGCGCTGGTGTGCGCGGCGCTGCTCGCCTTCGCGGTGCTGGTGGTGCTGTGGCTGCAGCGCGACCAGATCGACGTGCCGCCTTTGCCGGTGCCCGCCGCGCCTGCCGCCGGCGCGAAGTCTGCCGAGGGCGCTTACGACTTCCTGAAGATCCCCGCGGTCTGGATGTGCTTCGGCTTCTTCTTCTTCTATGCCGGCGCCTTGTCCATCATCCAGAGCTTCGCGCCGCAGGCCGCCAAGGAACTGCATGGTGTGCCGGCGCACCTGGCCGCCATGTGCCTAACCGTCTACATGGTGTGCAGCGCCTGCGGCATGCTGCTGGGCGGCTTCCTGGCTGCGCAACCCGAGCGTTGCGAGCGCGTGGTGGCCATCGCCTTCGGCCTGGCGGCGGGTCTGGCGCTGGTGCTGGGCTACGCCCAGGTGCCGGCCCTGGCCGTGCCGCTGCTGTTCGGCGCCATGGGCGCGATGTCAGGCGTGGCCGGGCCCTCGCGCGACCTGCTCGTCAAGCGTTCCACGCCGGCCAACGCCACGGGGCGCGTCTACGGCGTGGTCTACGCCGGCCTGGACATCGGGCAGGCCGTGGTGCCGCTGTTCATCGGCGCGCTGATGGACCATGGCGCCTTCAGCAGCGTGTGGGGTGTGCTGGCGGCCTTGCTGGCGGTGCTGATCGTCAACGCCTTCAACGTCGGGCGGCTGAGGCGCCCCGGTGCCTAGCGAAACCAGATCCGCCACAGGCCCACCAGCACGTGGCCCCAGACCAGGATGTTGAAGCCGAGCAGCGTGAACACGCGCGAGACGTTCCACAGCACGCGCGCCCGGCGCGAGCACTCGGGTTCGCCGGTGGCGAAGAACAGCCCCAGGTACAGCACCGAAGGCACGAAGGTGCCGACGATGAGCACGCCCATCATCCAGTAGAAGACAGTCATGGGCTGATTATCGCGATGCCCGGGCGCTATCCTGCGCGGGGCCGGCCATGAACAAGTCCCAGGTCTTCATCAGCTACCGCCGCGACGACGCGGCCGGTTACGCACGTGCGCTGTACGACGAACTGGCCCGCCACTTCGGCGCCGAGTGCGTGTTCATGGATGTCGACGACATCGGCGCCGGCCTACCTTTCGGCGACGTCATCGAAGGCCAGCTGGGCGCGGCGCAGGTGATGCTGGTGCTCATCGGCCGTCGCTGGCTGGGCGAGCGCGAAGGCGCGCCGGCACGCATCCACGACGAAGCCGACTTCGTGCGGCGCGAGGTGGCCGCCGGCCTGGCGCGCGGCGCCCGGGTGATCCCCGTGCTGCTGGATGGCGCGCCGATGCCGGCCGCGGCGGCCTTGCCCGATGCGCTGCGCGCGCTGCCCGGGCGCAACGCGCTGGAGATCGACAACTCGCGCTATGCGGCCGACATGCAGCGTCTGGTGGCGACGCTGCGCGAAGCCCTGGGAGACGCCGCGGGAGCCTCGCCGCGTCCACGGCGGCGCGTGCTGCTGGTGGCTGCGGCCGGGGTGATGGTCGTCGGTGGCGGCGCGGTCGCGTGGCGGTCCACGCGCGGCGGCGCGGCGCCCACCGGCGTCGCCCTGCGGCCTGCCATCAACGGCCGCTGGCAAGCCGATGTCACCTACGACTGGCCCAACGCCCGCTACACCGAGCACTTCGATCTGCGCGGCGAGGGCCATGCCGTGCACGGCAGCGCCAGTTTCCTGACCGTGCCGCGTGGCGTGCTCGAAGGCCAGGTCGACGCCGAAGGCCTGCGCTTCGTCACCCGCAGCACCGAGACGATGGGCGGCGGCAGCGCCGAGGTGACGCACCGCTATCGCGGCCGCCTGGTGGGCGATGAACTGCGCCTGGTCATGCAGACCGAAGGCGGCAACACGCCCCATGCGCCGGTGGAGCTGGTGGCGCGGCGATTGCCTGCCGGACCTTGAGGCTCGCGTTCAGACGCAGCGGCGGTGCCGTTCGATGCAGGTGCTCAGGACCTCGCCGCCATCGCGCAGCCACCAGTTGGCGCTGGAGAAGATCTCCACCTCGCTGTAGCCGGCGTAGCCCTGCGCTTCGACCCAGCCGCGCAGACGCGGGATGTCGATGACGCCGTCGCCCATCATGCCGCGGTCGTTCAGCAGGTCGGTGGTGGGTGTGAGCCAGTCGCAGACGTGCAAGGCCAGCAGGCGTGAACCTTGACCGGCTGCGCCGGGGCCGGCGCGTTCGATCTGCGCCTGCAGCTTCGGGTCCCACCACACGTGGTATGCGTCCACCGCCACGCCCAGGGCACCGCTGCGCTGCGGGTCCAGTGCGTCGCAGACGTCGAGTGCCTGCTCCAGCGTGTTGATGCAGGCGCGGTCGGCCGCGTACATGGGGTGCAGCGGCTCGATGGCCAGTGGCATGCGTCGTTCGCGAGCATCTTCCAGCAGCGCGGCGATGCCTTCGCTGACCTGCGCACGCGCCGCCGCGATGTCGCGATGCGCCGCGCGGCCGGCCAGCGCGCCGGGCAGGCCACCCACCACCAGCACCAGGCAGGGCGCGCGCAGTTCACAGGCTTCGTCCAGCGCGCGGCGGTTGTCGCTGCGCACGGCCTGCATCGAAGCCGCATCCGTGTACGTGAACATGCCACCACGGCAGTAGCCCGACAGTTCGAGGCCCAGCGCCCGCAACTGCGCCGATGTGGCCTGCAGCCCTGCTGCCGCCACCTGGTCGCGCCATGGCGCGACGGCGCGGATGCCGCGTGCGGCGCAGGCATCCAGTATCTTGGGCAGCGGCCAATCCATGCCGTGCTGCTTGCGCACGGTGGCGGTGTTGATGGACAGCCAGCGGTGGTCGGCCGAGAAGTTGCGCATCAACGGCTCACGCCGTGCAGTGCCAGCAGCGTGTTCATGCGCGCCACCGCCAGGTCGGGCTGCTCGATGAGGCCGGCCGCATCGGCCAGGCGGAACAGCTCGGCGAAGTGGGGCAGCGAACGCGTGCTCTGCTGCCCGCCCACCATCACGAAGTGGTCCTGGTGGCCATTCAGCCAGGCCATGAAGACGACGCCGGTCTTGTAGAAGCGCGTCGGCGCCTGGAAGATGTGGCGCGACAGCGGCACGGTGGGCGCCAGGATGGCGTGGAAGCGCGCTGTGTCGCCGACGCTCAGCGCCGCCAGGGCGGCACTGGCCGCCGGGGCGATGGCGTCGAAGATGCCGAGCAGCGCGTCGCTGTGCTGGTGCGTGGCGTGTGTGCCCACGCCATCGCCCGCGATCAGCTCGGCGTAGTTGAAGTCGTCGCCCGTGTACATGCGCACGCCCCGGCCCTCCGGGCCTCCCGTGCCTGGCAGGCGGCGGCGCATGGTGATCTCGGCGTCCTTGTCGAGCAGCGAGATCTTGATGCCGTCGACCTTGGATGCGTTGGCGGCGATGACACCGAGCGCGGTGTCCATGGCGGCAGACGCATCGCGGCTGCCCCAGTAGCCGGCCAGTGCCGGGTCGAACATCTCGCCCAGCCAGTGCAGGATGACGGGCTCGCGCGCCTGGCGCAACACATGGTCGTAGACGCGTTCGTAGTCGGCGGGGCTCTGGGCCACCCGCGCCAGCGCGCGGCTGGCCATCACGATGAGCTTGCCGCCGAGCTTTTCGATGGCCGCCATCTGCTCGTCGTAGGCGCGGATCACGTCGTCGACGCTGCGTGCGTCCTCGGGCGCCAGGTGGTCGGTGCCGCAACCGCTGGCGATGCGCGCGCCGGGCACGTCGCGCGAAGCGTCGAGCGAACGCGAGATAAGTTCCAGCGACGTGGGCCAGTTGAGGCCCATGCCGCGCTGCGCCGTGTCCATGGCCTCGGCCACGCCCAGGCCCAAGCGCCACAGGCGCTGGCGGTAGGCGATGGTGGCGTCCCAGTCGATGGCGCAGTTGACCCAGGGATCGACGGCCGCGCGCGCATCGGCCACCACGTGTGCGGCTGAATAGGCGATGCGGTTGAACACCGCGCCCGGCGCGGCCGGCGTGAACTTGCCGGGGCCGCGCAGCGTGTAGGGCGCGAGCGCGCCATCGTTGGTGGGCAGGACGATCTGCATGTTCTCAGACGTCCAGCGCCGGCACATCGACCCAGCGCCGTTCCTGCCAGCTCTGCAGCGCCGCTTCCACCAGCTGCACGCCCTTCGCACCTTCGGGCAGCGTCCAGCGGTAGGGCGCGTCTTCGACGACGTGGCGAATGAAGGCCTCCCACTGGATCTTGAAGCCGTTGTCGTAGACCTGGGTATCGGGCACTTCCTGCCACTGGTCGTAGAAGTTCATGGTCTGCTTCACGTCGGGGTTCCACACCGGCCGCGGCGTGGCCACGCGGCTCTGCGCGCGGCAGCTCTGCAAGCCGGCCACGGCAGAGCCATGCGTGCCATCGACATGGAAGGTGACGAGGTCGTCGCGCCGCACGCGCGTCGTCCAGCTGCTGTTGACCTGCGCGATGACGGGCTCGCCGTCGTGGCCCTTGAGCTGGAAGGTGGCGTAGGCCGCGTCGTCTGCCGTGGCTGCATACGGCTGGCCGGCTTCGTCCCAGCGCTGCGGGATGTGCGTGGCACCCAGGCACGACACAGCCTGCACTTCGCCGAACAGGCTGTCGAGCACGTAGCGCCAGTGGCACACCATGTCGAGGATGACGCCGCCGCCGTCTTCCTTGCGGTAGTTCCAGCTCGGCCGCTGGATGGGCTGCAGGTCGCCTTCGAAGACCCAGTAGCCGAACTCGATGCGCACGCTGAGCATCCTGCCGAAGAAGCCGGCGCGGCGCAGCATGTCCAGCTTGCGCAGGCCGGGCAGGAACAGCTTGTCCTGCACCGCGCCATGCTTCAGCCCCGAGGCCTGCGCCAGGCGGCAGATCTCCACCGCCTCGTTCAGGTTGGTGGCGATGGGCTTTTCGCAGTAGACATGTTTGCCGGCGCGCAGCGCCAGCGCCAGCAGCGTGGGCCGCAGCTGCGTGGTGCCGGCGTCGAAGAACACCGTGTTCTGCTTGTTGGCCAGCGCCGCTTCGAGGTGGGTGCCGAAGCGTGCGATGTCGTGGGCTTTCGCCAGCGCTTCGATCTTCTCGGCATTGCGGCCGATCAGCACGGGGTCGGGCATCACGCGGTCGCCATTGGCGAGCAGCACGCCGCCTTCGTTGCGGATGGCCACGATGCTGCGGATGAGGTGCTGGTTCATGCCCATGCGCCCCGTGACGCCGTGCATGATGATGCCGAGTTGATGGGTGGCCATGGCCGCGTGTCCCCTCAGTTGCCGGGCGCGGGCGCCAGGCCGGCGGCCTTCACCAGCGGCACGTTGCTCGCGATCTCGGCCTTGATGTAGGCGTCGAACTGCTCCGGCGTGGTCGTCCACGCGTCGGCGCCCAGCATGACGAAGCGCTCCTTCACCTCGGGCAGGGCCAGCGCTTTGATGACCTCGGCGTTGAGCCGGCCCACGATGTCGCGCGGCGTCTTGGCCGGCACCATCATGCCGATCCAGAAGTTGAACTCCGAGCCCGGCACGCCGGCCTCGGCCGTGGTGGGCACGTCGGGCAGCGCGCTGGCGCGGCGCGGCGAGCCCACGGCCAGCGCCAGCAGCTGGCCGCTGCGGATCTGCCCGATGACCGGCGCGATGGGCGAGAAGTAGTAGTCCACGCGGCCGGCCAGCACCTCGGACACCGCCTCGGCCGAGCCCTTGAAGGGAATGTTCGTGGCCTGGATGCCGGCGGCCAGGCGGAACTTCTCGGCGTTCAGGTGCGTGGCGCTGCCTTGGCCGGCGCTGGCGAAGTTCATGGTGCCGGGCTTGGCCTTCGCCGCAGCCAGCAACTCCTGCAGCGTCTTGATGCCCTTGGTGGGCGAGATGACCAGCGCGTTGGGCGTGCTGGAGATCGGCGTCACGCCGGCGAAGGCGCCCACGGTGTCGAAGGGCAGCTTGGCGAAGGTGCTGGGGCTGACGGTGTGCGACGACGAGTGGATCATGATCGTGTAGCCGTCGGGCTCGGCGGTGGCTACCGCGGCCTGGCCGATGGTGCCGCTGGCGCCGGCCTTGTTCTCCACCACCAGTTGCTGGCCCATGCTGAGCGACATCTTGTCGCTGATGGCGCGGGCGATGATGTCGGTGGTGCTGCCGGCTGCGAAAGGCACGATCACGCGGATGGGCTTGTTCGGGTAGCCAGCTTGCGCGAGAGCGCTGCCGGTGGCCAAGGTGGCTGCGAGTGCCATCAGGCTGCGGCGGGTGATTGGGTGGTGGGTCATCGGGTGGTGGGTCATCGGGTGTCTCCTTGTCACTGTCTGGTGAATTGATCAGTCTGCGAGCACATAGCCCATCACCACCTCGGTGATGTGCGACAGGCGCTGCGCCAGCGCCTTGGGGGTCATCAGGTCGCGGCCGAAGATGGTCGACAGCGTGTGGTTGTTCGACAAGTAGAAGTAGGCCAGGCCGGCGATCGAGATGTAGAGCTGCAGCGGGTCCACACCACCACGGAACAGGCCGTCGCGGCGGCCGCGTTCGAGCACGTCGCCCAGGGTCTGGATCAGCGGTGAGTTCATCTCGCGGATGCGCGACGAAGTCTTCAGATGCCGCGCGCGGTGCAGGTTCTCGCTGTTCAGCAGCGTCAGGAACTCGGGATGCGCCAGGTAGTGTTCCCAGGTGAAGACCACCAGCCGGCGGAGCGCGTCGACGGGTTGCGCGGTTTCCAGGTGCAGTTCGCGCTCGGCTTCCCGGATGTCGGCGTAGGTCTGCTCCATCACCGCCAGGAAGAGCGCGTCCTTGTTGGTGAAGTAGTAGTAGATGAGCTTCTTGTTGATGCCGGCGCGCTCGGCGATGCGGTCGATGCGCGCGCCGCCCAGGCCGGCGTCGGCGAACTCGGTCATGGCCGCACGCAGGATGGACTGCTGCGTGCGGTCAGCATCGCGCGTGCGCAAAGGAACGACGGTGGCGGGCCGCGCAGGCATGGCGAGATAATTCACCAAATGGAGAATAGCGACCTCGGGACTAACCCGTGCCTGCCATTCGACGTGTTTGCCGCCTGCGCTCGGTGGATGTCTGCCTAGGGGGGCGCTTGTCTTTACAAGCCACCGGGTGGGGCCTAGCATGCCTGCGTCATGTCACCACCTTCTCGCCGTCCCTGGGTGCCGCGCCGGCCTTCCGGTGCTGCTGCCGCCATGCTGGCCCTGGCCGGGCTGGCGCCGCCGGTGCAGGCGCACGTGGATGCCGAGCGGCTGGCCCTGCGGGCGCGCGTGGATGCCGTGCGCGCGGCCTTGAGGCAAGTGCCGGCCGTGCCGGCCGAGACGGCTGTCAAGGCCGCGTGGACCGTGGCCCAGGCGAGCAACTGGACCAACTGGCCGAAGTGGAGCAAGTGGAGCAACTGGGCCAACAAGTGACCGGCGTACCCGCGCGCCCACGGCCCCTGCACGTCGCCCGGGGTGTGTCGAGATGAAGCCGCTGAAGGACTGCGAGTACACCGCATTCATCAGTTATGCCCACGCCGACGACCAGGCCTGGTTCAACTGGGTGACGCAGTTCCGCAACGAACTCGAACGCGGTCTCTCCGCCATGCTGCGCGGTGTGCGTCTGCCGCGCTTTCACCTCTCGGGCGAGAACGGCCCGGTGGCCGGCCAGTTGAGCGGCGAACTGATGGAGCGCGTGGCGGCCTCGTTCGCGATGGTCATCGTGGTGCACGACAACTACGCCCAGAGCGACTGGTGCCTGAAGGAGCTGGCCTACTTCAAGTCACTGTTCGGTGAAGAGGGCTTTCGCGAACGTCTGTACATCGTGGCCATGTCGGAAAACGCCATGCTGCAAGTGAGCGGCAGCCCGGCCTGGCAGGCCCTGCTGCCCAGCGACGACCAGCTCTGGATGCCCTTCTTCGACCCCGCCGACAAGGCGCGGCCGCTGGACATCTACATGGGTCCGGGCCTGGTGGCACCGGCCTTCCGCATGCCCTTCGAGCGGCTGCGCAGCGACTTTGCGGCCAAGCTGCGGCAGTCGGCCACCGCGCCACCCGCGCCGCCTGCTCCTTGTGCGCCGCCGCCCGAGCCCGTGCTTCCTGCAGCGCGCGTGCCGGCAGCCGGAGGCAAGGTGCTGCTGGGCTTCGTTCCGCCGGCCAGCAGTGCCGCTGCGACGGCTGCGGCGGCGGCGCTCGCGCAGCGTGGCCTTGCCGCGCGGCTGCTCACCCAGGACGTGGTGTTCAGCGACTTCGCCGACCTCGCCGACGCCGACCATCTGGTGCTGCCCTTCGACGACACGCCGCCGATGATGACCACGCTGGCCGCTGGCGGCCACCTGGAACTGCAGCGCGATGCCTGGCTCAAGAAGGGCAAGCCGCCCGACCGCCTGCACTGGCTGGACCTGCGCACCGCACCGCCGCCGCCGGCCACCTGGGTGGGCGGTGCGGCCTTCGTGGCCCGGCTCGGAGCCACGCCGCTGTCGCTGCCGGCGCTGGCCGAACGCCTGCAGCCCGCTGCCGCGGTGGCCACTCCCGCGGCCCAGGGTGTGCGCATCTACATCGAAAGCAACCGCCACGAGCGCACGCTGTGGGAGCCGCTGGGCGAGCAGATCCGCCGCAAGTGGGACGAGGTCTGCCGCAGCCTGGCGCCGACACGCGTGCCGCCGCTGAGCCTGCGCACACGCGGCTTGCCGGTGGACCAGATCGACAGCTTTCCGAGTCTCGACGACGCCGACGGCGTGGTGCTGCTGTGGGGCCGCAAGACCAGCGACGCGCTGGTGGCGCAGATCAACAAGGTCGAGAACAAGATGACGCCGGGCCGCGACGCCGCGCCCGGCATCGTGGCCTACCTGATGCCGCCGCAGGAAGCCAGCGAGCCGGTGCCGGCCTGGGGTTGGCAGGTGCTGCGCTTCAACGCCGCCAGCGAGGACGCCATCGACGTCGTCGAGGACGAACGCGACGAGCTCAGGCGCTTCCTGAAGAAGGTGTTCGAGAGGCGGCAGCAGCGCGACGAAGGCGCAGGGATATGAGCACCGAGGGTCTCCCGAGGGCTCACCCCCGCTTGGCGGGACCGGCACGGGCCACGAAGGGGCCCCTTCGTGGCCCGTGCCTTAGGGTGCCCCGATGAGCACGGCATCCGCCGACGCGCGCACGCGGCTGCCGCGCGAACCCTATCCGGGCCTGCGGCCCTTCCTCGACTTCGAAGCGGCGCTGCTCTTCGGGCGTGAACGCCAGGTGCGCGAGGTCATCGACCGCCTGCGTCAGACGCAGTTCGTCGCCGTGCTGGGCGGTTCGGGTTCGGGCAAGAGCAGCTTGATCCATGCTGGCGTGGTGCCTGAACTGCGCAGCTTCGGCATCCCTGGCGCCGGCGACCTGTGGCTGCCGCTGACCTGCACGCCCGGCACCAACGTCAGTGCGGGCGACAGTGCAGCGCGCCGCCATTCGCCCATCACGCGGCTGGCGCGGCGCTTCGCCGGCCTGCTGAAGAGCCGCGGCAGCGAAGCCGCCGATGCCCAGCGCCAGGCCGAGATCGCCGACTGCTTCCGTCAGGAGGCGGGCTTCGCGCGCCTCATCGACACCTATGGCGCCGAACTCGCCATCGCGCCCGGCCCCGACCCCGCCGACGCGCGCGTGCTCTTCGTGCTGGACCAGTTCGAGGAGATCTTCCACCCCACCAACAAGGGCGTGGAAGACGCCACGTTGCTGGTGGAGCGCGTGCTCGACCACTTCTTCAACCCGCATCCGCGCTGCCATGTCGTGCTGACCATGCGCAGCGAGCACCTCAACGACTGTGCTGCTTTCCTGGAACTGCCGGACGCCATCAACAAGTCGTCCTACCTCATCCGGCGTCTGGACGACCAGGAACTGCGCGACGCCATCACCGGCCCGGCGCAGCGCTTCCTGCGCCTGCAGGCACGCAGCGCCGACGCCGGTGACGCGGGCGCGCCCGCCTTGCCCAAGGAAGTGCTGTTCGAAGCCAAGGTGCTGGAGCGCCTGCTGCGCGACGCGAAGGCCATCACCCACGACCCCGACCACCTGCCGCTGCTGCAGCACCTGCTGGCGCGGCTGTGGGAAGCGGCGCTGGAACGCCAAGAGATGGACGTGCCGGTGCCCACGCACATCACCGAGATCGACCTCGTGCGCGCGGTCGGCGGCGGTGCCGCGGTGGCCCAGGGGGACGAGCAGCCGCTGGACGAGCGCGTGAACACGCTGCGTGCCTGCGTGGAGAACTGGCCCGAGTCCATCTACCGCTGGCACGACGAAGCGCAGCGCGCGCAGCTCGACGTGCTGTTCAGCCATCTCGCCTTCAAGGACCCGAACACCGGCCTGTACTCGCAGCAGCGTGTCGACGTCGACGAGTGTGCTGCGCTGCTGGGCGCCGGCATCACGCGCATCCAACTGCGGGCGCTGCTCGTCGAAGGCTTTCTGGGCAGCGTGGACTACCTGTTCTGGGACGACGAAGACCCGGCGCGCGTGACGCTGAAGGTCTCGCACGAGTCCTTCATCCGCGGCTGGTCGCGCTTCCGCGGCCTCATCGACCGCGAGTCGGAGCAGTTCGACGAATTCGTCGGCGTGCTGCGCCAGTGCGCAGCCTGGGTGGCCAGCCGGCGCAGCGAAGACTTCCTGCTGGAAACCGGCGAGATGCGCCGCCTGCGCGACAGCCGCTTCGAGGCGCGCCTGGACCAGCCGGCGCAGCGCGAGACCTGGTTCCGCTTCCTGCTGCTGGACCGCGACGGCCCGCGCCTGTCCAGGCTGCAGGGTGAGCTCGACAGCTTTCTGGCCACCAGCAGCCAGCGCCTGCGCGAGCGTGAACGCAAGCAGAGCCGTTCGCGCATCAGCTGGCTCGCTCTGGGCGCGGCGACCTTGCTGCTGGCCCCTTCGGCGATGTTCTCGGTGCTCATCCAGGCGCCGGTCACACAGCGCGCCGAGTTGCTCTTCGACGCCGGCAACCGCGCCAACCGCGCGCCGCTGACGCCCGACTATCCCGGCGTCGGCGCCGCCGCGCCAGCACTGCAGTCGCTGCTGCGTGCGGCCGAGTTGGTGGACGACGCGCGCACCGGCCAGAGCTTCACGATGGCGCGCATCTCCGAATGGTTGCTGCAGCGCTTCAACTGGATCGGCGCCGTGCGGCGGCAGGACGCCTTCCTGAGCGGCGTGGCGGCGCAGGCCGAGCCACCGGTCAACGGCAAGCTGCGGCTGCTGCTCAGCTCGGCCGTGTGGGCCACGGCGCCGCGGACCGAGGGCGACGCGCTGCTGGCCGCGCCCGAGACCTTGTCGCTGACCTGCGCCCCGCGCGCGAGCAACGAGCCGGGCGTGCGCGAGCCGCTCGCCGGCCGCCTGTACGTGGCGCCGGCCGGCAGTGCCAGGAGTGCCGGGCGCACGCTGCGACGCGCCATCCTCGTGCCCACCTGGGCCAGTGAACGCGACACCGCCATCGCGCTGCGCGGCGCCAGCTACGACACGGCCAGCCAGCGCTGCGAGCACGACCAGATCGTGCTCTCGGTGCCGCTCTACCTGGACCCGCACCTCATCTTCGACGCCAGCCTGCGCTACGTGGCTTATACCGCGGTGGGTCCTAACGTCGAGGTGCCTTCGGTCACCATCCACGAGCTCGACTGGGAGCGCGTGGAAGACCTGTCCAGCCGCGTGCTGCAAAGCCAGCCGCGCGCCGTGATCACGGGTTACGACGCCGTGGGCCGCGTGCAGCGCGCGGCGGGTGTCGACCGCATCAGCGTCGTCGACACCTGGCGCACGCCTGCAGGCCGCGCGCTGCTGGTGGGCGGCCAGCCCTGGCGGCTGATCAGTCCTTCGGCCCTGCGCCTGCCGGTGGCTGTGACGGACGATCGCTTCGTGATGCTGCCGCGCGCTGCGGCAGATGCCGTGTGTTCGCGCATGGCCACGGGCTGGGTGCCGCAGCCGGGCTTCCGCACCGAGATGTTCCAGGACGCCCAGCACTGCTACGCCATCACGCGCGGCAATCCCGAGGAAGGCGAAGGCAGCGGCGCCGCCGCGGGTGGCCGCGAACAGCTGCTGGTGGCCGTCTATGAAAGGCCCGAGCCCGAGTTGCTGGCCCGCCTGGCCGACAACCCGCCGGCCCCCATCGCCAGCCTGCCGCTGTTCGCGCGCGTGGGCCCGACCGACCGCGAGTGGCTGGTCGGCATGCGCGGCGACTACGCCGGCTGGCTGGCCGTGCGCGGCAAGGACCAGAGCGGCAGCGACCGGCTGCTCGGTGCGCCCTGGAGCACCTGCGCCTTGTGGCGCCTGGGCCAGCAGCTGCGGCCGTCGGGCTCGGAGGTGGCGGGCGGGGCCTGCAGCGGTTCCCGATGAGCGCTGGACCCGACGCTGCCGCTACAGTGCGGGCATGACTTCAGCAGCCTCCACCCCGCCGCGCCTGGCCGGCCACGCCCTCGTCGAAGCCCTCATCGCGCAGGGCGTGCACACCTGCTTCGGCGTGCCCGGCGAAAGCTACCTGGCGGTGCTCGACGGCTTCCATGAACACCGCGAGCACATCCGCTTCATCGCCTGCCGGCAGGAAGGCGGCGCGGCCTTCATGGCCGAGGCGCAGGGCAAGCTGACGGGCCGCCCTGGCGTGTGCTTCGTGACGCGCGGGCCCGGCGCCACCAACGCCAGCATCGGCGTGCACACGGCCTTCCAGGACAGCACGCCGATGATCCTGTTCATCGGCCAGGTGGCCAGCGAGCAGCGCGACCGCGAGGCCTTCCAGGAGATCGACTACCGCCAGATGTTCAGCCCCGGAACACTCGGCCTGGCGAAGTGGGTGGCCGAGGTGGAAAGCGCCGACCGCCTGCCCGAATACATCGCCCGCGCTTTCCACACCGCCATGCAGGGCCGCCCCGGCCCGGTGGTGCTGGCGCTGCCGGAAGACATGCTGACCACACCCACCGCGGCACCTGTGCTGCCGCGCGTGGAGCCGGTGCACGCGTGGCCCGCGCCCGGTGGCCTGCGCGAGCTGCGCACGCTGCTGCTGGCGGCGCGGCGCCCGCTGCTCATCGTCGGCGGTTCGGGCTGGGACGCCGAGGCCTGCGCCGCGCTGCAGCGATTCGCCGAGAACTGGAACCTGCCCGTGGCCTGCGCCTGGCGCTTCCAGGACACCTTCGACAACCGCCATCCGCTGTATGCCGGCGACGTCGGCATCGGCACCAACCCCAAGCTGGCGGCGCGCGTACGCGAAGCCGATCTGCTCATCGCCCTGGGCATCCGCCTGGGCGAGATGACGACCATGGGCTACACCCTGCTGCAGCCACCGCGACCGCAGCAGAAGCTGGTGCACATCCATGCCGGTGCCGAAGAGCTGGGGCGCGTGTATGCAGCCGACCTGATGCTGCAGGCCAGCATGGCCACGGCGGCCAAGGCGCTGGAGTCACTCACCGCGCCGCCCAGCCTGCCGTGGGGTGAGCACACGGCCAGCGCGGGCGCCGACTACGCGGCCAACCAGGTGGCGCCCGCGGTGGCGCCGCTGGACATGGCGGTGGTCGTGAAGACGCTGCAGCGCCTGCTGCCCGAGAGCACGGTCTACACCAACGGCGCCGGCAACTTCAGCGGCTGGCTGCACCGCTACTACCGCCACCCGGGCCTGCAACACCATGGCCGCACGCAGCTGGCGCCGACCTCGGGCGCCATGGGCTACGGCCTGCCGGCCGCGGTGGCTGCGGCCTTGCTGGAACCGCAGCGCTGGGTGGTGAACCTGGCCGGCGACGGCGACTTCCTGATGACGGGGCAGGAACTCGCCACCGCCACCGGGTATGGGGCCAGGAAGCTCCTGAGCGTCGTCGTCGACAACGGCACCTACGGCACCATCCGCATGCACCAGGAGCGCGAATATCCAGGACGCGTCAGCGGCAGCGACCTCTACAACCCCGACTTCGCGGCGCTGGCGCGAGCCTACGGCTGGCGCGGCGAGTTCATCGACGGCACGGCGGCCTTCGAACCGGCGCTGCTGCGGGCCATCGAGGCCGGCACGCCGACGCTGCTGCACATCAAGCTGAGCAGCGACGTGAGCACCACGCGCACCACGCTCACCGCCATCCGCCAGGCGGCGCAGAAGCCCTGAACACGGCCTGATCAGCGGCGCGCCATCAGCAGCAGCACCACGCCGGCCGTCACCACGCCGGCGGCCGACCATTCCAGCGCGCTGACCGCTTCGCCACCGAGCGTGACGCCCAGCACCAGGCCGATGACCGGGTTGACGAAGGTGTAGCTCGAGGCCAGCGCCGTGCCCGTGCGCTGCAGCAACACCATGTAGGCCGAGAAGCCGATGAGCGAACCCGCCACCACCAGGTAGAACCAGCTGGCGAGCGCGCGACCGTCGGGGGGGAACACGGGCTGTTCACCGGCCAGCCACGATGCGGCCAGCAGCAGCACTCCGCCCGCCAGCATCTGGCTGGCATAGCCGGCAGCGCCTGGCGCCAGTGTCAGCGGCCGGCCGCCTGGCAGGCCGTGCAGCGCCCACACGCTGCCCAGCGACCACGTCATGCAGGCCGTGGCGATGGCCAGCAGCCCGGGCAGCGAAGCCGCGAAACCCTGGCCCTGCGTGAGCAGCAACACGCCCACCAGGCCCAGCACGATGCCGGCGGCCTGCAGGCGCGAAGGCCAGCGGCCGTAGAAGGCTTCGCCCACGGCCACCAGCGCGGGCACCACGGCGATGAAGGCCACCACCAGGCCCGAGCTCACGCTGGTCTGCGCCAGCGCCGTGGCGCCATAGCCGCCGCCCAGCATCAGCGCACCCAGCACGCTGGCGTTCATCCACTGTGCCGGCGTCGGCCAGCGCGCGCCGCGCCACGTCGCCCACAGGCCCAGCAGCAGGCCGGCAGCGACGAAGCGTGTGCCCATCTGGAAGAAGGGCGGAAAGCTCACCAGCGCCCACTTGATGGCCAGGTAGGTGGAGCCCCAGATCAGCCAGGTGGCCGCCAGGCAGGCGACGATGAGCGCCGGCAGGCGGGGCAGAGCCGGCGGACGTTCCTCAAGGGCAGCGAGCGTGGTGTTCATGGAGCAAGATGCTATGCAAGTCGAGCGCGGCTTTCCATCGATGGTTCAAGGACATCGGTCAAGCTCGCCTTGTGTTTGACGGAAATCGCAGGCAAAGTCCGTCGAATGCCTGCCGCCTATCCGCTTGACAGCTACGACACGCGCATCCTGGCCGAACTGCAGGCCGACGCCCGCGTTTCCTTGGCCGAACTGGGCCGGCGCGTGCACCTGAGCCAGCCGGCGGTGGCCGAGCGCGTGCGCAAGCTGGAAGCGGCCGGTGTCATCACTGGCTACCGCGCCACCGTCAACCTGGGCGCGCTGGGCTATGGCATCCGTGCCGCGGTACGCGTGGGCCGCGCCGACTATGCGCGCATGTTGCAGCTCATCGGCGAGCGGCCCGAGGTGGTGAACGCCTGGAACATCACGGGTGAAGACAGCTGGCTGCTGGAGATCGCCGTCACCGACGTGAGCCACCTCGACGCCGTGGTCACGCAGCTGTGCCTGCTGGCTGAAACGTCCACGTCCATCATCCTGAAAACGCTGCGCGAGCATCATGTGATGCTGCCGCCCATTCAGGAGCCTGCGCCATGACCAACGAATTCCTGCGAACGCCGAGATGAGCGCCGCCATCGCCACCGATTGGGAAGTGATGCCCGGCGCCGGCACCGACCTGCAGGCCATCGCGCGCCGCTGCCGCAAGAAAGTGTCGCAGCGCGCGCTGCTGGCCGCCGGCGTGGCCATGGTGCCGGTGCCGGGGCTGGACTGGGCGGCTGACATCGGCCTGCTGATGCGGCTGCTGCCGCAGATCAGCGCCGAATTCGGCCTCACGCCCGAGCAGGTGGAGCGCCTGGCGCCTGACCGCCGCATCGTCGTCTACAAGGCCATCAGCGCCGGCGGTGGCATGCTGGTGGGCAAGGTGGTGACGCGTGAACTGGTGCTGCGACTGGTGCGCCTGGTGGGCGTGCGCCTGACCGCGCAGCAGGCCGCCAAGTACGTGCCGCTGGCCGGGCAGGCGGTGTCGGCGGCGCTCACCTACACGGCGCTGCGCTACGTCTGTGAACAGCACATTCGCCAGTGCATGGACGTGGCGCGGCAACTGCAGCTGCCAGCGCCTTGATCCGGCGCCTCTACAATCAGGGCTTCGTCGGGGTGTAGCGCAGCCTGGTAGCGCAACTGGTTTGGGACCAGTGGGTCGAAGGTTCGAATCCTTTCACCCCGACCAACTCATCCAAAGTCTTCCGGTTTCTTCGAAGTCTTGGACTGGAAACTGGGGCGTGGCCACAGCCCACAACTTGCGCGAGCTGGCGTCCGTCCAAGCTTTGCAGCATCGCTTCCGGCGAAGCTCATGCGGCGCGCGGCCTGCGGGATGATTCACGTGCCAGTCCAAGTGACACCGCCCAGCCGCCTCGTGTGCCGCCACAGACCGGGACACCACCCAGCGTGCACAGCATTTGAAGGAGTTCTGGCGTGGCCTTTGTGAGTGCCTGCAGGCACCAAGCCCGTCTTGTCTGTCTCAACGATCAGCGCATGACGCTCAGCAAGGCCAATCGAGTACCGAACGTTGGCCGAATCGACAGTGGTGGCCAAAGGCCAGTGTCCTCTTCAGTGCAAACGGTTAGGCACCCTGATCTGGACCTGAGGGCGCGATAGGCGCAGACGGCAAGACGGCAAGGCGACGTTGGAGTTCTGTCGCTTGGCGCATTCACATCCGCGTCACGTGCCGCCTATATGCTGAACGGGTCGTAGTTATTGGCTGTAAGGCGCTCAGGGCGAATCGGTTTGCGAACTCAACTGGACTCGTCGCAATGCAGCCTTGCATGAGGCGTGGACGGGAGAACCGTCGTGCGCATCGGCGTGGTCTGACAGGTGGGCGGATATCTGAGCACTGTGAGTTGCGGGCGCTTGGACGCTCGGCATGGCACTTCCGGCGCCACCTGATGGAGTTCGTAGCGCGGTCGAGTTTGGTGAGGCCTCGTCTCGAACTGCCGACCCGACATCAGCGGCGGCACACCAGATCGAGGCGGCGCGCGATCTCGATACGACCACCACAGCCAGGCCGCAAGCCGCGGCCTGATGCTTCGGCCTGGATCACCTGCCGGTACGTCAATTGAGCGGGGACAGCTGAGCCTGCGAAACACCCAGATTGCAGGCGTGCAGACCGCGTCAGCCGTCATGCCACGGCCCGACGGCCCACGGTAACTCTTGGTGCAACTGTCGAACTGTGAGGGGTGCGCGTTGGCAGCGTTCGGTCTCAAACTCAACTCCAACTCGGAGATCCGTGCCCGAATGGAAACCCTCACTCCAGCCCCGATAGGCGCCGGCCAGTGAACGACGTTCGCAGGTCATTCCTGCTGTCGTTAGCAGACAGCTATCTCGCGATTGCGCTGCAAGTGGCGGGCACAGTCATCATTGCCCGGCTGCTGACTCCAGCCGAGGTCGGTGTGTTCGCCATTGCAGCTGCATTTTCTGCGTTGGCGAGCACCTTCCGCGATTTCGGCATGGGAGAGTATCTGATTCAGGCGCGCGACCTCAATCACATGAAGATTCGCGCCGCATTCGGCATGAACATCATCGTGTCGTGGTCCATGGCGGTGGCGATGTTCTTTGGCGCCCCAGTGGCGGCCACGTTCTACCGCGAGCCAGGCGTCCAGGAGGTCATGCGCGTGCTCGCGCTCAGCTTCCTGATTGTGCCGTTCGGGGCAGTCGTGCAGTACTGGTTCAGGCGCGAGCTGAATTACCGGCCGATCATCATCACCAATGCGATCTCCAGTGTCACGGCCTTTGTCATCGCCGTATCGCTCGCGTGGCTTGGACACGGGTACATGAGCATGGCCTGGTCGGCGTTTGCGGGAATCGTGGCGACAGTGCTTGGGGCCATCTACTTTCGCCCGGCTGGTTTCCCCCAATGGCCGGGGCTCAAGGGAATGCTGGAAGTATTCAACTTTGGCAAATACACCACCGGCATGTACCTGCTCATGCAGCTTGGACGCGGAGCACCGGAACTCATCATCGGCCGCGCCAGTGGTGCAACGGACGTGGGGCTATTCAGTCGAGGCAACGGTCTGGTGGAACTAATCCGTCGCTTGTTGCTGAAGCCGGTGTGGTACGTGTGCCTTCCCCACTTTGCACGGGCGCAGCGCGAACGCGGAGGTCTTGCGCCAGCGTACGCCGAGACCGTGGGGCTGCTCACGGCCGCCGGCTGGCCGTTCCTGGGTTTTCTCGCGCTGATTTCTTACGCCGCCATCCGAGTGATGTACGGCCCGCAGTGGCTCGACGCTGTGCCGCTTGCGCAGGTGCTCTGTCTGTCCTGCGCTGTCGAACTACTGTTCTTTCTCTCGCGCGAGGCGCTGCTGGCCTGTGGGGCCGTGCGGCGCGCCAGCCTGCTTCAGTTGCAAATCCTGACGATGCAGGTACTGGGTCTGCTACTGGGCGTGCCGTACGGGCTGACGGGTGCAAGCTGGGGTTTGGTGATTGCCGCGGCGGGCGGACTGGCTGCGTCCCATTGGCACCTGCATCGCGCGCTAGGCTTGCAGATCCGCGCGATGTTCCACGCTTGCCGGACCAGCCTGCTGGTGACGATCTGGACAGTCGGGCCACTGGCGACCGGGGCTGTGCTTTATCCGCTGGGGGAGTCCAACTTCGCGGCCTGGGGATTCATCGGATCGACAGTGGCACTGGCGCTGTGGCTGTCGAGCCTGCGCTTGCTCGGGCATCCCCTGTGGCCGGAACTCGAACAGGTGATGCAAAGAGTGTTGAGGCACGGCCGTTCGCGCATCTGAGTCATCCGGCAACTCGCCGTCGCGCTGCACGGCCTGGCCCGGACAGCGAGTGCAGTTCCTGGCGGCGAGCCCAACTTTGCCGCGCATCAACTGGCGAGCAGTCGAATCCCCACTGCGGTCAGCACAAGGGCGATGGCAGCACGCAAGGCCGCTTCGGGAACTCGGTGGCCCAGCTGAGCGCCACAGACAACACCCGGAATCGAGCCCAGTAGCAGGTTGCCGAGGAGGGACAGGTCCACGTTGCCCATCAGAAGGTGCCCGGTGCCGGCGACCATGGTCAGCGGGATCGCATGCACGATGTCGGTTCCGACCAGCCGCGAGGGCGTCATGCGAAGGGGATACAGGTACAGCAGCATCACCACTCCCAACGCGCCGGCGCCGACCGAGGTCAGCGTCACGAGGAAGCCGATGGTCGCGCCTGCCAGCACGGTCATGGCAGGCTGCACCTGCAAGAACCTGACTGGCGCGCGCGTGCGCAATGCCTGGCCGAAAGCGTGCAGCTGCCCTCGGAGCATCGTTGCCAACGCGGTGAGCAGGATCACGCCACCCAGGGCTTTCAGCATCAGTCCGTGTCCCAGTTGCGGCACATTGGCGAGGTGCAGCCACAGCAGCGTGAGCACGGAGGCCGGCAGGCTGCCTGCCAGGAGCCGATGCAGTACTTGCCAATCGACGCTGCCCCGGGCTTGGTGCACGACACCGCCGACGAGCTTTGTGAGTGCGGCAAACCAGAGGTCGGTACCTACCGCTGCTGCGGGCGCTACGCCGAACAGCAGCACCAGGATCGGCGTCATCAGCGCGCCGCCGCCGACGCCAGTCATTCCCACCATCAGGCCCACGCCGAACCCGGCGGCGGCACTTAGGGGGTCCATGAGGGGGGCAGCGGAATGGCCTCGCCGAGCAGGCCGCGTTCGCGCAGAGCCGCAATCACCTGGTCGGCGGCTTGTTCGGCCGTGCAGGCGACAGTATCCAAGCGCAACTCTGGGCTCTCCGGAGTCTCGTAGGGCGAGTCGATGCCGGTGAAGTTGGCGAGGTTGCCGCGCCGAGCCTTTTGGTACAGGCCCTTGGGGTCACGCTGTTCCGCCACAGCCAGCGGCGTGTCGACATGGACCTCTATGAACTCGCCATCCGCCAGCAGCGCACGTGCGAGCGCGCGCTCGGCCCGGAAAGGCGAGATGAATGCGGTCAGCACGAACAGCCCGGCGTCCACCATCAGTTTGGCGACCTCGGCCACGCGCCGGATGTTCTCGACCCGGTCGGTGGCAGTGAACCCAAGGTCCCGGTTGAGACCGTGGCGCACGTTGTCGCCGTCCAGCAAGTAGCAGTGCCTGCCCATCGCGTGCAGCCTCGTCTCGACGAGGTTGGCGATCGTGCTCTTGCCGGCGCCTGACAGGCCGGTGAACCACAGCACCACCGGTTTCTGGCCTTTGATCGCCGAGCGCGCAGCCTTGTCGATGCTGAGGTGTTGCACGTGGATGTTGTGCGCACGCCGCAGCGCGAAGTGCAGCATCCCGGCACCGACCGTGTTGTTGCTGATACGGTCGATGAGGATGAAGCCTCCCGTGTGGCGGTTGGCCCGGTATGGATCGAACGGCACGGGGCGGTCGAGCGCCATGTTGCACAACCCGATCTCGTTGAGTTCGAGCGTTGTGGCCGCGAGACATTCAAGCGTATTGACGTTGACCTTGTGCTTGGCGGCGGTCACCTGGGCGCCGACCGTCAGCGTGCCGAGCTTCATCAGGTAGGGTCGGCCGGGCAGCATCGGCTCGGTGGCCATCCAGACCAGCGTGCACTCGAACTGGTCCGCTACCTCAGCGGATGCATCGGCGCGCACGATCATGTCGCCGCGGGAGATGTCGATCTCGTCGCCCAGCGTCAACTGCACAGACTGCCCCGCAACGGCCTGGGACAGGTCGCAATCGAACGCGGCGATGCGCGCAACACGGCTCTCGCAACCAGAGGGCAGGACGCGAATTCGATCGCCCGGATGGATCGTCCCGCTGGCCACGAGGCCACAGAAACCGCGGAAGTCCGGGTGGGGCCGGTTCACCCACTGAACCGGAAGCCGGAAAGGCTCGGATTGCAGGAGGGCCTCATCGATCTCGCAATGTTCGAGGAACTCCATCAGCGTCTGCCCTTGATACCAGGGCGTGTTGGCGCTGCGGCATGTGATGTTGTCGCCGCGCAGCGCCGACAGCGGGATCGTGGTGATGTCGTGCAGCCCGATCTGCGAGGCGAAAGCGCGATAGGCTGCATCGATCGCGTCATGGACCGGCTGCGCATGGTCGACCAGATCCATCTTGTTGATTGCCAACACCACCTTGCGAATGCCTATCAGGCTGACCAGGTAACTGTGGCGGCGGGTCTGCGTGAGCACGCCCTTGCGCGCGTCGATCAGGATGACGGCGACGTCGGCCGTGGAGGCGCCCGTGACCATGTTGCGCGTGTACTGCTCGTGGCCCGGCGCGTCGATGACGATGAACTTGCGCCGGTCAGTGCTGAAGTAACGGTAGGCGACGTCGATCGTGATGCCCTGCTCGCGCTCGGCGGCCAGGCCATCGACCAGAAGCGCGAGGTCGATCTCTCCGCCCTGAGTTCCCCACCGCTTGCTTTCAGTCCGGACCGCGGCGAGTTGATCTTCAAAGAGCACCTTGCTCTCGTACAGCAGGCGTCCGATCAGCGTGCTCTTGCCGTCGTCGACGCTGCCGCAGGTGATGAAGCGCAGAAGACTCTTGGTCTCATGCGCCTTGAGGTAGGCGTCGATGTCACCGGCGATGAGATCAGAGGCATGCGCCATGGTCAGAAATAGCCTTCCTGCTTCTTCTTCTCCATGGACGCCGTCTGATCGTGATCGATCAGGCGCCCTTGACGCTCGCTCGTGCGTGTGAGCAGCATCTCCTGAATCACTTGCGTGATCGTGGTGGCTGCGGACTCCACCGCGCCGGTCAGCGGATAGCACCCCAGGGTGCGGAACCGTACCTTGCGCATGGTCGGTACCTCACCCGGGTTGAGGCGCATGCGTTCGTCATCGACCACGATCAGCGTGCCGCCGCGTTCGACCACAGGGCGCTCGGCGGCGAAGTACAGCGGAACGATGGGAATGCTTTCGATGTGAATGTATTGCCAGATGTCGAGTTCGGTCCAATTGGACAGGGGGAAGACGCGAATGGACTCGCCCCGCCGCTTGCGCCCGTTGTAGAGGCGCCAGAGTTCGGGGCGTTGGCTCTTCGGATCCCAGTGGTGCTGCGTCGTGCGAAAGCTGAAGACTCGCTCTTTGGCTCGGCTCCTCTCCTCGTCGCGACGGGCGCCTGCAAGGGCGGCGTCGAAAGAGTAGCTGTCCAGCGCCTGTTTCAGGCCTTGCGTTTTCCACATGTCGGTGTGGACCTGCGAACCATGGTCGAACGGATTGATGTCCAAGTGCTTCGCCTCGGGGTTCTGCCACACCAACAGTTCCATTCCGGCCTCACTCGGCATGCGCTCCCGAAGCGCGTACATGTCGCGGAACTTCCAGGTCGTGTCGACGTGCAAAAGAGGGAAGGGCGGTGGCGCCGGATGGAAGGCCTTGCGTGCCAGGTGCAGCATGCAGGCGCTGTCTTTGCCGATCGAGTACAGCATTACCGGCCGCTCGGCCTCTGCCACGACCTCGCGAAAGATGTGAATGCTTTCTGCTTCGAGTCGCTGCAGATGGGTCAGACGGGTTGGGCCCTTCATGCAACTCCACGCTGGGCCGGCGTGTCGACCCCACGTCGCCGTCCGTCGCGTTCACGAAAGTTCTTGCCAAATATCAGCAAGGCCAGAATCCACGCCTTCCAGCCGTGGCTCTTGCGATACAGGGGTATGTTGCAGACCTTGCGCAGGTGCTCCATGCGGAGATCCAGGCCAAAGAATGCGTTGAGAGTCGAAAGCGTCTGCTCCGGCCGGAGTAACAAGTCCTCGAAGCTCAGCGCCAGGTGTGGCAGTCCACGGCTGTGCAGGAACTCGAGGTTGGAGCGCGTGATGCCTTCGTTGTAGTCGCAGACATGCCGATATGTATTGATGTGGCGGCCAAGGATCGACGAGATCCAAGCCTGCATGGGTTCCCGAGTGAGCACGAGGAAGGCGACGTCCTCAAGCGCCAGCGCGTTCTCCCAGGTACGTATGGTCCAGGTCAGCCTGGGGTCTTTCCAGAGCCAGGGCTGGTGTGGCTTGATGGCGGCGACAAAGTCACGAAGGGGTTGATAGTCCTGGTCGCTGGCCTGCCGGGTGATCTCGGACACATCGCGCGGGTCGAAGCGACGTGTGTGTTCAAGCGTGGGCCCCAATCGGGCCAGCAGTTGGTTGTTCAGCTCGATGAACTGCACATTTTCAAAAGTGTCGTAGCTCGTCTTCTTCATGGTGGCATCGCCGAGCCAATAGCCAGCTTGTGCCAGCAGCGACGCATACAGCGAACTACCGCTGATGCCATGGGTCAAGACGATGATGTTCTTCATTGCTTCATCCGGGCGAGTAATGCGAACGAACGGTTTCCGCACGCTCGCCAGACCTTAGATGAAGCACATGATGAAACTGTGACGGCGCCCGTCGTTTCCGGAGAGGCTACCCACCCAAGCGTGGGGTGGTGCGGTCTCGAACGAGCGCCGGGACTTGCCTTGCTACGGCAGCGGCCTCGGGCATCAGGCCCGTGGCGGGCGGCGTTGCGAGGTCCCGGTCTTCGCGCAGCTCAGCTCATGTGTGTCACGCCGATGCCGTTGGCTTGACCTCCGACGCCCTGAACGGGTACGAGGTTGCCCCACCGATGGGCTGCCGCACCGGATCCCAATCGTGTAGCCGAAGGTCAGCCAGGGCCTGCGCCCCGCGACGCTCGACCCCAGGCTCTACAGGGGTCAGGCCGCGCCGCGCAGCGGCGTCGTTGCTGCTGCCATGCGCCGCGCCGCTACCGGATCGTGCGGTTCCACCTCCGCCGCACTCACGGCCGGCCGACGCGCCGGCACGGCGCTGTCGTCGATCTCCGACGCCAGCTTGTGCGCCAGTGACATGGCGGTGGTGACGAGCCAGCCGCCGGTGTCCTGGTCTTCGCGCGCATCCTGGTCCAGGAAGTGGTCGGCGGCGATGGCCGCAGCATTGAGCTGATGTGCCCGCACGCGCAGCGTGGCCACGGTCTGGCGCAGTGCGGCGTCGGCGGCCTTCTCCTTCAGCGTGCGCGCCAGGTTGTCCAGGTCGCCGGCCACTTCGGCCGACAGCGCCAGCGCCGTGGACATCAGCCACGAACCGGTGTTGGTGTCGACGGCGGTGCCGCGGGCATTGAAGTGGTCGGCCGCACGCGTAGCGGCGCGCAGCTGGTGGGCGCGTGCGCCGAGCTGGCGCAAGGCCTTGTGGGGGTCGTTCAGGTCGATGGGATCGACGGGCGAGCGTGAGGCAGCGCGTGGTTCTGGCATGGGGGCCCCTCGATGGGTGATCAACCCCGATTCTGGCCCTGATCCCGCGCCGACGGTGCAGGCCAGCTGCCGCGCAGCGCGGCGCCGAGGTCGAAGACCGGTGCTGTTTCGCACGCCGCCAGCGCCGCGCCGCTGATGGGCGCCTGCGGCTGCACGCTGTCGAAGTGCGACAGTAGCGCATCGGGAACGAAACGGGAGCGCAGCGCGTAGAGGTGGCGGTCGCCGTAGGCGCGCTGCTGCGTGACGAAGAAGCGCTGCGGCGACCACAGGCTCAGCGCGTCGCGCGCCCGCGTCATGGCCACGTAGAGCAGACGGCGTTCTTCCTCGATCTCCTCGGAACGGCCGGTGGCCAGGTCGGCGGGCATGCAGCCGTCCACCACGTTGAGCACGTGCACGGCGTTCCACTCCTGTCCCTTGGCGGAGTGGATGGTCGACAGGATCAGGTAGTCCTCGTCGTGATGGGGAGCGCCCGACTCGTCGCTGCTGGCCTCGGGTGGGTCGAGCGTGAGTTCGGTGACGAAGCGCTCGCGGCTGGCATGGGCCGCGGCCATCAGCGACAACTGCTGCAGATCGGCCCAGCGCACGCGGGCATCGTCGTGCAGGCGTTCCAGATGCGGGCGGTACCAGGCCGTGACGCGCGCCAGGTCGTCGGGCCAGCGCGCGCCTTCGTTGCGCAGGTGGGCCATCAGCGCCAGCAGCTCGGCCCAGGGTCGCGCGGCGGCCGGCGGTGGCTTGAACGCGTCGAGTGGCCCGGTGTGTTCGAGCAGCCGGCGCACGCTGGCCGGCCCCATGCCCGGCACCAGGCGTGCGCTGCGCAGCGCGGCCAGCTTCGAGGCCGGGTTGTCAGCCCAGCGCAGCACGGCCAGCGTGTCCTTCACGTGGGCCGCTTCCATGAACTTCAGGCCACCGAACTTCACGAAGGGGATGCCGCGGCGCACCAGTTCCAGCTCCAGCGGAGCGCTGTGCTGCGAGGTGCGGAAGAGCACGGCCTGGCGCTTGAGCTGCAGCCCGGTCTCGCGCAGCGCCAGCACCGCGTCGGCGACACCGCGGGCCTGCGCGGCTTCGTCTTCCACGGTGATGAGCCGCGGCTTGAGGCCCGCGGCACGCTCGCTCCACAGCTGCTTGGCGTAGCGCTCGGCGGCCAGTGCGATGACGGCGTTGGAGGCCGCCAGCAGCTGCGGCGTGCTGCGGTAGTTCTGCTCCAGCGTCACCACGCTCGCGGGTGGGTCGAAGCGCTGCGGAAAGTCGAGGATGTGGCGCACGTCGGCACCGCGAAAGGCGTAGATGCTCTGCGCGTCGTCGCCCACCGCGGTGAGCCGGCAGCCCTGCTGCGCCAGCGCGTGCAGGATGTCGGCCTGCAGGCGGTTGATGTCCTGCACTTCGTCCACCAACACATGGTCGTAGCGCGCGCCGATGCGTTCTGCCAGCGCCGGCACCTGCATCAGGTGCCACCAGGCCAGCAGCAGGTCGTCGAAGTCCAGCGACTGCTGTTGCAACTTGGCGTGTGCATAGGCCGCGAACAGGCGCTGCAGGTCGGCTTCGACAGCGCTGCACCAGGGCCATTGCGCAGCCAGCACCTCGGCCAGCGGCTGGCGCGTGTTGATGCTGCGCGAGTGCATGGCCAGGCAGGTGGGCGCCAGCGGGAAGCGCCGCTGCCCGCTGCCTTCATCGGCCGCCAGGCCAAGTGCCTGGCGTGTGATGGCCAGCAGGTCCTGTGCGTCGGCACGGTCGAGCACGGTGAAGCCGGGCGCCAGGCCGATGTGCGCCGCCTCGTCGCGCAGCAGCCGCGCGCCCACGCTGTGGAAGGTGCCGCACCAGGGCAGCACCGGGGGCGCGGTGTTCGAAGGCAGGCCCAGCGACTGGTGCAGCAGGCGGCCCGCACGGCGCGCCATCTCGGCCGCGGCGCGGCGCGAGAAAGTCAGCATCAGGACGCGGTGGGGGTCGGCCCCCTGCTGTACCAGCCAGGCCAGGCGCGCGGCGAGCGTCAGCGTCTTGCCGCTGCCCGCGCCGGCGATCACCAGCAGCGGCGCGCCCTGCGGCGGGTGCTGCACGGCGGCGGCTTGCTGGGGATTGAGTTCGGTGATGGCCAACAAGGGCAGGGCAGCAGCAGATGGAAGCGGTACTGTATGCCCGTCCAGCCCCGCGATGCAGATACTTCGTGGTGGCCTGCCCGGCAGGACTCGAACCTGCGACCCCCAGCTTAGAAGGCTGGTGCTCTATCCAGTTGAGCTACGGGCAGCGTGCAGCGCGGATTCTAGGAGCCCGCCTCTCAGCGTTGCTGGTACTGCGTCTTGCCGAAGAGCACCTCGCGCGCCTTGTCGTCGGTGATGGGCTTGCGCTGCGCGGCCAGCACGTCCACGCCACGCACCACCGCGGGCCGCGCCGCGATCTCGTCGAACCAGCCCTTGAGATGGGGGAATTCATTCCAATCGATGCCCTGGTTTTTCCAGCTGCGCAGCCAGGGAAAGATCGCGATGTCGGCGATGCTGTATTCGCCGCAGCCGATGTACTTGCTCTTGGCCAGCCGCTTGTTCATCACGCCATAGAGGCGCCGGGCCTCGTTGCTGTAGCGGTCGATGGCGTAGGGGATCTTCTCGGGCGCGTAGATGCGGAAGTGGTGGGCCTGGCCGAGCATGGGGCCGACGCCGCCCATCTGGAACATCAGCCACTGCAGCACGTCGTACTTCGCGGCCAGGTCTGCGGGCATGAAGCGGCCGGTCTTGGCCGCCAGGTACATCAGGATGGCGCCGGATTCGAACAGCGAGATCGGCTTGCCGCCGGGGCCGTCGGGGTCGACGATGGCGGGGATCTTGTTGTTGGGGCTGATGGCCAGGAACTCGGGCTTGAACTGGTCACCGGCGCCAATGTCCACCGCATGCGCGCGGTAGGGCAGGCCGCATTCCTCCAGCATGATGTGAACCTTGTGGCCATTCGGCGTGGCCCACGAATACACTTCCATCATCGGTGTTCCTCGCGCGGGCCCAAGCTGGGCTGCCATCGCCACGGACTCTAAACCATGCTCGAAGGCTTCAAACGCTTGTTCTCAGGCAACGCCGCGTCGCCTGCCGAGGGCTGGGAGGGCATCGCGCCATGGGCGCAGTCCAAGCAGTACACCTTCCGCGGCGTGCAGAACGAAGGCTTCGTCATCGACGGCCGCCTGGGCGCCACACCCTGGCGCTTGGAGTGGGGCCCTTCGCAGCGCCCCTACATCCAGGGCCAGGAACTGCGCCTGCGTTCCGAGATGGGCCTGTCGTCCGACCTGCAACTCGTGCTGATGAACCGCATGCTGCAGGAAGCCATGGAGAAGGCCGTCTTCGAGCAGTACGTGGAAGGCGTGCAGACGCGCATCGACAACCAGACCCCGCCCGAGATGCGCTGGCTGGTGATGTTTCCGAAGCTCGGCGGTGCCGACATGGCGGCGTTGAAGGAGCGCTATGTCGCGTTGTCCAGCATGAAGGGCTGGCTCAAGCAGTGGCTCGACGGCCCGCTGTCGCAGGTGCTGGCGGCGCAGCAGATCGAGCCCACGGTGCCGCTGGTGCTGATGATCGGCCGCGGCCGCCTGATGCTGCGCACCGCCTTGCCTGACGCCGAAGTGACCACGCTGCAGGCTTGGCTGCGTGTCTTCGAAACCGCCATGCGCGAAGCGCGGCGCGTGGCCAACGAGAGCAGCGATTCGATCTCACCGAGCACGCAGCCGAGCATGTGGTCGGCGAGCGCGCTGCCCGGCGAGGAACGGGACAAGTAGGCCTGCGGCCTACGGGCGCGACAAGTAAGGGACTACAGCGCCGTCTTGCCGAGCTCGATCTTGGCAATCGCGTTGCGGTGCACCTCGTCCGGGCCGTCGGCATAACGCAGCGTGCGCGCCACCGTGTAGAAGTAGGCCAGCGGCGTGTCCTGGCTCATGCCGGCGCCGCCGAAGACCTGCATCGCCCAGTCGATGACCTGGCAAGCCATGTTCGGCGCCACCACCTTGATCATCGCGATCTCAGCCTTCGCACTCTTGTTGCCGGCCAGGTCCATCATCCACGCCGCTTTCAGCGTCAGCAGGCGCGCCTGGTCGATCATGCATCGCGCCTCGGCAATGCGCTCCTGCGTCACCGTCTGCTGCGCGATGGTCTTGCCGAAGGCGGTGCGGCTGCTGGCACGCTGGCACATCAGCTTGAGCGCACGTTCGGCCAGGCCGATGAGGCGCATGCAGTGGTGGATGCGCCCAGGCCCCAGGCGGCCTTGTGCGATCTCGAAGCCGCGGCCTTCGCCGAGCAGGATGTTGCTCACCGGCACGCGCACGTTCTTGAAGTCGACCTCCATGTGGCCGTGCGGGGCGTCGTCGTAGCCGAACACCGTGAGCGCGCGCATGATGGTGATGCCCGGCGTGTCGCGTGGCACCAGCACCATGCTCTGCTGCGAATGCCGCGGCGCCGTCGCATCGGTCTTGCCCATGAAGATGTAGATCGAGCAGCGCGGGTCGCCGGCGCCACTGGTCCACCACTTGCGGCCGTTGATGACGTACTGATCGCCCGAACTGGTGGATTCACGCCGGATGTCGGCTTCGATGTTGGTGGCGTCAGACGAGGCCACCGCCGGTTCGGTCATGCAGAAGGCGCTGCGGATCTCGCCGGCCAGCAGCGGCTTGAGCCAGCGTTCCTTGTGCTCGGCCGTGCCGTAGCGTGCGATGGTCTCCATGTTGCCGGTGTCGGGCGCCGAGCAGTTGAAGACCTCGCTGCTCCACGGCACCGCGCCCATGATCTCGGCCAGCGGTGCGTAGTCCTGATTGCTCAGGCCGAAGGTGAACTCGGCATCGCCGGCCTTGGACGCGCCTTCGGCCGTCGGTGGCAGAAACAGATTCCACAGCCCTGCCGCGCGTGCCTTGGGCTTGAGCTGCTCGATCACTTCCAGCGGTGTCCAGCGCTTGCCGGCGGCCGTGTTGGCCTCGATCTCCGCGTACCAGTGTGGCTCTGCCGGGTAGACATGTTCGGCCATGAAGGCGGACAGGCGCGCCTGCAATTCCTGGGTGCGTGGTGAGTAGCTGAAGTCCATCGATGTCTCCTTGATCTCTCAATGCGCGGCTTGCGCGAAAGTCCATGCCATCTGCGCCAGCGTGCGCGTGGCCGCACCCGTGGCGCGCGCCTGCGCGCTGGCGGCCGTGCCGTCGACGACGCGCCGGGCAATGCCCTGCGTGATGCTGGCCAAGCGGAACAGGTTGTAGGCGAGGTAGAAATTCCAGTCGGCCATCAACGCTTCGACGCTGCCGTGGCGCGAGCCCGTGCGCTTGCAATACCGGCGCACGTAGTCGATCTCGTCGGGAATGCCGAGCGAACGGATGTCCAGCCCGCCAATGCCGCGGAACACGCCCGGCGGAATGTGCCAGGCCATGCAGTGGTAGCTGAAGTCGGCGAGCGGATGACCGAGCGTGGACAGCTCCCAGTCGAGCACGGCGATGACGCGCGGCTCGGTCTTGTGGAACACCAGGTTGTCCATGCGGTAGTCGCCATGCACGACGGCCGGCGCGGCGCTGCTGCGCGCACTCTCGGGCATGTGGGCGGGCAGCCATTCGATGAGGCGGTCCATCTCGGTGATCTCTTCCGTCACCGAGGCCAGGTACTGCTTGCTCCAGCGGCCGACCTGGCGCTCGAAGTAGTTGCCCGGCTTGCCGTATTCAGACAGGCCCGCGGCAGCCACGTCCACGCTGTGCAGCGCGGCGATGACGCGGTTCATCTCGTCGTAGATGGCGGCGCGGCCGGCGTTGTCGAAGCTGGGCAGGGCCTGGTCCCAGAGCACGCGGCCGTCCATGAACTCCATGACGTAGAAGGCGCGGCCGATGACGGCTTCGTCCTCGCACAGCAGGTGCATCTGCGCCACCGGCACGCCACTGCCGTGCAGACCCTTCATGACGCGGAACTCGCGCTCGATGGCATGCGCCGAAGGCAGCAGCTTCGCGGCCGGGCCGGGCTTGGTGCGCATCACATAGGCACGAGCGGGGGTGAGCAGCTTGTAGGTGGGGTTGCTCTGGCCGCCCTTGAACTGCTCCACGCTCAGCGGACCGGCAAAGCCGGGCAGTTCGCGCTGCAAATGGGCTTCAAGTGCGGCCACGCTGAAGGCATGGCTGTCGGCGACGGGCTTGGTGCCGGTGTAGTGTTCCATTTCAGTTCACCTCTCGGCGATGGCCAGCAGCTTGTCGCGCGACAGCACGACCAGCCGCGCCGGTTCCACGCGCACCGCACCTTCGCGCTCGAAGCCCTTGAGTTCCTGGTTCACGCGCTGGCGCGACGCGCCCAGCAGTTGCGCCAGGTCTTCCTGCGCGAGTGCCAGGCCGATGCGGATTTCCTCGCCCTGCGCGATGCCGTAGCTCTTGGCCAGCAGCAGCACCTGCTTGGCCAGCCGCGCCTGCAGCGGGCGCGTGTTGAGGTCTTCGAACTGGTCGAACATCAGGCGCAGGCGGCGGCAGTTCAGGCGCAGCAGCGCGTCGTAGAGCTCGACATGCCGGGCCAGCAGTTCCTTGAAGTCGGGCTTGCGCACGGCCAGCAGCGTGGTCGGGCCATGGGCGTCGGCATCGTGGGTGCGCGGCAGGCCGTCGAAGAGCGCGATGTCGCCGAACCAGGTGCCGGGCTCGGCATAGGTCAGCGTGACCTGCTTGCCCGACAGCGACGTGGAGCTGATGCGCACCGCACCGCGCGCCACGCCGCACCACTCTTCGGCCACCGTGCCACGCGTGGCCAGCGGGTCGCCGTCGGCCAGGCGGCGCACGAAGGCGCGCGCCAGGATGGCGCTGCGCAGCGTGGGTGAGAGCTTGCTGAACCATGCGCCCGATTCGATGTGGTGAAGCTCGTCGATTGTAAGAACGGGGGTATTCATGGCTTGTCTCTGGCGCGACAGGGAAGCGACCATGTCATTGTCCATCGCACACGCGCCACAAGTGCGGCCGCGACGGCCCACCACCCGGAGACCACCATGCCCGCACCCGCCCTGCACATCCCGAGCCGCCGCAACGAGGTCAGCGCCGCCGAATGGCAGTTGCGCGTGGAGCTTGCCGCGGCTTACCGGATGGTGGCCCTGTTCGGCTGGGACGACCTCGTCTTCACGCACATCAGCGCGCGTGTGCCGGCGGCGAACGATGATCACTCGGGCGCGCATGCGGGCGAGTTCCTCATCAACCCCTACGGCTTCATGTTCGAGGAGATCACCGCCAGCAGCCTGGTGAAGGTGGACGCTGGCGGCAACAAGCTCGACGGTTCCCCCTTCGACATCAACCCTGCGGGCTTCGTGATCCACAGCGCGGTGCACGGCGCGCGCCACAACGCCGGCTGCGTGGTGCACGTGCACACGCTCGACGGCATCGCGGTCAGTGCGATGAAGCAGGGTGTGCTGCCGCTGTCGCAGCAGTCGATGTTCGTGCTGGCCTCGCTGGGTTATCACGACTACGAAGGCGTGGCGCTGCGCGACGACGAGAAGCCGCGCCTGGTAGCCGACCTGGGCGACAACAGCTTCCTCATGCTGCGCAACCACGGCCTGCTGACCGTGGGTGCGACGGTGGCCGACGCGCTGCTGTCGATGTACACCTTCGAGCGCGTGTGTGCGATCCAGGTCCGCGCCCTGGCCGGCGGCAGCGAGCTGGTGCATGTCGACACGCGGCTGATTGCCGGCGCGCGGGCGCAGGCGCGCGAAGTCACGCGTGGCCTGGGTTCGCAGCTCACCTGGCCGGGCCTGCTGCGCCGGCTGGACCGCAGGTGCCCAGGTTACGACGCCTGACCCAACTGCATACGGCGTGCCAATGGCCACGAAATGCAGGCCCGCACCGGCCTGGTGGCGGGCAGGCGGCGGCACCCTGCGTGCTAGAGTCTTTGCGATCAAATTCCCCTAGCGTTCGCGCCTCCACGCTGCATGCACAACGAGCGGCCCTGGCTGTCCGCAATCCTCGCCGGCGCTGCCAGCTTCGCGGCCGCGGCGGCGTCAGCAGCGGGCTTCGCCCCCAGCGGCACCGGCGCCACCTTGGGCCAGCCGCTGGACTTTGTCGTGCTGCTGCGCCTGGACGCCGGGGAAACGCTGGCCGCCGAGTGCGTCACCGCCGAAGTCACCGTGGGCGAGCGCAAGCTGTCTGCCGGGGCAGTGCGTACGGCGGTCGACATCGCCGGTGCCGAACTGGCCCGCGTGCACGTGCGCACCAGCCTGGCCATCGACGAACCCGTGGTCGGCGTGTTGCTCAACGTGGGTTGCACCGCGCGCGTGTCGCGCCGCTTCGTGGTGCTGGCCGATCCGCCGATGTTCGTGTCGGCGCCCGCCGCCGTGCCTTTGACGCTGCCCGCTGCGGTCGATACGGCGCCGGCCATCGTGGCACCGGCGGCCGAGGAACGCGAGGCGCGGCCCGTTACGGCCGAAGCGCAGGCGCCTTCAGCGCGCCGCAGCCCGGCGCGCAGCGCAGGCGCGCAGACACCCACGCGCGCCGAACGCCGCGCCGCACGTCGAACCGCGGAAGCGCGCAGCGCTGCCCGCAGCCCACCAGCTCGCCGCATCCGCGCAGCGGCGCCGGCCGCGGTGGCCGAGGCCGCGCCCCGCCTGAAGCTCGAAGCCGCCGAACCTGCAACCACGGCTTCAGGCGCTGCAGTGGAAGAAGCCCTGCAGGCCGTGGCCCAGGCCGCCAGCGCGACGCGTGCGGCGGCGTCGGCGGCTTCTGCGGCGACCGAGCGCATCGCCGGCCTGGAACGCACGGTGGAAGACCTGCGCAGCGAGACCAAGGCCGGCCGCGAGATGGCCGCGCAGCTGCGCGAGCGCCTCATGCGCTCAGAAGAGGCCAGCCGCTGGACGCTACCGCTGCTGGCCCTGGTGCTGTTCCTCACTGGCTTGGCCGCATGGCTGGCCTGGCGCCTGAACTCGGCCCAGCGCACACGCCAGCAGGGCTGGCAGACGGCCGTGCCGCCGCTGGCGCGCGACCCGCTGCCAGCCCCGGTCAGCACCCTCAGTGGCGGCACGCCGAGCCGTCAGCCGACCTCGCCCATTCCTTTCGTCACGTCCGAGATCAAGTCGCCCGACAAGTTGCCCGATGGCCAGCGCCCGCGCGGCACGCCGGCCTGGCCGCCGCCCGCGCCCGCGCTGGAGGAAGCCACGCAGCCGCTGCCGCAGGAGCCTGCGCAGCCCTATCCCTACGACGCGGCGATGATGCGCACCGAGGTGCTGTCGCCGGGCACTGCGGTGGACGAAGCGACACCCGCGCGCGATGTCTCCATCGAGGAGCTCATCGACCTGGAGCAGCAGGCCGAGTTCTTCGTCGTGCTGGGCCAGGACGACGCAGCTGCGGACCTGCTGCTCGAACACGTGCGTCACACCGGCGGCAGCAGCCCGCTGCCCTACCTGAAGCTGCTGGAGATCTACCGCCGCCGCGGCGAGCGCGCCGAGTACGAGCGCACGCGCACGCGCTTCAACCAGCGCTTCAATGCCTACGCGCCGGAATGGGACGCCGACCTGCAGGCCGGCCGTTCGCTCGAGAGCTACCCCGGCGTGCTGCCGCGGCTGCAGCAGGTATGGGCACGGCCGCTGGACGCCATGGCCGAACTGGAAGCGCTGCTGTTCCGCAAGTCGCGCGGCGACCTCTTCGAGCTGCCGGCCTACCGCGACGTTCTGCTGCTCTACGCGCTGGCGCGCGACCTGCTGGACCGCGAGTCGGCCGACAGCGGCAATGTCGATCTGCTGCTGCCCATGGCCGACGGCGGCGAGTTCAGCAGCACCTCGCCCGCGCCTTTCCTGGGCCTGGAACGCGACAGTGGTTTCGGCAACGAAGCGACCGAGGATCGCGCCACGATGCCGGTGGACCTGGACCTCACCTCGGGCCATGACCGGCCGGCCAGCCTGTTCGACACGCTGGACACGATTCCCGAGACTCCGCTGCGCCCACGCTCCTAGGGCTACAGCTTCTTCAGCCGTTGCAGCGCCTGTTGCAGCGTGCTGTCCTGCTTGGCAAAACACAGCCGCGCCAGGCCCTGCTCAAAGCCACCTTCGTAGAAGGCCGAAAGCGGGATCGCCGCCACACCCATTTCGCGCGTCAGCCACAGGCAGAACTCGGCCTCGGGCAGGCTGCTGACGGCGCTGTAGTCCACCAGCTGGAAGTAGCTGCCCTGGGTGTGCAGCGGCTTCAGCCGCGTCTGCGCCAGGCCATCGCGGAAGAGGTCGCGCTTGCGCTGGTAGAAGGCCGGCAGCTCCATGTAGGGTGCGGTGTCGGCCATGTAGCGCGCCAGCGCGTGCTGCACCGGCGTGTTGACGGTGAAGACGTTGAACTGGTGCACCTTGCGGAACTCGGCCGTCAGTGAAGCCGGTGCGGCGACATAGCCCACCTTCCAGCCGGTGACGTGGTAGGTCTTGCCGAAACTGGACACCACGAAGGCACGTGCGGCCAGCGACGGGATGGACGCCACGCTGACGTGTGCCATGCCATCGAAGACCATGTGCTCGTAGACCTCGTCGCTGAGCAGCAGCGTCTGCGTCGGCGCCAGCAGCTCGGCCAGGCGCTCCATGTCGGCGCGGGTCCACACCGTGGCGCTGGGGTTGTGCGGGCTGTTGACGATGAGCAGCCGCGTCTTCGGGTTCAGTGCCGCGGCGATGCGCTCGAAGTCGGGGCGGAAGCTTCCCGGCGTGAGCGGCACGCGCACGACGCGGCCGCCGGCCAGTTCGATGTTCGGCGCATAGCTGTCGTAGCAGGGCTCGAGCACGATGACCTCGTCGCCAGGGTGCACGCAGCACAGCACGGTCGTCAGGATGGCTTGCGTGGCCCCGGCGGTGATGGTGACCTCGGTGTTCGCGTCGTAGCGGCGGCTGTAGAGCGCCTCGATCTTGTCGGCCACGCGCTGGCGCAGCAGCGGCACGCCGGTCATCGGCGGGTACTGGTTCAGGCCCTCGCGCATGGCGTCGTTCACATGCGTCAGCAGCGCCGGGTCGCAGTCGAAATCAGGAAAGCCCTGGCCCAGGTTGACGGCGCCGACCTCGGCTGCCAGCTGCGACATCACGGTGAAGATGGTGGTGCCGACCTTGGGCAGGCGGCTCTGGATGGTGGGGGTGAGCACGGCATTCATCGTCGGTTCTCAAAGCTCGTAATCTGTGCCCTGACCGCCCATCGCGCGGGCCAGCAGGGCGGGCGTCAGTCGAGGCGACAGCAGCTCGGCGAAGGCGTGCACGAACTGCCGCAGGTAGGCGCCACGCTTGAAGGCCACGCGCGTGACATTGGGGCCGAAGAGGTGGCCCAGCGGACGGGCGACGAGATCATGGTCGGCGGCTTCGCCGCGCATCGCGAGTTCCGTCACCACGCCCACGCCCAGGCCCAGGCGCACATAGGTCTTGATGACGTCGGAGTCGATGGCTTCCAGCGCCACCAGCGGCTTCAGGCGCGCGCGCTCGAAGGCGGTGTCGATGCGCGTGCGGCCGGTCACGGTGGGCTGGTACAGCACCAGCGGGTGCGCGGCCAGCTGTTCCAGCGTCGGCCGTTCCACCGTGGCCAGCGCGTGCCCCGCGGGTACCACCATCACGTGGTGCCACTCGTAGCAGGGCAAGGTGATGAGTTCCGGATGGGCTGACAGCGCCTCGGTGGCGAGGCCGATCTCGGCCACGTCGTCCAGCAACATGCGCGCCACCTGCTCGGGCATGCCCTGGTGCAGCACCACCTGCACCTTGGGGTACCTCTTGCGCAGCTGCGCCACGGGTTCGGGCAGGAAGTAGCGCGCCTGGGTGTGCGTGGTGGCGATGGACAGCGTGCCGGCGTCCTGCTTGGAGAATTCCTCGCCGATGCGCTTGAGGTTGGCGACCTCGCGCATGATGATCTCCACCGACTTCAGCACCAGCTGGCCCGGTTCCGTCACGCGCTTCAGCCGCTTGCCGTGGCGCGCGAAGATGTCGACCCCGAGTTCTTCTTCCAGTTCGAGGATGGCCTTGCTGATACCGGGCTGCGAGGTGAACAGTGCCTTGGCGGTTTCAGTGAGGTTGAGGTCGCGGCGCACGGCCTCCTGCACGAAGCGGAACTGGTGCAGGTTCATGCGGCCGCACCCAGGGCTTGCATGGCCACCTGGGCCATGGCGTCGATCACGCTGTCCACTTCGCCCACGGCGGTGTGCAAGGTGAAGCGCACTGATGGGTGTTCTGCGCGCAGGGCGTCCAGCAGCAGCGGCAGATCTCGCCGGACATGGCCGCCAGCACCCAGAAACAACGGCAGCAGGTCCACGCGCATGCAGCCGGCGGCGGCGAGTTCGGCGCCGGCTTCGGGCAAGGTCGGTGTCATGAATTCAAGGTACGCCAGGCGCACCCGTGCGTTGGGGCGGGCGCGGCGTACGCGCTCGGCCACGGCCTCGAAAGGCGTGGCCCAGCGTGGATCGCGCGCACCGTGGGCGAAGAGGATCAGGCCGGCGGGGCTTGCTGAATTCATGGCCTCAACGGTAGCGCACCAGCCAGGCAAAGGCGGCCATCGACAGCAGCAGGTACATCAGCCCCGGCGAGGCCGCGGCCACCCAGGGCGTCCAGCCGCGCAGCATGCCAATGTGCCCCGACAGGTTGTTCAGCAGCAGGAAGCTGATGCCCAGCATGATGCCGCCGAAGACCTTCAGGCTGACGCTGCCGGCGCGTGCGTGCAGGTAGGCGAAGGGCAGGGCCAGCGCCACCATCACCAGGCAGGCCAAGGGATAGAGCGCCTTGCGCCAGAAGCGGATCTGGTGCTGCTGCGCGGCCTGTTCCTGGTCACTCAGGTGGGCGCTGTAGCGCCACAGGTCGATGGTGGTCATGGTGCCCACCGGCAGCACGGCGGCGGCCACCACGGCGGCGCTGAGCATGCTGGGCCAGGCCAGCGTGTCGTGGTGCACCAGTTGCACGCTGGCGCCTTCAGTGCGCGCGCGCGGCCAGGTCGCCACGTTGGCGTCGGTGAGTGTCCAGGTGCCGTCGTCGGCGACGCGGCCTTCGCGCGCGTCGGTGCGGGCGACCAGGCGCCCGTCGCTGTCGAACTCGAAGATGCGGATGCCGGCCAGCCCGCCAGCCGCGTTGGCACCGGCCACGTTCACCGAGAAGCTGTGTTCGCCGTCCGGCATGATGCGCCTGTCCTTCAGCCAGGCCCCGGCACCCGCGAGCTTGATGCCGCCGCCCAGTCGCGCCTTTAGCAGCACGGCTTCTCGTTCGCTGGCCGGCGCCAGGTAGTCGCCGGTGACGAAGGTCAGGGCGCCGAAGGCCACGCCCAGCACCGCCAGCAGCGACAGCGCGCGGCCCGGCCCCAGGCCGCCGGTGCGCAGGATGGTGAACTCCGACGACTGCGCCATGCGCGCCAGCGAATAGATGGTGCCGATGAGCACGGCGATCGGGAACAGGTCATACAGGTGCCCGGGCAGTTCCAGCGCCGCAGCCGCCAGCACGTGCCAGACGGTGCGCCCACCGCGGCCCACGCCGTCGAGTTCGTCGACGAAGTCGATGAAGAAGAACAGCGACAGGAAGGCCAGCGCGACGAAGGCCACCGAGGCCACGATGTCGAAGTAGAGCAGGCGCCGGACCGTCTTCACGCCACGGCCGCCTTGCGTGGCCGCGACAGGCCCAGGCGGGCCACCGCGGCATGGTCGCGCCACCACAGCAGCGCCAGTGCCGCGAGGAACGTGCCGCCATGCAGGCCCAGCAGGGCAACGCCCATGCTCATGCGCCCGCCGGCCACCCAGGCCTGCGACAGGTTGATGAGGTTGTAGTAAGTGAAGAAGGCCAGCAACGCGAACAGCAGGTTCCAGTTGCTGGCGCGGCGCGGGTTGGTGGCCGCAAGCCCGATGCCCAGCAGCAGCAGGTTGGCCGCGCCGAGCAGCAGCCCGAAGCGCCAGGTCAGCTCGGCCTGGTTGGCCGGCGTGGGCTTGCGGATGAGCTCGATGGTGCGCGTGGCCTTCGGTGGCCGCGCTTCGGCAGAACGCGCGGCGCGTTCGCTGGCCAGCACGCGGTAGCTCTCGAAACTGGACAGCGTGCGTTCGCCGCTGGAGGTGTCGACGTCGTTGCGCTGGCCGCGTTCCAGCACCAGGTAGCGGTCTTCGCCTTCGCTTTCCAGCCGGCCCGCCTTGGCCGAGGTCACCGACTCGCCGTGGTCTTGCTGCGCCAGGATGAAGACGTTGCGGGCGTTCACGCCGTCGGCGCTCTCGCGTTCGATGAAGAAGACGCGGCGGCCGTCGCTGCTGGTCTGGAACACCCCCGGCGCCACGCGCGACAGGTCGCTGCGCTGCTGGTAGCGGTCGCGCAGCTCGATGCTGTTCCTGTTCCCCCAGGGCCACACCAGCAGCAGCAGCAGAGCCACCACCAGCAGCACCGGCGAGCCGGCGCGCAGAACGGGCCGCACGAAGCGCGTGATGCCCACGCCGCTGGCGAACCAGATGGCCATCTCGCTGTCGCGGTACATGCGGCCCAGCGTGACCACGATGGCCACGAAGAGCGACAGCGCCATCATCGTCGGCAGGTGGCCAAGCGCGACATAACCCAGCAGCAGCACCACGTCCTGTGGCGCAATGCTGCCGCTGGCCGCCTGGCCCACGGTACGGATGAGGAACATCGTCAGCACGATGGTGAGGATCACCACCAGCGTGGCTCCGAAGCCCCGCGCCAGCTCACGACGCACTGTTGAATCGAATAACATCTCGCGCTTTAAGCCTTGGGCGTAATTATGGACTTCAAGACGCAAGTGGCCCGCACTGTCAATGGACAGGCCGGACTTGCCGGCGTGGACACCGATGCACTGCTGGTGCTGGTGGCGGCCAACGCCGTACCCGAAGGCCTGGACAAGCCGCTGGCCGACACCCTGGCCGCGGCCGCGAAGGACGGTGACTTCGCCTTCAAAAACGGCCAGACGCTGTATGCCCACCGTGTGGCGGGCGTGAAAGCCTCGCGCGTCATCTTCGCCCACCTTGCCGACACCACGCCCAAGACCCTGCGCAAGGCCCTTGGCCTGGCGCTGGGCTACGTGAAGAGCGGTGGCGCCCAGAGCCTGGCCGTGGCGCAGGTGGGTGGCGGTTGGAGCGCAGCGCAGGCCGAGACCCTGGTCACCACCGTCGTCGATTCGACTTACCTGTACCGCGAGACCAAGCCCAGCGCACCCGCAGCCGCCAAGCTGACCAGTGTGAGCCTGGTCTGTGCCAAGAGCGACGTGGCGGCACTGAACGCCGGCCTGCAACGCGGCGAAGCCATCGCCGCCGGCACGACCTTGGCACGCGAGTGCGCCAACCGCCCCGGCAACCATTGCACGCCCACCTTCCTGGCCGAGCAGGCCAGGAAACTCGGCAAGGACCACGGCCTGAAGGTCGAGGTGCTGGACCGCAAGGACTGCGAGAAGCTCGGTATGGGCTCCTTCCTGGCCGTGGCCCAGGGCTCTGACGAGCCGCTGAAGTTCATCATCGCGCGCTGGAACGGCGGCGCCAAGAACGCTGCACCGGTGGTGTTGGTGGGCAAGGGCATCACCTTCGACAGCGGCGGCATCAGCCTGAAGCCGGGCGCCGAGATGGACGAGATGAAGTACGACATGGGCGGCGCCGCCAGCGTGCTGGGCACGCTGCGCGCCGTGGCGCAGCTGAAGGCCAAGGTCAACCTCATCGGCATCATCCCGGCTTGCGAGAACATGCCCAGCGGCCGTGCCCTGAAGCCGGGTGATGTGGTCAAGAGCATGTCGGGCCAGACCATCGAGATCCTCAACACCGATGCCGAGGGCCGCCTCATCTTGTGCGATGCGCTGAGCTATGCCGAGCGCCTCAAGCCCGCGGTGGTGGTGGACATCGCCACCCTCACCGGCGCCTGCGTCATCGCGCTCGGCCACCATCGCTCGGGTCTCTTCAGCCCCGACGACGCGCTGGCCAGCGAGTTGCTGGCCGCTGGTGAACAGGCGCTGGACCCGGCCTGGCGCATGCCGCTGGACGACGAGTACGACGAAGCGCTGAAGACGCACTACGCCGACATGGCCAACGTGGGCTCGCGCGCCGGCGGTGCCATTACCGCGGCGATGTTCCTCAAGCGCTACACCGCCAAACTGCGCTGGGCGCACCTGGACGTCGCCGGTACGGCCTGGAAGTCGGGCCCCGCCAAGGGCGCCACGGGCCGGCCGGTGCCGCTGCTGATCAATTTCGTGCTGGCGCGGGCCAGTTGACAACTTGACGCACGGCTTGACCGAAGTCGAGTTCCACACGGGCGTGGCTGACCGCATCGGCTTCGCCAGCCGGTTGCTGCGCAAGGCCTACCGCCAAGGCGTGCGCGTGCTCGTCACGGCGCCGCCCGAGACGCTGGCCGAACTCGACCGTGAACTGTGGGTCTTCGAGGCCCACGAGTTCCTGCCCCATGTGCGCATGCCCGGCGCGTCGGCCGCCATGGCGGCGCGCACGCCAGTGTGGCTGGCCCAGAGCCCTGGCGGCGCTGGTGCGCCACGCGTGGTACTGAATCTGGGCGCCGACGCGCCGCCGGAGCTGGCCGAACTCGACCGCCTGATTGAAGTCGTGTCCGGCGAGCCCGATGACGCCGAACGCGGCCGCAGCCGCTGGCGCGCCTACAAGAGCGCAGGCCTCACCATCAAGCACCATGGCGCTGTCTCCTGATTCCACCGACGAACCGCCAGCCAGCGTGGACCGCCTGCCCACGCTGACGGAGGTGGTGCAACTGGGCGGGCCCGAGCTCGTGTCGTCGCCTGCTGAAGCCGACGCCGATAGCGGCGTTGCCGCGGAGCCGCCGACGCCCGTCCTGCCCGAGCCAGTCCCCGAACTCGCCCCGGCGCCCGACACCCATGCCTTGGTGAACGAGGTGCTGTCCGAACTCGCGCCGCGCATCGACATGCTCTTGCAGGTGCGCCTGCGCGAGGCACTGGCACCGGCGCTGGCGCGCGCCGCCGACGGCCTCATCCGCGACGCCCGCGAGGGCTTGGCGACGACGCTGCACGAACTCGTCGACGAAGCCGTGGCGCGCGCGCTGAAGCGGCGCTCCGGTCGCTGAGCAGGGGTGCCCTTCGGCGTGACCCTGTCCTCCGCCGCGCGCCCTGGCGCGTTCAGGAAGCGCGGCCTGCAGTCCCTAGCAGCCTCTCGTGACCGCCCCGCACAACCCCGCTTTGGGGGCCGGGTCTTTTCGGTTATCGTGCCGCGCTTGGTTCTTCCCACGTGTTCGCTGAAGCGACAACACCCATCCATACCGGAGGTATTTGCATGCAAGTCAAGCTGAACCTGATCCTTGGCGCCGTAGCGCTGACCTTGGGCGGTTCTGTGTTCGCACAGGACATGGTCGTCAAGATCGGCCACGTCGGCCCCACCAGCGGCGCCATCGCCCACCTGGGCAAGGACAACGAGAACGGCGCCCGTCTGGCGATCGACGAACTCAACGCCAAGGGCGTCACCATCGGCGGCAAGAAGGTCAAGTTCGAGCTGCTGGCCGAAGACGACGGCGCTGACCCCAAGCAGGGCACCGCGGCCGCGCAGAAGCTGGTGGACAGCAAGGTTGCCGGCGTCGTCGGCCACCTGAATTCGGGCACCTCGATCCCGGCCTCCAAGATCTACAGCGACGCCGGCATTCCGCAGATCAGCCCCTCGGCCACCGCCGTGGCCTACACCAACCGCGGCCTGAAGACGACCTTCCGCGTGGTCGCCAATGACGGCCAGCTGGGCGGTACCCTGGGCCGCTACGCCATCACCGACGTGAAGGCCAAGAGCATCGCCGTCATCGACGACCGCACCGCCTACGGCCAGGGCGTGGCCGACGAGTTCGAGAAGGGTGTCAAGAGCAAGGGTGGCAAGATCGTCGACCGCCAGTTCACCAACGACAAGGCCACGGACTTCACCGCCATCCTGACCGCCATCAAGGCCAAGAAGCCCGACCTGATCTTCTTCGGCGGCATGGACGCCGTGGCCGGCCCGATGCTGCGTCAGATGAAGCAGTTGGGCATCGAGGCCAAGATGATGGGCGGCGACGGCATCTGCTCAGGCGAACTGCCCAAGCTGGCCGCCGGCGCGCTGGCCGACAAGCAGGTCATCTGCGCCGAAGCGGGTGGCATTGAAGCCAAGGACGCTGCGGCCATGAAGGGCATGGAGGACTTCAGGGCCAAGTTCAAGACCAAGTTCAACGCCGACGTGCAGATCTACGCGCCCTACGTGTACGACGCCGTCAACCTGATGGTGGCCGCGATGGTCAAGGCCGGCTCGGCCGATCCTGCCAAGTTCCTGCCGGTGCTGGCCAAGACCGAGGGCTACAAGGGCGTGACCGGCGCCATCTCCTTCGACGCCAAGGGCGACATCAAGAACGGTGCGCTGACGCTGCATTCGTATGAAGGCGGCAAGCAGACCAACATTGGCGTGGTCCGGTAAGCCCACCCCCGGAGCGGCCTGGCGGCCGCCTCCCCCTCGGGGGGGGCGGCCCCCGGCGGTCCGGCGAAGCCGGTTCCGCGTCGGCCACTTGAAGGCCCAAAAGAAAACCCGCCGATGGCGGGTTTTCTATTTGGGTGGCGGCTGAATTACTTCAGCTTCACTTCCTTGTAGAGCACGTGCTTGCGCGCCTTCGGGTCGAACTTCAGGAATTCGAGCTTCTCGGGCGTGGTCTTCTTGTTCTTGCTCGTGGTGTAGAAGTGGCCGGTGCCCGCCGTGGACTCCAGCTTGATCTTTTCGCGTCCGCCTTTGCTGGCCATGATGGTTCCTCGTTCAGATTTCGCCGCGGGCGCGCAGGTCGGCAACGACCTTCTCGATGCCCACCTTGTCGATCAGGCGCAGGGCCGCATTGCTGATGCGCAGGCGGACCCAACGGTTCTCGTTTTCCACCCAGAAGCGGCGGTATTGCAGATTGGGCAGGAAACGCCGCTTGGTCTTGTTGTTCGCGTGCGAAACGTTGTTGCCCACCATCGGGCGCTTGCCGGTGACTTGACAGACGCGTGCCATGACGCTCTCCAGGAATGTTGGTCGTGT